>NZ_VFMQ01000001.1:301003-602006 GCF_006715175.1 Curtobacterium citreum | reverse complement strand
GTTCGTCGGGGTGGGCAGCGAGGGCATCTGGGAGCAGCGGGACTGACGGGAGCCGGGTGTCAGGTGGGCGACCTACCATTGGACGGTCATGACCGTCACGTCAGCCGCCACGCAGCCCGGGGACACGGCACCCGACCCCGTCCCCGTCGCCAGCCGGAACTCCACCGTCGCGACGGTCCTCGTCATCGCGATCCCGCTCGCCGTCGCGTGCGCCGTGCTCGGCATGACCGTCACCGGTGCGTTCGCCGCCGGGCAGCAGCTCGTCTCGGCGGGTGAGCTCGTCGAGTACGGCCTGCCGGTCGCCCGCGTGGTGCACGACACCACGGCCGCCCTGACGATCGGTCTGCTCGTCGTGGCAGCGTTCGCGCTCCCCGCCAAGAAGCAGGACCACGGCGCGATGTCGAGCGTGCAGCACCGCGCCGCGCGCTGGGCGGCGTCGGCCGGGGCCGTGTGGTTCCTCGCCGCCGTGGTCGGGATCGTGCTCACCGGTGCGAACACCCTCGGCGTGCCGCTCACCAGCCCGGTGTTCGCACGGAACTTCCTGCTGTTCGCGTTCCAGGTCGAGATCGGCCAGGCCCTCGTGGTGTCCGCCGTGGCCGTCCTGGCCGCCACGGTCGTCGCGGCGTTCGCGACCCGGGCCACGACGCTCGCCGTCGCCACGGTCCTCGGGCTCTTCGCGCTCCTGCCGCTCGCCCTGTCCGGTCACGCGGCCGGGTCGCTCGAGCACGCGAACGCCGTGAACTCGCTCGCGGTGCACCTGGTCGCCGTGTGCGTCTGGGCCGGCGGGCTCGTCGCCGTGGTCGTCCTGCGCTCCCGGACCAAGGGCGCCACCGGACGCGTCGTCGCCCGGTACTCCACGCTCGCGGGCTGGGCGTTCGCGGCCGTCGCGTTCTCGGGCATCGTGAACGCCTCGCTCCGGCTGACCGGCCCGCTCGACCTCGTCACGACGACGTACGGCTGGCTCATCACCGTGAAGGCCACCGTGCTCGTGCTGCTCGGGCTCGCCGGGGTCGTGCAGCGCCGGAAGCTCGTGCCGGGGCTCCTCCGCAACCCCCTCGAGCGTCGGCTGTTCGTCCGCTTCGCCCTGGCCGAGATCGTCTTCATGGCCGTCGCCATCGGCGTCTCGGTCGCCGTCTCCCGCTCGCAGCCGCCGATCCCGCAGACGCCGGAGACCGGCGAGGACACCCGCTCCGGGCTCATCGGGTTCCCGTACCCGCCGGCGCAGACCCTGCACACGTACCTGACGCAGTGGCACATCGACTGGGTGTGGCTCGCGCTCGCCGTCGTCGGGGCCGGCTGGTACCTGCTCGCCGTCCGGAAGCTCAAGCAGCGCGGCGACTCCTGGCCCGTCGGCCGGACCATCGCGTGGCTGCTCGGCTGCGCGCTGTTCATCTGGACCACCTCGGCGGGCCCCGCGGTCTACGGGATGATCCACTTCTCGTCGCACATGGTCCAGCACATGCTGCTGATGATGTTCGTGCCGCTGCCGCTCGTGCTCGGCGGTCCGGTGCTGCTCGCCCTCCGCACGCTCCCGGTCCGGAACGACGGCTCCCGCGGCGCCCGCGAGTGGCTCATGCTCTTCACGCACTCGCGGTACATGCAGTTCCTCGCGAAGCCCGCCGTCGCCGGGGTGATCTTCGCCGGGTCCCTCGTCGTGTTCTACTTCACGCCGGCGTACCAGTACGCCATGCAGTCCCACGAGTGGCACGTCGCGATGGTCGTGCACTTCGTGTTCAGCGGCTACCTGTTCTTCTGGGTCTTCGTCGGCGTCGACCCCGGCCCGAAGCGTCCGGCCTACCCGATCCTCATCATCGCGCTGCTCGCGACGCTGGCCTTCCACGCGTTCTTCGGCGTCGCCGTCATGACCTCGCAGTCCGTGTTCGCGATCGACTGGTTCCACGCGCTGGGACAGACGGACGACGCCGCACTGCTCGCCGACCAGCACACGGGCGGCGGGATCGCGTGGGGCGCCTCCGAGCTGCCGATGGTGTTCGTCGCCCTGCTCGTCGTGCGGAACTGGGTGCGCACGGACAAGCGGGACGCCAAGCGCCTCGACCGCAAGGCCGACCGCGACGGCGACGCCGACCTCAAGGCGTACAACGAGCGGCTCGCCGCCATGCACGACCGCGACTGACCGGCCCGGAACCGTCCCGGCAGCAGCCGCGCGGCGCTAGTCGCCGTGGACGATGCAGAACGCGTCGAGGTCCATCGACGCCTCGAGTGCGGCCGCGACACCCTGCTCCCCCGCGGCGCCGATCGGCGTCACCGTGTCGACCCACCACAGCGGCGTCGACAGCGACGGGGCGTCCGGCAGGATCCGTCGCACCTCGTCCATGGAGTCCACCCGCCGGACCCCGAGCACCGTGATCACCGGCGTCGCCGCGTCCCGGCAGACCTGCAGCACGGGACCGTCGTCGAGCGCCCGCACCCCCCAGGTCTCGTCGTGCAGGAGCAACGCCTCGGCCACGTCACGGGTCTCCACCGGCCCGCGGCAGAGGAGCGTCACGTCACGCGGCACCCTGACCGCCCCGCTGTCCACCGGTGCGCTGCGACCCGGCGTGCTCGCCTCGGTCGTGTCCGTCGAGGGCGCCGTCGTCGTGCGCGGGGTCGAGCGGCGCACCGCCGACGAGCTGCAGGAAACGGTCCTCGTCGATCCGGTCCAGGAACGCCTCGAGCGCCTCCCACCCGTCGTCGAACCGCACGACCAGTCCCCCGCCGCCGAACACCGACGTCGTCGTGCGCGCGGGCGGCCAGACACCGTCGCGGTCCAGGAACGCCGTGGCCTCGGCACCCACCACGACCGCGAGGGGCGACGGTTCGCCGTGCGAGGCCGCCCGGACCAGGTGGTCCGCGTCCCCGCGTCGCTGCATCACGACGCCGAACACCGGCTCGACCTCGTCCGCAACCCGGTGCACCGCGTCCAGGAGCTTCGACGCGAGCGCCGGGTCCGCGCCGTCCTCCGGGATCGTCAGCACCGCCGACATCGTCTCCACGACCACGCCGTCCACCAGGTGCGCGGTCATCGTCGCCGAGAACCCGTTGCCCACCGCGTACGACGTCGACACCCCGGGTGCCTCGTGCTTGGCGTACTGCGTCACGACCCAGCGGTCCCACGGCACCGTGAGCGGCTCGCTCGTGCCCCAGTGCGTCGGACAGGTGCCGACGGTGTCGCAGAGCGCCTCGATCGCGGTGCCGATGTCGACCGCGCGGTCCGCGTGGTGGCGGAGCGTCAGGTCGATGCTGATCTGCCGGACCGAGTCCGCGACCTCGGTGTGCGCCGGCGACGGCGGGCCGACCAGCTCGGGTCCGTGTTCGGCGAAGGCCTCGACGCCGGAGGCGGCGACCCCCGTCCGCCCGTCCCGCAGCGATCCGTCGGCCTCGTCCACGGCCCACGCGGCGTGGTGCGCGCCCAGCGCGTGCCGTAGGGCGGGAGTGAGTGCTGCCTCCCGGCCGGTGCGGAGCACGACCGTGCGTCCGGACTCGGCGGCGCGACGCAGGAGGGCGGCCAGCGACTCGGTCAACCAGACCACCGGCGAGGCGGACCGGACCACGATGGCGGGGCCGACCACGTCGTCGATGAGGGGATGCCTGACCATCCGGGTCCTCCTCGCGTCGGGGGCTCGATCCACCTGGACGGTACACACGGCGACGACACATGTCCGTCAGGTGGGGCACCTCACAGGGGAGACCCAACGAACGGCCTGGAGGCACGGGGCGGGTCCGCCGCGCGACGCGCGGCCGGATGCACGGCTGGCATCCAGGCTGGAATCCGCTAGGCTTGCTGCGTCCCGCTCGGCGGGATGCGCGAGTGTAGTTCAATGGTAGAACTCCAGCTTCCCAAGCTGGTAGCGCGGGTTCGATTCCCGTCACTCGCTCTCTGTGGGATCTGGCGCTTCTCGGGCGTCTCCCGGCATCTCCGCTCCTTCTCTCCTCTGGAAGCGACTTCTGCCCATCGGTCGTCGGCGGCCTGTTCTCGGCGGCGCCCCGGAGACGATCGGGCATCGGAGCGATCGCGCTCCAGCCTCGTCGGGTCGCCCTCGGCCGATGCCTCTCAGGAGGAAGCCTGCGGCGCTCTCGGGGGGGGCGACGCCCGTCCGGATGGCGTCCCTTCACCGCGATCGCTTGCGGACCACCTGTGTGCGACAGCCGATCCCGGATGCCTGGTGGCGGTAGCGGCAACGCGGCGCTGGGTGGACGGCCGCGTGTCGAGGACCGGCTACTGAGGGTCGTCAGGCATTGAACGTGCCGCTCAGTTCCACGAACAAGTGGTTTCCGGAGTCACAAGGAGGCCACCGCTTGCGATGCATCTGATGCACGGCCACACCTGGCGCCACTCCAACTTCAGCTGCCCGTCGCGAGATCTCTCGGTCGGCACTCAACCCTCGGAACGGCTCAAGACCATCTTCGCTGTGCCGGCGCGGGTGCCACCAGCCATCCGGTGAGGTGTCCCGACCGGTTGCCAGCCGTGTCGCACGCAGAGCTTGAGCGCACGATCGAGGTCCGTGACCGTGAGCGCTATGTGCACCGTGCCGAGAAATGCGGGCGAACCAGCGGCCCCAGGTGTGCGGGTTGGGTCGTACTGCAGCAACTCAATCCGGTGAGGCCCGAAGGTCACCGTCGCTGCGCGGATCACCGCTTCGTGGACGCCGGTGGTCGCCGCCGTGACGTCCACGTCGAGCGTGAAGGTGCGCTCGAGCGTGAACCCAAGACCGGAGCACCACAGTGCCGACGCGTCATCAAGGTCGGCCACGCTGAGGCCGGAGTGAGCAACATCGGAGACGAGCGGTGATGCCATCACATCAGTATCTGGCTCAAGCCCGCTCTCTGCGGATACAGGGTCCGGATCGCCGATGGACCACCGGACGCCTCGCTGGTCAAGCGGGATCACGGTGTTGATCGTGAAGGCGCCCGTGACGCGGTCGAGGTATCCGTCTGATGGATCTGACTGATCTGAGGTGTGCCGGCACACTCCTTCGCGTCGCCTGGCTAACCCGGACCGGGCGTCCGTCGACAGGCGGTGAAGCTGGGGTGCGTCAGGCCGTCAGCGGACGCCCTGATCCGATCGTCCGCTGCGATGAACGTGACTCGAGACTGAACAGAGGTCAAGCACGATCGGCATGGCCGGCTCCGCGCTTGTCCTCGTCACCAGCGGCTTCAGGCCGATCGCTGCGAGGTCATGGCCAAAGGACCTTCTGCGAGTTGAGCGTTCGCGTGTCGACAACGCGCTGAGGAGCCGACATCGCCCGGCGCGTCTGAGCACCGCAATGACCGTTCCAGCCACCGGTGCGTCTCCTCGACCCGCGCATGAGGGACACCGTTGGGTGTGCCTCCGGGAGCGGCGCGTACGGTTCAGGAGCGTCGTTGGACTGGGCGCGTCGGGGATGATTTTCACGGTCGCCGTCTTCTCAATCCGCTTTGTCCCGCGGCGAGAGCGGTTGATCGTGCAGTACCTCCATTACGGGCATACCCGTATCCTCGTCAGCGACATGGTCGGCAAAGTGGTGCTGGCCTACAGCGCCTCGTTGGCGCAAGCCGCGGTCGCTGACACCATTGCAGTGCCGACCGTTGATGATGCTGGACTACCGGTGACGGTGCAGCTCATGCTCGCTCCGGCGATCCCGGTCCTGTTGGAGCCAGCGCCGGAGGACGCCCTCGAGGACGCAGGCGACCTTGCCGCGCAAGACTTTCTCACGGATGCGCGATGGAGAATCAGCGCCCTTCCCCCAACCGGTCCCGGTGCTCGGCACCGCAGATGAGTAGGCACACCAGAGGTGCCGCGAAGAGCTGTAGCGGCTCTGCCGCCCCCCGGTCCGAGCCGGTTGTCGCCTTGATGTGGATGGCTGCCGGTCAGGTGCTGGTGGTCCAGCGGTGCCAGGCGTCGATTTGGTCTTGTGCGGCTTCGAGCGAGTGGTGTGTGCCGTGAACTGAGCCATCGAAGGTCACCGCTGTGTAGTCGCCTGCAGCGATGACGGAGCCGACGACCGCTCCGGCATCGTCCGTCGCAGTCCATAGCTCGGTGTCATCTGAGCTCCAGTGCAACGGTGAGATCCGCTCCCCGCTCACGTCAGTGGATCCGCATCTGCGCGACCATCGGGCAGGCGAAGGGGTCGCGTGCGGCGAGTCCTACCCGGTTGAGGTACCGGACGACGATGCCGTACGAACGCAGCAGCGTCGTCTCGGTGTAGGGCACGTCGAGCGTCTCGCAGTGGTCGCGGACCAGCAGGCGGGCCTGCTTCAGCGCCGGCCGGGGCATCGAGGGGAACAGGTGGTGCTCGACCTGGAAGTTCAGACCACCCATCAGGAACGACACCCACCAGCCGCCACGGATGTTGCGGGAGGTCCGGACCTGCCGGGAGAAGAAGTCGACCTTCGCGTCGTGCGCGATGGTGGGCATGCCCTTGTGGTTCGGCGCGAACGAGGCACCCATCATCACCCCGAACACCGCCAGCTGCACACCCAGGAACGCGCACGCCATCCCGAACGGCAGGAACCAGAACACCACCGTCAGGTAGATCGCGAACCGCGCCACGAGCAGCGTGCCCTCGAGCACGCGACCCTTCGTGTCCGGACGGCCACCGGCACCACGGACGACGGAGACCACCGCGTGCCGGTGCAGGTTCACGCCCTCGAGCGTCAGCAGCGGGAAGAACAGCCAGCCCTGGAAGCGCAGGAAGGTCCGCATGAACGGTCCCTTCGCCGCAGCGGCGTCCTCGGGCAGGAACCGGATGCCGTCGGGAGCGATGTCCGGGTCCTTGCCGACGGTGTTCGGGTTGCCGTGGTGGCGGGTGTGCTTGTTCATCCACCACGAGTAGCTCAAGCCCACCAGGAACGTGCCGACCCAGCGGCCGGCATGGTCGTTCCACTTCTGCGACGCGAACACCTGGCGGTGCGCGGCCTCGTGCGACAGGAACGCGAACTGCGTGAACAGCACACCGAGCACCCCCGCGACGATCAGCTGGAACCACGAGTCACCGAGGAACGAGAACACGACCCACGCCAGCGCGAGGGTGGCGACGAGGCCGCCGAACAGCGACCAGTAGAAACCGGTGCGGCGGCGCAGGAGACCGTGGTCCTTGACCTGCGCGAGGAGTGCGGAGTAGGTGGAGGTGCCGGAGCGGCCGCCGTTCCCGGGACGGGTGCGGGTGAAACCGGGGGCGAGCGGGATCGTCGTCATCGAGGACCGACCTTCTGGTGCTGAGCGATCCTTCGACCGGTCCGGAGAGTTCACGCATCCGCGCTTGCCGTCACGCTACGGCGCCGGGATGCATGCCACCCGTGAGTCGGCAGGACCCTGCGCCCTCAAGCTGCGGTCTGCTGCCTCCACGGCAGCGGCTGCGCGGCTCCTGCTGTCGAACAAGCCTAGGAGCCGGACGACACCGTCTTCCTGATGAGCCAACGCCCGAAACCCATCCCGCTGCGGCCGAACTCGACCAACCGGACGCTTCCCGACATCGCCGATAGGCCATCCCCATCGGCCGCGTGCACGGAGTCGTGTGGTCATCCGCTGAGCCTCCTCGTACGCAATTGACCGGCGACAGAGGAACCGCCGGACGAGTCCGTCTGCAACCTGCATGCTGCGACCACCTGGCAGGAGGAGACTCATCTCAGACGGTTCCGACCACGATGCTCGCCGCAGCGAACGCATCCTGGCGGTCACCACCGTCAACGGAAGCAGTCATCATGACCGGCCCATCCACCACCGCTGACCAGCACCTCGCCCTGACCAGCGTCGTCGCATCCGGCCTGCCTGCATCGCTCGGCACCGACGCCGCCGAACGGTTCTACGACGTTCCCGCCGTTTTCAACCGACGACCCAATCCGGAAGAGATCGCAGCGCTCGAAGGCTCCGGCAGTCACCATTTGTTACAGCGCGCCGGCTACCCGGATGTGACGCTGGCCGTGCACGACCGGCGTCTGATCATCGGCAACACCAACCTCGGCCAACTCGAACGTGGCCTCTCGACCGCAATCGCGAACCTGGTGCACCAGATCAGCAGCAACGCCCTCGCCACGATCCGCCGGTCACGAGCTGACGCGCAGACCGCGCAGGATGCACAACTTGCTCGCGCCCAAGACACCACCCGCGCAGCCGAACGCATCCACTTCACCCCCGACACGTCTCACACGCCTGGCAGCGGCACGCCGGACAAGGTCGCAGAGCCGAAGCCCGCAACCCGGTGAGCACGCCTCCCCCGGCAGTGACGGTCCGTGCGGAACCGTCCAGGATGCGGCTTCGTCCGGATGGACTGACCACCGCCGGTTTGACGGCGGCGACGAAGGAGAACAGCATGCCGGATCACGCGACCCACGTCACGCTCGACCCCGCTGGAGTACTGCGAACCCTCGTCCTCCAAGAGCCCGAGCACCCAGACATCACCCTCACTCTCCGCGGAACCGCCCCCGAGACGCTGCAGTACAACGGGCGGATCTGGGCGGCCACCCACCACCGGCTCCATCGACCAATGGCCCGCAACGGCTACCAGTACATGCTCCTGCAACCCCCGAAAGCTTCCCCGGAACATCCCTGACAGCTCCGTCGCAGACCGCCGAATCACCGGAAGGCGTGAGGGGGTTCCAGCCGGGAGCATCGATGTCGGCGGTAGGCGGCATACTTACTCGCGGATGCCGTCGGACAATCTGCCCCCAGTCGCCGTCGACCGCCGAGGCACGAATGTCGACGAAGCGGTCGCGTTCTACGAAGACGTCTACGCGAGCCAGGACATTCACATCGGCAAGCCCACCGCCGACGGATTCACATGGCGGTACCGCGCCGTCGGCGACGACGAGCTCACGCTCGGCACATCCGCTGTCGACGCGAACCGATGGGGCACCATCGGCCAACACGGCACCTACATCCTCGCCTGGACCACCACCCCGGGCATCGTCCTCGACATCGACACGCGAGACGCTGTCGCGATGCCACCGAACGTGCCCGTGATGTACCCATCGGGTCGACCGTTCGAGTTCAGCGCTGCGCCAGGTACCCAGCACATGATCCGCTTCGACGGCACCTTCCTCGAGAACGTCGCCGCGGCCCAGCTCGGCGCAATCCCCGGTCCGCTGCAGTTCCGAAACCTTCCCGACCCGGAACAACTCGAGCGCCTCAGACAGGTGATCCGTGCGGCAGCACCCGAGCTGCTGCACCCCGACACGGACCGGTGGCGACGAGCGGCTGTGAACATGCTTGTCGCAGAAGCAGCAGTCGACGCTTTCCACGCCACCCCAGACGTCGACATCGCGTTCCACGACGGCCCAGCGACGATGCGCTTCGCACAGGAGTGGATGGTCGCCAACGCTCATCGACACATCACCAGCACTGACGTCGCCCAGGCGGCCGGCATCAACGCCCGCGCCCTGCAAGCAGCCTTCCAACGCCACGCGCACATTACCCCCATGGCCTTCCTCCGCCAGATCCGGCTCCACCGAGTCCGCGCACAGCTCGTCGCCGGCGAAATCCCAACGACCGTCATCGCAGACGTCGCACGAGGCTGGGGCTTCGGACACCTCGGACGATTCGCCAGCTACTACGCCGACACCTTCGGAGAACGACCATCCGACACGCTCCGCAGACCGTCACGGTGACTCAGCAGCAACACAGAATTGGGTCCCGATAGCCGGTCTTCTACCGGACGCCCGATCGGTTGGTCGACCGGGTGTCACAGGTGGCGATAGGTCGTCATGGTCTGGTTCGGTCAGTCGGAGACGTCGAGGGACGTGAACGCAAGGCGTTGCACCCCACCGTCGGCCAGACGCACGCGCTTGATGCCGCCTCCTTCAATGCCCACGTCGTATCGTGACCACCATCGGTCGGCCTCCGGACTGGCCCCGCGGAGCTCGCTCTCGAGCTCCGTGTAGCCCGCAACGCCCGGGTGCCGTCCTGCCCGGGCGCGGAGCCGTGCGAGGAGTCCCTGCGCCACGTCCGTCCAGTCCGGCAAGAAGTCGTGGGCATCTGGGGCGAGGAACACCCACCGCACGAGGTTCGGGTGCTCGCTGTGTGTCAGCGCGCCGCGGAACAGCTCGGCCGCCGCCGTGTTCCACGCGGTCCCGTACGACCAGCTGATGCGGCGCCGGATCACCGTGCGCGGGTCGTGGATGTGCTCCGAGGAGACTGCGTTCCGTGTCTGGCGACAGGTCCAGGCCGGCGTCACCGACCTCAGCGTCCTGCAGGTGACCACCGTCGGCATCGACGACCCGGCAGCAGCGCTCACTCAGGCGGAACAGATCCGAGGGCTGTCGATCGCGGTGCTGACTCCTCGACGACGAAGCGAGCACCCGGCGGCCCTCATCACCGCAGGAAGCTGTCCGGTGTTCGGTCCGTTTCCCTCACCGACCTGCAGGCGGATGCAGCGGCATCGCCAGCGCTGGTTGCTCGTGGTCGATGCCGTGCTGACGCTGTGGATCACAGCATCGTCACCGAGCACGTTGCGTCTCGCGACGGGACCTCGATCGGCTACCTTCGTCAGCGCACCGGACCGGGCCTCGTCCTGGTGCAGGGTGCGATGGCTGACGTGCACGCGTACCGGGAACTCGCCCTCGCTCTGTCCGCCTCGTTCACGGTCATCACCGCTGGACGACGCGGCCCCGGGATCAGCCCGCGCCCGTACACCGCCGACCACAGCATCGCCCGCGATGTCGAGGACCTCGATGCGGTCATGGCCGCGACCGGCGCGACGAAGCTGTTCGGGCTCAGTTCCGGCGCTGTCATCGTCTTGGAGGCTGCACGGACCCTGCCCGGAGTGAAGCAACTCGCGGTCTACGAGCCCCCGTTCTACCGGGACGGCATCGACCAGGCCGGGATCCGCCGACTGGGCACCGAGATCGAGCGCGGACAGTCCGGCGCCGCGCTCATCGACGCGCTCGTCGTTGCAGGGACCGCACCTGCGCTCATCGCGCGAGCCCCGCGCCTCGTCGCCCGCGCTCTCGGCCGTGTCGTCCTCGCGGTCCAGTCCCGGCAGCGGGGGCCGGCGTCATCGCTCCGCGACCTCCTCCCGGGCGTGCGCTACGACTTCCGCGCCGTCGCCGAACGCGACGGGCACATCCAGGACCACGCGAGCATCGACTGTCCGGTCCTGCTGCTCAGCGGAACTGCGAGCCCCACGTTCCTCCGCACCGCCATCCGCGACCTCGCCCGGATCCTCCCCGATTCACGACAGGTGGAGTTCGACGGGCTCGGCCACGACGGCCCCCGGAACAGCGGCGGACCCGCTCAAATCAGCACGACACTCGCGGACTTCTTCACGCCCTGAACCGGACGCAACAGCGTCTCGACAGCCGGTCGCACACCGATCATCTGCACAGGCACTGCATCGCTGTCAGCCCTGTTCGAGCCGTCAGGGCCTGCGTGTCCGACCGGTGCTGAAATCGACGGATGACCGGGCCGTCATCCGACCTGAGCGACCGCGTGATCAACGTGGTCGCGGACGGCCCACTGCTGGACATCCCGCCGCTGCGACAGAGTGGGGGCATGGTCAGTGCGACACCCAACACGATCCACTTCCACCGCAAGCACCACGAAGCGGTCATGTCTGGCGAGAAGGTCACCACCGTTCGGTGGAACGAGGACGTACCGGTCGGAGCAGCCGTGTTCGTCTTCGACGAGCACCCGACTGCACTATCGGTCCCCGGCACCGTGATCGCCGTGCACCAGTACCGGCTCGACATGCTCACTGCCGAGCAAGCCCACCAGCCTCCTGAGACCGACATGCAGCTCTTCGCGCAGCAGCTGCGCGAGAACTACTACCCAGACATGCCTTCCGATGCAGTCGTCGAGGTCGCCCAACTCGCGATCGAGACGTCCCGATAGACGATCGCCTACGGGGACAGATTGCGGCTTCGGAGCCAACCGCGGTTTGTGCTCGTCGTCTTCCGCACGAGGACGACCAGTAGAGCGACGGTTGCTACCGCGATCACTGTTCCTGCTCCGAGCGGGCCAGCGAGAAGCAGGTTCGGCGCCGTTTCATCACTGCTGAGGAGCACAACGAGACCGCCAGTCGCGTTGAGTGCTCCGTGCCCGAAGACCGCAGGCCAGACCGAGTTGCTCCAGATCCGAAGCCATCCGATGACGACGCCGACTGCTGTGCAGCCGACGATCATCGCGACGACACCGAGCGGGTTCGGTTGGTTGAAGTTGTAACCGAGGAGGATCAACGGACTGTGCCAGGCACCCCAGATGGCGCCGGTGAGTAGGACTGCGGGCCAAACCCCGAGGGGTTGCAGCTCGGGGAGGAGCCAGCCGCGCCATCCGATCTCTTCCCCGAACGCAAGGAACCCGTTCAGCACTGCGGCGACGGGGATGGAGACCAGCTGCACGATCACGAGGGTGCGGACCGGAACCGCTTCCTGCACGTTTCCGGGAAGTGCTGCCGCGAATCCGCTGAACTCGTCGAGGTCGAGCTGGACGAGGCCGAGGCATGCAGAAATCGTGAGGCCGGCGGCGATCGTCAGTGGGAGCAAGACGATCGCTACGACGGTCAGGACGATCGTTCTGTGGGCCGATTCCAGCGGCCAGATCCCGAGACGACGGACCTGGGCGCCGAGAGCGCCGCGGTCGACGGTCAGCGTCATCAGCGCGGTCGCGAGCAGCGGGGTGAACATGACCACCGGGAGCACCCAAGTAGTTGCGGGCGAGGCGAGGCCGCCGGCATCGACCCACAAAGGTAGGCAGACGAGCCAGGAGAGCAGGAACGACGCGACGATGAAGACGCCGACCGGCATCCAGCGAACGTTGCGTGGCGGCGAATGTGCGTTCATCGGAGAGCGTCCGCCAGACCGGGGACGTCGTCGCACTCGAGGATGAGCGTCGAGCCGTCCCGCATCTGCAGTTTCGCAGCCGACCCTCCGCGTTGGAACACTGCCGGTGGTTTGCCCGGGGCGCGGCGGATGCCGACGCCGCCGTACCCGGCTGGGTTGATGGTCGTCGCGCTGACGGATGCGACCTGCGTCGTCAGGACGGTCTTGCGGAAGAACGGTGTCAGCTGAATCACGAGCGTGCCGTCCCGCACGGTGATCAGGAGCGTTTGCGTTGCTGCGCTCAGTCCAAGCGCGATGCCGACGCCCAAGGCGACGACCAGTGCGCTGGCGTCGGCGCCGGTTCGGGTGGGTAACGAGGGGATGGAGGCGGCGAGTCCGGCGGCGCTCCCCGCTGTGACGACGACGCCGAGGATCCTGATCGAGCTCGGCGCGAGGTGACGTTCACGAAACATGGCTGATCGACTTCTCCTCTACGGGGTTGGCGGGCTGTGCGTTCGCGAGGGCTGCGTCGCCTCCGCGCGGCAGCGCCCGGCGGAGCGCGCGAAGGTCAGTGTCGATGGGAAGGACCAGCAGGGTCAGCGCGGCGAACATCACCATCGAGAAGGAGCTGACTCCCATCAAGAGGATGATTCCGAAGTGGAGCGCGGCAGCACATGGGTACAGCACTCGTGTGCGGAACCATCGCGGCAGCACCGGGGAGATCGCGATGGTGAACTCTGTGGCCATCACCGCGAACGTCATCAGGGCGCTGATCAGCGGTTGCGCGGTCAATGAGTACACCAGCGGCTGAGCCCAGCTCGGCGCTCCGAAGTTCGGGTGTCGCTCCCAGGCGTAGAGGGCGGTTCCGCCTGCCCACTCCGGAACGGCGATCTTGCCGATGCATGCTTCGAGGTACACCACGACGACTTGCGCTCGAGCGAGCCACCAGCTGACGGTGCCCGCGAGGACCGCGGCGCTGCTCTCGGCCGTTCGTGGTGCTTCATCACGCCAGGGATTCCATCGCCAGTCGGTGACGCTGACGGGGATGAGGAGCAGACCGAGGATGCCAGCGAGCTGGTCGCCGCCATCGACGAGCGTGCCGGAGAGCGGAACGCTCAGCAGGATCCAGGCTGCTGGTACCGCGGTCAGCCACGGGATCAAGCCCGTCGCGAAAACGAGCAACAGGATTCCAGCCACCCGTGTTGAGACATCGAGTGGCAGTGCGTCCGCCACACAGAACACGGACAAGGCGCTCGCCCCTGAACAGTCGAGTACGTCGGGGTTCCCGTTCGACGGGGTGAACACCGCCCAGCTCGGACCGATGGTCAGCGTGAGTCCTGTGCCGAGGAACAGCAGGGAACGAGCGATGGTCAGTGGGAGCGTCCAGGGCTCCGGAAGGCGGACACGTTGGCGAAGGAAGCTGCTCAGCATCAGCAGGTCACCTCGAGCCGGACGACTTCCGTCACGAAGCGGGGTTCGTCCCGCAGATCGCGCCACTTCCACGGGGTGATCTGCTCGGCGGCCATGGCGATGGGGCCGCACAAGGTCGGTTCGGGCAGCGTGTTCGCACGCCGCACGGGCTCCGGCGCATCCGCCGCGCACGTCGCGACATCCGCCCCGTCGCACTGTTGCCACGCGGACCTTCCGATGCCTTGGAGCAGCATGGCCGATTCGACGCCCTGCCGCCGCTTGCTGCGATCGAACCCGAAGCCGTTCGAGGGTTCCGCGTACTCGCCGACCGACATCGACTCGGCCGAACCGTCAGCGAGACGGTACGGGACCAGGGCTTCAGAGTCCGCTGGTTTGGTGAAGAACGCCCAGCCCTGAGGAAGGACCTTCTGCATCACCGGCGAAACCTCCGCCTGGTACGGAAGGGCCCCAGCGCCGGTGTTCTGTAGCCGCCCCTGCAGCACGTACCCGCCCAGGAGAACGCAGGTGACGATTGCACCGGCGACCGACAGGAGGGGGACGCGCGCGATGCGCGTCCCCCGAGCACGCTGATCAGACACTCTGGAGCAGCGCTGCGACGAACTGCCCGTCCGTGTCGGACGCGGCCGCAGCACGCTTGCTCGCGGCGTTCTCCCCCGCCACGTACACGTCTCCGACGAGGGCCACGGACGCGAGCGCCACGACCCCGACCCCGACCGCCGCAACCGCGATCACCAGGTAACCGCCCACAGCGACGTTGAAGAGGCAGTCGGGTCCCACTTCGCCAGGCACGTAGGTCTGCTCAGCCTCCTGCACTGCGGCGGTGGCCGCCTGCGCCGCCGGAGTGTCGGCTGCGTCCTCGACCACGTTCCTCAGAGCGGAGGAAACCGCCACCGGGTCACCGCCGTCGAGAGCCGTGTCGAGGTCTGTCGCGAGCTCCGGCCGCTCGTCCAGCAGCTGCTGCGTCGATTCTGCGGCGAGCTGCTTCGCGTTGTCGTCTGCGAGAAGCTCCTCGACCGCCGTCTTCTCGGCCGAAGAGATGTCGCCCAGTGCACCGTTGTCGATCAGGGACTGACCGAGATCGCCCTGCAGGAACACGACCCCTTCGATCAGCTCTGCCGAGGTGTAGGCGGGTGGTGCAGACGCGCTTGTCTCCGCAGCCAGCGCGCCGGTACCAGTGGCGAATGCTGCCCCAACCGCTACCGCTCCTGCCAGTACGCCGCCGATGATCTTCTTCTTCATTGAAACCCCCCGAGGTCAATCTGTGGTTCCCCTCAGCAAAGCACGCCCCCCGCTCGGGGGTCAAGTTGCACTGGGCAACGGTTTTCACTCGGCTGCGAAGCGCTTCGACGTCGTCGACCAGCTCCTGCACGGGGGCGTTCAAGGATCGCAGGTCGCGCGTGGCCGGCGGCTTCAACGCCGGACGGTTCGGTGTGGAGCACGGTGCGTTCAAGGACGGGGCGGTCTGAGCGCGGATGCACGACACCCGCCAGGGTCACGACACCGAGAACGTGGCCCCGGTGTTCGTGAGCGACCTGTCGGGCGACCATGCCGCCGAAGGGGTTCCCGATGACGGCGAACGGCTCATCCCCGAGGCGGTCGCCGATCTCGGCGAAACCTCGTCGGCCACATCGACCGTGCTCTCATCGGTGGCAGTCACCGCTGCTGCCTCGGCCCACGGCAGGTCGAGGAACACCAGCCGCCATGGGAGACCCTGCAACGCGTCCGAAGGGGCGCAGCCCGATGCGATGGTTCACCCCGAAGCCGTGAAGAGCGACGTGCGGACGACCAAGACCGACGCTCCGTGCGATCACCCGGCAGGCCTACGAGCAGTCCGGCGCGACGATCGATCGCCTACCCGACCTCTGCTGCAGCACCGCCCACTCCGGGTCACGCCACCACCTGACGAGGTCGGGAAGATCTGCGTCCTCGAGCGCCCGGAACAGGACTCGGTCCCCGATGAGGATGGTCGATCCGTAGCGTTGCGCGTCGGCAGCACTGGTCCAGGTCATGCAGCGACACCCTCATGGGCTTTCCGCCAGCGACCGAACGGCCCGCCGGGCCAGCGTGCGGCGAGCATGTGGCAGCTCACATGCGGTCGCACCGTGGACTCATGCCAGCCGAGGTCGACAAGGTCGTCTGCTAGGTCATCCGTGACGGGCACCTCCTCGTGTTCACGCACGACGGGGTCCCGCTCGCGAAGACCGGCGTCCAAGTGCCAGCCGGCACCATCGAGACCGGCGAAACAGCTGAGCACGCCGCGGTACGAGAGCTGTTCGAACAGACCGGTCGGACGGGCATGGTAGTGCAGGCGCTCGGACGTGAGCGGTACGACCTGCGCCCCGTCCGAGATGAGATCGCGGTACGCCACTTCTTCCTCATGGCACTGCCAGAAGAGGACATCGCGGAGCGTTGGCGGGCGGGTGGACGCTTCCGGTCAGACGACGGAGGAGCTGTCAGCTGGACCTGTTGGTGGCTGCCGCTCGAGGACGCTCACGTGCTCGCCGCCGGGCTCGGAGCACAGGTGGGTGCAGCGGCAGCGTCGCTCACTCCGCCGCGATCCGGTAAACGGCACCGTCCGGCGACCGCCTGAGCACCCCCGTGTCGACCGCGTCGCGGCGGACCAGCGCCACGTCCTCGACGAACATCGCCAGCGCAGCGTTCAGCGTCTCCTCCGGCACACTCAGTCGAGCGGGGAGGCGGTCGAACACCGTCCGCACGATCACGTTCGACAGCTCCTGGCGACTGCTCGCCTCCGTCGGCAGCACGCTGATCCGTCCGACGTGCAGGACGGCATGGTCGGTCAGGAGGAGGTCGATCGTCTCCTTGGTCTCCGACAACGCCCCCTCGTCGACGGTTCCGTCCGGACCGACCCAGTCGAACCCGCCCACCGGGATCCTCGGGTGCATCGTCAGCGCGACCACCTGCCGTGCGCGCCGGAGCGCAGATCGCATGCTCACGTCGAGTCCTCCCTCGTCGTCCGTGGGCCGTCCATGCGACCTCGCCTCCCGCGAGAACGAGACCGCGACCGAGACCGCAGCCCCACAAACGCAAGCGCTTCCCCACAGAAATCCCCCGCCACTACGGTCGTTGCCGACGGAGCGCGACCGGCGCGCTCCCCGACGTATCGCGGTCGCAGCACACCGGCGGCGAGGAGGGCTCCACCGCCCGCAGCCTGCCGAACGAGGCCGGCCCCTCCCTGATGGTGATCAGCGAGCAGTCCCTGTCGATGTGGGACCTCGGCTTGACCGGCAACCAGCTCCCCGCGGAGCACATCGTGACGATCCCGCGGGCGCAGGTCGCGTCGATCGTCGACACCGGGAAGACCGCGCAGGGCGGGGTTCCGGTCGCGCGCCTCACGTTCGCCGACGGCTCGTTCGCGGACCAGCGCCTCATCAGCAAGCCGGGCCCCGAGTTCTGGTCGGTCGCCGCCGCGATCTGAGCGCGCAGCGCTCCGCTCCAGAGCCGGCAACCCACCGGACGGGAGGCCCGTGACGATCCCGCCCCGTGCCTCCCGTCCGTCCCGTGGGCGCGTCCGACAGACGGCCGTCCGACTGGCGCACTCGCGTCCCGGCGGCGACGAAGCCGGCCTAGCCTGCCGCTGTGGAGCGGATGAGCAGGGTCCTGGGCAGCGCCGCCGCGGCGGCGCTCGTCGTGGTGGGCATCGCGTCGTGCACGTCCGGACCACTCGAGAGGGCGCCCTCCGCGGCCGCGGCGACGACCGGGAACCCGGCCTCCGGACTGCACACCGTGCGGCTGACCGTCGCGGACGGCGCGCACGCCGGGCGCGCGGCGGGACGCTCGCTGCGCGTGCCGGACGGCTGGCGTGCCGAGGTCTGGGCGGACGCCCCCGGCGCGCGGATGGCCGCGTGGCTCCCCGACGGCAGCATGCTCCTGACCACCGGCTCCGAAGGCGACCTGCTGCGCCTCGAGCCGCGCGGCGGGGTCCGGGCGCCGACCGTGCACCGGCTCGCGACCGGACTCGACGACCCGCAGGGCGTCGCGGTGACCGAGCAGGACGGCCGGACCGTCGTGGTGCTCGGCGAGGCGACCCGCATCGAGGCCTGGCGCTACGACGGCGGGACGCTCGGCGACCACCGGGTCCTGGTCGACGGACTGCCGACCGGCGGGCACGGCGGCAAGTTCGTCGCGGTGCGGAACGGCGTGGTCGCCTACGACATCGGCTCCGCGTCGAACAGCGACGGCGCCGATCGCCGCGACCACCCCGACCGCGCGGTGATCCGGCAGGTGCGGCTCGACGGGACCGGGAACACGCTGCTGGCCACCGGGGTCCGGAACGGCGAGGGGCTCGCGCACGCGCCGGACGGCACGCTCTTCGCCGCCGTGAACCAGGCCGACCAGCAGCCGTACCCGTTCCACGACGGCAGCGGGCACTACGGGCAGCGCGTGCAGGCGTACGTGAACGAGCACCCGGACGACCAGGTGACGCGGATCACGGCGGGGGCCGAGCTCGGGTGGCCGTTCTGCCAGCCGGACTCCCGTGGGAAGCCCGACCTGCTCGACCTCGGGTACGTCGACGACCCGGCGAACAACCCCGACGGCAAGGCCCTCGACTGCGCCACCGTCACCCCGACGATGGTCGGGCTCCCCGCGCACAGCGCCCCGGTCGGGTTCGTGTTCACCCGCGGGAGCGCCCTGCCCGCGGCGTACGCGGACGGGGCACTCGTCACGACGCACGGATCGTGGGACCGGGAGCCACCGCGGCCACCGTCGGTGTCGTACAGCGCCTGGGACGACACCGCGCACACCCTCGGCCGGCCGCGCACGATCGTCGAGGGGTTCCAGGACGACGACGGGTCGCGGTGGGGTCGGTCGGTGGACGCCGTGCCCGGCCCGGACGGCAGCCTGTACGTCACGGACGACACCGCCGGGCTGGTCTACCGACTGACCCCGGGGTCCTGAACCGGGGCGCGCGTTGCGCCCGGTCCGCAGGGCGGGTGGACACCGGACGGGAGGCACGTGGCGGGCCCGCCACGTGCCTCCCGTCCGGTGTGGGGCCGGGTCCGACGGGGCCGGGCCTGTTGGATCAGGTGCGCGCGAAGGCGGACGCGAGCGCGTCGGCGACGTCCTCGAGCGCGCGGCGCGAGCGGTCGACGTGCCCGGTGAAGGAGAGGAACGCGTGCGGGACCCCCGGGACGACGACGTGGTCGACCGCGACCCCGGCGGCCCGGAGCGCCGCGACGTAGCGGGTGCCCTGCCCCAGCAGCGGATCGACCGCGGCCGACACCACGAGTGCCGGGGCGACGCCGCGCAGGTCCGGCGACCGGAGCGGGGAGGCCCGCAGGTCGGACCCGTCGCCGTCCGGTCCGAGGGAGGTGTCCCAGAACCAGTCCATCTGCGCCGCCGTGAGGACCGGGCCGTCCGCGTGCACGCGCATCGACTCGCTGTCGTCCGCGTGGTCGACCACCGGGTGCACGAGGACCTGGAACACCGGCCGTGGGCCCGGACGACTCCGCAGGGACTGCGCCACGACCGCCGCGAGGTTCCCACCCGCGCTCTCCCCGAACAGCGCCACGCGCTCGGGGTCGCCGCCGAGTTCGTCGGCGTGATCGAGGACCCAGGTCGTGACGGCCTCGGCGTCGTCGACCGCGGCCGGGAACGGGTGCTCGGGGGCGAGTCGGTAGTCGACGGAGACGACCAGGCACCGCGCGCGGGCGCACACGACCCGTGCGAGGTGGTCCTGGCTGTCGAGGTCGCCGAGCACCCATCCGCCACCGTGCAGGAACACGGTGACGGGCAGCGCGCGGTCCTGGTCCCGGTTCGGGTCCGGGACCAGGTCGGGCTCCGGCTCCGGCTCCGGCTCCGGCTCTGGCTCTGGCTCGGGCTCTGGCTCGGGCTCGGGCTCGGGCTCGGGCTCGGGCTCGGGCTCGGGCTCGGGCGGGGTGTAGACCCGGACCGGCACCGGGCCGTGCTCGGTCGGGACGGTGCGGTCGTCGACCCGACCGACCCGGACCGGCGAACCGGCGAGGGCCGCGAACCGCGCGGCCTGCGCGCGCTGGCCCGCGACGGTCGCGGGACCGCCCGCTCCGCCCTCCTCCGCCAGGCGCGCGAGGAGCTCACGGACCTGCGGGTCGAGCGTCATCCCTTGACGGCCGATCCGGCGACGCTCTGGATGAAGTACCGCTGGAACGCGAGGAAGACGATCAGCACGGGCAGCACCAGCAGGGTGCCGAACGCGAAGGTCTGCCCCCAGTCGACGGGCTCCTGCCCGGAGAACACGCTGATCTCGAGCGGCAGCGGGCGGGCGGTCGGGTCCGACGTGACGATCGACGGCCAGAGGTACGACCCCCACGAGCTCAGGAACGTCAGGATCGCCACGGTCGCGAACACCGGGCGGGCGTTGGGGACGACCACGCGGACGAACGTGCCGAAGGCGCCGAGGCCGTCGAGCCGTGCGGCCTCCTCGACGCTCTTCGGCAGGTTGAGGAAGAACGTGTAGAACAAGAAGATCGAGAACGCGTTCGCGATGAACGGGATCATCTGCACCACCAGGGTGTCCCGCTGTCCGTTGAGCAGGTACAGCAGCGGGACCGCGACGGACTCGAACGGCACGATGACGAGCAGCACGACGAGCAGGAACACCAGGTTCTTGCCCTTCCACTGCAGCCGTGCGAACGAGTAGCCGGCCATGGCGTTGACGACGAGTCCGCCGACGACGACCACGAGCGAGATGAGCACCGAGTTCGTCATGAACTGCCAGAAGTACCCCGTGGCGTCCGAGTCGAGTGCCCGGAAGACCCCGCGGTAGTTGTCGAGCGACAGGTGGATCGGCAGGAAGCCGGTGAAGCCGTCGAGCACCTCGCTGCTCGGCTTGAAGCTGCCGAGCAGCAGGTAGTAGACGGGCGCGAACATGAGCGCCGACAGCACGATCAGGATCGCGTAGGACCCGGCCTTGGACGCCACGCGGCGGGGGCGGATGGTGGTCAACTCTCACTCCTCTGTCGGAGCACGGCGCGCTGGACCAGGGCGACGACGACGATGATCACGAAGAGCACGACGGAGATCGCGGTGGCGCGTCCGACGCTGTTCTCGGTGATGATCGCGTTCGTGGCCTGGTACAGGACGGTGCGGAGGGCGTTCTCGTTGCCCCCGGCGGTGGTGATCAGGATGTACACCTGGTCGTAGACGCGGAAGGCGAAGATCGTGGTGAGCAGCACCACGAAGATCAGGGTGTTGCGGACACCTGGCACGGTGATGTGCACGAACTGCTGGAACCGGTTCGCCCGGTCCAGTCGAGCCGCCTCGTACCGCTCCTCGGGGATCTCCTGCAGCGCGGCCAGGATGATGACCATCTGGAACCCGACGCCCTGCCAGATCGACAGGGCGATGACGGACAGCATCGCGGTGGCACCGGAGCCGAGCCAGTCGTGCGGGCCGACCGCTCCCCCGGTGACGGTCTCGACCGCGCTGTTGAGCAGACCGCTGCCGCTCCGGTCGAGGATCACGCGCCAGATCACGGCGACGAGGGCCATCGGGAAGACGACCGGCATGAAGAAGAACGTGCGGAAGAACCGGATGCCCTTGAGCTGCTGGTTGAGCAGGACCGCGAAGACGAGCGCGAGGCCGGTCTGCAGCGGGATGACGACCACCGCGAAGAACAGGTTGTTCCCGAGCGCGCGGAGGAACTGCGGCGCCTCGACCGGGTCGGTGAACAGCCGGACGTACTGGCTGAACCCCACGAAGGTCGGCGGGCGCGGCGAGCCGAGCTGCACGTTGAAGAACGACAGCCCGATGGCCGCGACGAACGGGACGGCGATGAAGAGGACGATGCCGGCCATCGCGGGCAGGGCCATGAGCGGCCCCGCGACGAGGTCGCTGCGCTGCCGACGGAGCTGCCGGGGAACCCGGCGACGCCGTTCGGCGATCGGTGCAGCCGGCGCGGCCGGCGGCGGGGTGGTCGTGCTGGTCACGAGGACTCCTGGTCTCCTGGTTCTGCGGGGTGACCGGGGGTGGGGGCGTCGGACTCCGACGCCCCCACGGCCGATCACTTGTAGTCGTTGTTGTCCGAGTAGGCCTGGTCGATCGACTTCGCAGCCGTGGTCAGCTGCTCCTTCGCGTCGGCGCCGCCCCAGACCGCGGACAGCGCGCTGGCGAACTTCGACGTGATGACCGGGTACCCCGGGGTCACCGGGCGGTAGACGGCGATGCAGCTCTTCGTGATCGCGGTCGCCGGGCACGACTGCTCCAGCTGCTGGCCCCAGAGGGCGAGGCCGCCGCCGGACTGGTAGACGCTCTGCGCGGAGAACGCCGACTTGGTCGCCGCGGGGGCGCCGTTCGCCTCGGTGATGGCCTTCACGTTCGCGTCGTTGAGCAGGTAGTCGAGGAACGCGCCGGCAGCCTTGCCGTGCTTGGTCGACGAGCCGATGCCCCACGTCCACGAGCCGGCGCCGACCTTCTCGCCGTCGCCGAAGTTCGGCAGCGGCAGGGCGACCAGGTCGCTGCCGATCGCCTTGGAGTAGGTCGGGTAGTTCCAGTGGCCGCTCAGGCTCAGCGCGACGCGGCCGTTCGGGAACGCGTTGCCGTCGGTGTTCGAGTCGACGTAGGGCTTCCAGGACGCGATGTCCTCGAGGGCCTTCACCGAGTCGGACGAGTCGAGCACGCCGGACGCCTTGTCGCCCTTGATGAGGTTGCCGCCGGCGGACTGCAGCATCGGCGAGAAGCCGTAGGTGCCCCACTCGCCGTTGAGCGCCGACTCGGACAGGTCGAGCGACTTGCCCGACGAGTTCGCGGCGGCGAGCTTCTTGAGCGCGTCGGAGAACTGCTCCGGGGTCCAGGCCTCGGACGGGGACGACGGGATCGAGACCCCCGCGGCCTCGAGCAGCTTCTTGTTGCCGTACAGCCCCATCGCCGAGCTGTACTGGGCGAGGCCGTACAGCTTGCCGTCGTACGTGCCCTCGGCGATCGAGCCGTCGGTGGCGTTCGACACGGTCGACTTCGACACGGAGTCGGTCAGCGGGGCGAGCTTGCCGTTGTAGGCGTAGCTCGCGAGCGTCGGGCCGTCCATCTCGAGCACGTCGGGGAGCTTGTTCGTCGGGGTGTTCGTGACGGTGCTCGTGTAGGTGTCGCCCGAGATGAGCTTGAGCGTGACGTGCACCTTCTTCTGCGACGCGTTGAAGGACTTCACGGTGTCCTGGATCGCGGTGACCTCGCTCGTCTGGCCCTGGTGGCCCCAGACGGTGATGTCGCCGGTGCCGTCGCCGGCAGCGCTGCCGGATCCGGAACCGGCCGAGCAGCCGGTGAGTGCGGCGGCGGCGACCGCGAGCACCGCGATGGCCACCCCCGATCGACGGGCGATGTGCTTGGTGTTCATGGTTCTCCTCTGGAGGGGTTCTTCGGGTCGGGACCTCCGGGTCGCAGGCGCTGCGCCGTGGAGCCGGAGGGGTGTGGAGGGGAAGTGAGGGGTCGGGGTCGGGGTCAGCGCGCAGCCGCGCCCGCGGACGTGGTCGCACGCAGGACGAGCTGGCCGTCCACGACGTCGACGTCGACCGGGTCGGTGAGCACGCCGGGCAGCGGTTCGCCCGGGGCGCCGTTCTCGAAGGTCACCAGGGCCCACGAATCGTCGCGGCGCTGCACGAGTCGGCCCGAGTACCGGGTGGCGTCCGTGAGCGGGACCGCGCGGGTGACGTCGAAGGGACCGGTCGGGTCGTCGATCGGCATCGCCCACGTCCCGGGGGTGGTGTCCGCGGCGGGGTGCACGGGGCTCAGCGCCTCGGCCGGGCACGAGAACAGCAGGAACCAGTGGCCCTGCACCTGGACGACCTGCGGGACCTCGAGGTGGACGAAGCCGGAGCCCGGACTGCTGAGCGGCGGTCGGACCTCCCAGTGCTCGAGGTCCGTGGACACCGCGTGGCCGATCACCCCGCGCTCGTCGAGGGGGCCCGCGTTCGTGCGCGCGGTGACGAGCATGTGCCAGCCGTCCCCCGCCGGGTCCCGGAACACCCAGGGGTCGCGCCAGGCCTCCTCGCGGAAGACCGCGCCGTCGGCGTCCGGTGCGGCGCCGAGCGTCTCGTACCAGCGGGCGTCGGCCCGGGTCACCGGGCCCGGGCGCTTGACCCAGGTGCGGAGGTCCTCGGACACGGCGACACCGACGGTCTCGACGTTCGTGTGGTCGGGCTCGTCGGCGAGGAACCGGGTGCCCGTGTAGAACATCCGCCACAGGCCGTCGTCGCCGCGGACGACACTGCCGGTCCACGTCGTCGTCGCGTCGTGGTCGTCGCCGGACCCGGGGCCGAACGGCTGCTCCGCCCGCTCCCAGTGGACGAGGTCGTCGCTCACGGCGTGGCCGATGCGGGCGGCGCGGTGGCGTCGGCCCTCGTCTCCCAGGGCTGTCGGCGCCTGCAGGAAGAACACGTGGTGGCGAGCGCCGTCGTCGGCGAACCAGAAGTCCCACACCCAGTGGTCGGGCACCCTCAGCACGGCGCACCGCACAGACGGTCAGGGTCGGTCAGGAGGAGGTCACACACTGCTCGGCACCACTCTTCATCGAGGTCATCATCGGTTGCACCCACGTTGGTGAACCGGTTGATCACGAATGGTGTACCGGTTCACCACCTGCTGTCAAGCCCGTATGATGAGCGAATGCGCAAACAGTCCGCGGAGTTGCCGTGAGCGCGCGACGCGTCACGCTCTCGGACGTGGCCCAACAGGTCGGCCTGTCGAAGGCAGCGGTCTCGCAGGTGCTCAACGACCACCCCGCATCCCGGGTGTCGGCGGACGCCGCCGCGCGCATCCGTGCCGCGGCGGGCGAGCTCGGGTACCGCCCGAACCTGACCGCGCGGTCGCTGACGACCCGTCGCTCCGGGGTCATCGGGTTGGTGTCCGAGGCGATCACCACCGACCGGTTCGGCAGCGGCATGATCCGCGGTGCCCTGGCCGAGGCGAAGCGGCAGGGCCACGTGCTGTTCATCACCGAGACCGAGGACCAGCAGGACGCGATGGCCGCGGCGTTCGGGGTCCTCATCGACCACCAGGTCGACGGCCTGGTCTACGCGTCGATCCGACCGCACCCCGTCGACCTGCCCGACGTGGGCGGGGGTATCCCGACGGTGATGCTCAACGCCGTCGCGACCCGACCCACGGCGACCGTGCTCGCCGACGAGCGCGCCGGCGGCGAGGAGATCGTGCGGCTGCTGCTCGACGCCGGGCACACCGACGACGTCGTCCTGATCGGGCGGGACCGATCGGCGACCGTCGAGTGGAGCACCGCCGCGATCGAACGACGGCTCGACGGCATCACGACGGCGCTCGACGCACACGGGGTCGTGCCGGTGGCCGAGGTCGACTGCCATCCGTGGGACCCCGACCACGGGTACGCCGCGATGCGCGACCTGCTCGCCGCGGGTCGACGCCCCGCCGCCGTGATCGCACTGAACGACCGACTGGCGTTCGGTGTCTACCGCGCGCTGGCCGAGGTGGGCCTGTCGGTGCCGGACCAGGTCTCGATCGTGTCGTTCGACGACGACGACATCGCGCTCTACCTGGAGCCGACCCTGACGACGGCCGCGCTCCCCTACGAGGCGATGGGCGCCCTGGCCGTCCGGCTGCTGCTGCAGCCCGACCTGGTGCCGGCCGAGCACCTGGTCCCGATGCCCGTGCGGGTGCGCGGGTCGGTGTCGGCGGTCCCGGCGGACATCCGGTCGTTCGACCGGCCGCACTGACGCTCTACTGCGTCGCTGCGCCGGGACCGACGCCCGGGCGCAGCGGACCGGGTCAGTGGATGCGGAGCTGCGCGACCATCGGGCAGGCGAAGGGGTCGCGTGCGGCGAGTCCTACCCGGTTGAGGTACCGGACGACGATGCCGTACGAACGCAGCAGCGTCGTCTCGGTGTAGGGCACGTCGAGCGTCTCGCAGTGGTCGCGGACCAGCAGGCGGGCCTGCTTCAGCGCCGGCCGGGGCATCGAGGGGAACAGGTGGTGCTCGACCTGGAAGTTCAGACCACCCATCAGGAACGACACCCACCAGCCGCCACGGATGTTGCGGGAGGTCCGGACCTGCCGGGAGAAGAAGTCGACCTTCGCGTCGTGCGCGATGGTGGGCATGCCCTTGTGGTTCGGCGCGAACGAGGCACCCATCATCACCCCGAACACCGCCAGCTGCACACCCAGGAACGCGCACGCCATCCCGAACGGCAGGAACCAGAACACCACCGTCAGGTAGATCGCGAACCGCGCCACGAGCAGCGTGCCCTCGAGCACGCGACCCTTCGTGTCCGGACGGCCACCGGCACCACGGACGACGGAGACCACCGCGTGCCGGTGCAGGTTCACGCCCTCGAGCGTCAGCAGCGGGAAGAACAGCCAGCCCTGGAAGCGCAGGAAGGTCCGCATGAACGGTCCCTTCGCCGCAGCGGCGTCCTCGGGCAGGAACCGGATGCCGTCGGGAGCGATGTCCGGGTCCTTGCCGACGGTGTTCGGGTTGCCGTGGTGGCGGGTGTGCTTGTTCATCCACCACGAGTAGCTCAAGCCCACCAGGAACGTGCCGACCCAGCGGCCGGCATGGTCGTTCCACTTCTGCGACGCGAACACCTGGCGGTGCGCGGCCTCGTGCGACAGGAACGCGAACTGCGTGAACAGCACACCGAGCACCCCCGCGACGATCAGCTGGAACCACGAGTCACCGAGGAACGAGAACACGACCCACGCCAGCGCGAGGGTGGCGACGAGGCCGCCGAACAGCGACCAGTAGAAACCGGTGCGGCGGCGCAGGAGACCGTGGTCCTTGACCTGCGCGAGGAGTGCGGAGTAGGTGGAGGTGCCGGAGCGGCCGCCGTTCCCGGGACGGGTGCGGGTGAAACCGGGGGCGAGCGGGATCGTCGTCATCGGACCGATCTCTTCGAGGTGAGCGGTCCTTCGACCGGTCCGGGAGTACACGCGTTCGCGCTTCCCGGAACCGTAGGTCGCGCAGATGTGTGTTCGCCTACACCGTGCGGGCGTTCCTGTCCGGGAAGTCCTGGAGCCCGGTCACGGCGAGCAGGTCGAGCGCGGCGGCGTCCGGCGATCCGGGCACCGCGGTGTACACGACGATGCGCAGGTCGCTGTCCGGCACGGTGAGCACGTCGCAGTCCACGGTGACCGGGCCGACCGGGGTGTGCACCACCTTGCGGCTCGTCCGGTGCTGCGCGACCCGGCCGGTGTCCCAGCGGCGCTCGAACTCCGGCGAGGTCCGGCGCGGGGCCGCGACGAGGTCGGCGAGACCGCGGTCGGCGGGGTAGCGGCCGAGGGCCTGCCGCAGGTCGGCGACGAGATCGCTCGAGAACGCCTCCTCGTGCTCGGCGTCCCACTCCACGCCCTCGTGTCCCCGGGTGAAGTGCCGCCACACGAGGTTCTGCTCCGGACCGGTCCGCCGGGTCGGGTCGCCGTCGATCGCGGCCCAGAGCGGGTTCCACAGGACGATGTCGTGCGCCGCCGTGAAGACCGCGAGCGGCACGTCGCCGAGCCGGTCGACGATCCGCTGCACCCCGGGGGTGACGTGCCGCGGGACGACTCCGCGCGACGGTGTGGCGGCGCCCGCGACACGGTGCAGGTGATCGCGCTCCTCGCGGCTCAGGCGGAGGGCGGTGGCCAGGGCGCCGAGCAGCTGCGGCGACGGGTTCGTCGCGCGACCCTGCTCGAGGCGGACCACGTAGTCGACGCTCACCCCGGCGAGCGCCGCGAGCTCCTCGCGTCGGAGTCCCGGCGTCCGTCGGCCCGACCCCGCGGGGAGGCCGACCTCCTCCGGTCGCACCCGGTCCCGCCAGGCACGCAGCACGTTCGCGAACTCGTCCACGGGACGATCATGCCGCCGATCCCGACCGTGGTCCTGGTACCGCTGGTCCCACCGTCGCGCAGGGCCTGGGACGCGCGAGGACCGAGGAGCAGGCTCGGGGCATGACCACGACACTGATCACCGGGGCGAACCGCAGCCTCGGTCTCGAGACCACCCGCCGCCTGCTCGAAGCCGGCCACACCGTGTACGCCGGGGTGCGCGACCCCGACCGCGCCGACGACGTCCGGGCGCTCGGCGCGCACGTCGTCCAGCTCGACGTGACCGACCAGGCGAGCGTCGACCGGGCACTCGCCGAGGTCCCCGAGCTCGACGTCCTCGTGAACAACGCCGGTGTGCTCGGCACCGCGTCCGGGGTGGACGACCTGGACGCCGCCGCGATGGCCGAGGTGCTCGACACGAACGTCACCGGGGTCGTCCGGGTGACACAGGCCGCGCTCCCGCTGCTCCGGCGGTCGGACGCCCCGGTGATCGTCAACGTCGCGTCGGGCGTCGGGTTCACGCGGTGGCTGACGACCCCCGGGCACGACGAGTACCCGGTCGCTGCCGTTCCGTACGCGGCGTCGAAGGCGGCCCTCATCGCGCTCACGGTGCAGTACGCCAAGAACCTGCCGGAGTTCCGCGTGAACGCGAGCGACCCCGGGTACACGGCGACGGCGTTCAACGGGTACGGCGGCCACCAGACCGTCACCGAGGGCACCGACGCGACGGTCGGTCCCGACGGCCCCACGGGCGAGTTCCACGACCGGAACGGCCGCATCGCCTACTGAGCACGGCTACCCTCGGCGCATGAGCACCGCGCCCTCGACCTCCACCACGCACGTCGTGATCGGCGGTGGGGTCGTCGGCGCCGCGACGGCGTGGGCGCTGACGGCCCGTGGCGAGCGGGTCCTGCTCATCGAGCAGCACGCCCGCGGCCACGACCGGGGATCGTCGCACGGGGCGACCCGGATCTTCCGGCAGGGCTACGCCGACCCGGAGTACGTCGCGCTGACGACCCGGGCGCTCGCGCTCTGGGACGCGCTGGAGCGGGAGTCGGGCGAGACGCTGCTCGACCGGACCGGTGCGGTCGACCACGGGCGTCCCGAGGTCGTCGACGCGATCGCCGCCGCGCTGGCGGACGGAGGCATCCCGCACGAGCGCCTCTCCCCCGCCGACGCCGCGGCACGCTGGCCGGGGATCGCGTTCGAGGGGCACGTCCTCGCCCACGCGACGGCGGGCCGGATCCGGTCGGCGGTCGCGATCGAGACCTTCCTGCGGCTCGCCGAGCGGACCGGCCTCGCCGAGCTCCGGTTCGGCACGCGGGTCACCCAGGTCGAGGACCACGACGGCGAGCTCACCCTGACCCTGGACAGCGACGAACAGGGTTCCCACGCACCACGGACGGTCCGCACCCAGTCCGTGGTCGCGGCCGCCGGGTCGTGGGCCCCCACGCTGGTCGGTGGGGTGTTCGCCGGACGTGGGGCGCGCCTCCCGGCCGTCCGCGTCACCCAGGAGCAGCCCGCCCACTTCCCCAGCCACCTGCCGGACGAGGCATGGCCGAGCTTCGTGCACTGGGCCGACGGCGACGACGTGTACGGCCTGCTCACCCCGGGCGAGGGCGTCAAGGTCGGGTTCCACGGGACGGGACCGGTCGTCGACCCGGACGACCGGGACTTCGCCCCTCGACCGGACGAAGCCGCGCGCCTACAGGCCTACGTGGCGCGGTACGTCCCCGGGGTCGACGCGAGCCGGCCGACCTTCATCAGCTGCCTGTACGACACCACCCCCGACGAGGACTTCGTGATCGACCGACGCGGCCCCCTGACGGTCGCGACCGGGTTCTCCGGGCACGGGTTCAAGTTCGCGCCGCTGCTCGGCGAGCTGGTGGCGGACCTGGCGACCGGTGGGGCGCCGCACCCCCGCTTCGCGCTCGGATCCCGCTAGCGTGGTCGGGTGCGCGTCGTCATCGCTCCGGACTCCCTGAAGGGCACCGCGACCGCGGTCGACGTCGCGGGGGCGGTGCGGGACGGCTGGCTGACCGAGCGTCCCGACGACGACCTGGTGCTCGTGCCGATGGCCGACGGGGGCGAGGGCACGCTCGACGCGTTCGCCGTCGCGTACCCGGGCGCCGAACGGGTGCCGGTCCGGGTGACCGGGCCGGACGGCGAGCCGGTCGACACGCACTGGCTGCGGCTGCCGGACGGCCGGGCTGTCGTCGAGCTCGCGGCGACGAGCGGACTGCCGCTCCTCGGCGGCGTGATGCGGCCGGAGACGGCGACGAGCCGCGGCTTCGGCGAGGCGATCGCCGCGGCACTCGACGCCGGTGCGACGGGGCTCGTGCTCGGGATCGGCGGGAGCGCCTCGACCGACGGCGGGCGACCGGTGCTCGAGGCGCTGGGGCTGGACGCGGGCGGCGCGGGCGGCGCGGGCGGCGCGGGCGGCGCGGGCGGCGCGGGCGGCGCGGGCGGCGCGGCGAGCGCCGCCGCCGGCGGCCTCCGGCCGCTGCCCCCTGGTGGGGTCGTCGTGCTCACCGACGTCGTCTCACCGCTGCTCGGACCCACCGGCGCCGCCGCCGTCTTCGGCCCGCAGAAGGGCCTGGCGGTCGACCGGATCGGCGCGGTGGACGCCCGGCTGGCCGAGTGGGCCGCCCGGTTCCCCGCGGTCGACCCGACGACCCCCGGGGCCGGAGCCGCGGGCGGAGTCGGCTTCGGGCTGCTCGCCTGGGGTGCGACGCTCGTCCCCGGAGCCCGTGCGGTCGCAGACCTGCTCGGGTTGCCCGGACTGCTCGGCGGGGCCGACGTGGTGGTCACCGGCGAGGGCCGCTTCGACGAGCAGAGCGCGGCGGGCAAGGTGCCGTCGGTCGTGCTGTCGCTCCGGGACGCGCACGCTCCCGCCGCCTCGGCGCTGCTCGTGGCCGGCGAGGTGGACGCTCCGCTCGACGCCTTCACGGCCGCGGCCTCACTCGTGGTGCTCGCGACGCAGACGACCGGCGAGCCGGACGACGCCCTGCGGGACCCGCTGCGGTTCGCGACGGTGGCGGGCCAGCGGCTCGCGCGGCTCGTCGGCTGAGCACGAAGCGCAGAGCGCTGAGCGCGAAGCGCCGAGCGACTCGGCGCCCGCCCCGCACCCCTGGGACACGCCCGCCCGCTCCCGGCAGGGGGACCCCATCGCAACCCCCCTGTCCCCAGGACGCGGGACCACACTGGTCGGCGGGCCGCACCCGGCCCGCGAAGCACCACCACGAGGAGACCAATGCGCACCGTCAACGCGTACGCGGCAACGTCGGCCACCGAGCCGCTCGTCAAGACCACCATCACCCGCCGTGACCTCGGCCCGAACGATGTCGAGATCGACATCGCCTACGCCGGCATCTGCCACTCGGACATCCACACCGTCCGCGGCGAGTGGGGCGAGATCCAGTACCCGCAGGTCGTCGGCCACGAGATCGTCGGCCACGTCTCCGCCGTCGGCAGCGACGTCACGAAGCACCAGGTCGGCGACCGTGTCGGCGTCGGCTGCATGGTGAACTCCTGCGGCGAGTGCGAGAACTGCGTCGCCGGCGAGGAGCAGTACTGCCTGAAGGGCAACATCCAGACCTACGCGGGCGTCGACCCCGCCGACGGATCGATCACCCAGGGCGGCTACTCCGAGGCCGTCGTCGTGAACGAGGACTTCGTCCTCCGCGTCCCGGAGTCGCTCGACATCGAGCGCGTCGCCCCGCTGCTGTGCGCGGGCATCACCCTGTACTCGCCGCTGCACCACTGGGGTGCCGGCCCCGGCAAGAAGGTCGCGATCGTCGGCCTCGGCGGGCTCGGCCACATGGGCGTGAAGATCGCGTCGGCCCTCGGCGCCGAGGTCACCGTCCTGTCGCAGACCACCTCGAAGCAGGAGGACTCGCTCCGCTTCGGCGCGGTCGCCCACTTCGCGACGAAGGACCCGAAGACGTTCGAGGAGCTCCGCGGCTCGTTCGACCTCATCATCAACACGGTCTCGGCGAAGATCCCGGTCGGCGCGTACCTGAGCCTGCTCAAGGTCGACGGCACGATGGTCAACGTCGGTGCCCCGTCCGAGCCGCTCGAGGTCCCCGCCTTCGCCCTGATCCCGCGTCGCCTCAGCTGGGCGGGCTCGGCCATCGGCGGCATCCGCGAGACCCAGGAGATGCTCGACTTCTGCGCCGAGCACGGCATCCTGCCGGAGACCGAGCTCATCTCGGCGGACCAGATCAACGAGGCCTACGAGCGCGTGCTCTCCTCGGACGTCCGGTACCGCTTCGTGATCGACACCGCGACGCTGGCCTAGTCAGCACGACGGGTCGCGTCCGCGACGCGACCAGTCGACGGACGGGAGGCGCGGTGCCGGCTGGCACCGCGCCTCCCGTTCGTCATCCCGCCTGTCCGGCGCGCGCGGCCCTTGTCCGCGGAACGCGACCGACGAGTCCGACCCACGCGACACGCTGCGCGGTCCGGGCACGCGGGGGGAGGCTGGGCCGATGACCTCCACGGCGAACGAGGGACCCCGGTCCCTGGTCTCGGTGTCCGGCACGGACACCGACGCGGCGGTCGCCGACCTCGCGGGCATGTACGCCGGCAAGTCCTGGCACTCGTCGCACGTCGACGACGACTACTGGTACCGCTACGTCGCGATCGGCGACGACCGGATGAGCATCCGGCGCTCCCAGATGCACGGCTCCCTGCGCGGCGACGTCGCCGTCGAGGGGCAGGTCGTCGTGCAGTGGATCGACTCGGGGTCCGCGACCGTCGACGTGGGGCGCAACGCGGTCCGCATGCAGCCGGGTGTCCCGACGCTCTTCCCGATCGAGCAGCGCTTCGACATGGAGTACCGCGACTGGGACCAGCGGCTCGTGCACCTGGACCGCGACCTGGTGCTCGACGTCGCGTCGGAGCGGTACCTGGTCGACGGCACGCTCGCGTTCGACCGCTTCACCCCGCCGGACGCCGCCTCGGTGGACCGCTGGCGGACGGCCGTCGGCGGTTCGGTGCGGGCGCTGCGCGACGAGGGTGCCGAGTCGCTCGCCTGGCACGAGGCGCAGCGCGACGTCGTCCGCGCCCTGCTCGACCTGTACCGCTTCCACGGCGAGACGGCCCCGGTCGGCTGGGGCGAGCACCGGAACGTCCGTGTCCGCGCGGCCGTCGAGACGATCCATTCCCGCGCGCACGAGCCGCTCACGGTGTCGGACATCGCACGGGCGGCGGACCTGAGCGTCCGCGGGCTGCAGGAGTCCTTCCAGCGGGTGCTCGAGCGCACGCCGATGGAGTACCTGCGCGAGGTCCGGCTGCGCCGCGCCCACGACGACCTGCTGCGGTCCGAGCCGGGCACGGTGTCGGTCGCGGACGTCGCGGTGCGGTGGGGGTTCACGCACATGGGCCGGTTCTCGGGTGAGTACCTGCGGCGGTTCGGGGAGTACCCGAAGCAGACCCTGCGGCGCTGACGCGGCGCGCTGCTGGCTGCCGGTGCTGCGCTGCGCGGTGCCGGGATCGCGCGGCGCTGCTGCCGCGCGCGCCGCGTGTCAGCTGATCTCGTCGCCGGAGGGCAGCGCGCCGCACCAGTCGACCGAGGCCGCGTCGATGCTCGCCTCGAGCTCCCCGGAGGACGCGTCGACGATGCTCACCAGGTCGCTCGTCGCCGACTTCGTCGCGACGGCGAGGAACTGCCCGTTCGGCGACGGGCAGACCGCGGTGATGCTCGCGTCCGCGGGCACGACGACGGGCAGCCGGGAGGCTCGGCTCGCGTCCACGCGCAGGATCCGCTGGGCGAGGGTCCCGTCCGCACGCACGTCGCCCACCACCCGCACGTAGGTGTCGTCGTCGAGCTGAGCGATCCGCCCGAGGTAGGCGGCGTCGGTGCTCCCCGGCGGCGCGGCCAGGGGCGTGCGCTTCCCGTCCGTGAGGTCGAGGCGGACGACCCCCGTGCCCGTCTCGACCACGGCCGTCGTCCCCGTGCCCACGAAGCCGTGCAGGTAGGTGGCGCTCCCGAGCCGCACGGGGTCGGTCTGCCCGCTGACGTCGACGAGCACGAGGTCGTCCGAGCCGGTCCGGACGAGGGCCCGCTCGGTCCGCGGGACGTACGCCCACTGCGCGACGGTCATCGGGACGGCGCCGGCGCTGGGCTTGCCGTCCGCGGCGACGGCGGTCGGCAGGTGCGTGCCGGTCATGTCCACGACGTACAGGCCGACGTCCCGGGACTGCCCGGTCGTGGTGTCCGCGTACTCGAACCCGAAGGACGCGCCGTCGTCGGCGACGTGCAGGGCGGTGACGCGGCCCTCGGCGGTCGGCAGCGTGAGGTGCTCCACGGGCGCGGACGGGTCCTGCACGCCGCCCGCGAGCGAGACGATGTCGACGGCGGACCGGCCGTCGGTGCCGCTCACGACCACCAGGGAGCGGCCGAGCCGGGCGTACTCGGTGATGTCGGCGGCCTGGTAGACGGTCGTCGCACCGCCGGCGTCGAGGGATCGGCGGACGATCCGGTCCTTGCCGGCGCTCCCCGCGGTGCCGCTCGTCCCGCTCGTACCGCTCGTCCCGCTCGTGCGACTCGCGGCCGGGACGAGCGCGAGCACGTCGGTGCTGCCCGTCCGGATCGTCGTGCGGAGCTCCGACGTCGCGGGCTGCCCGGGTGCCCGCACACCGGCCACGGCGATCTCGTACGAGCGGTCGTAGGCGAGGGGTCCGGCGAACTCGACGGCGATGGTGTTGCCGCTCGACGTCACCGTGTGTGCGGCCGCCGGGGTCACCGTCACGTCCCCGGCGGACACGCGCTGCAGCGCCTGGTTCGCGGTCAGGATCACCCGCTGCGCCGGCCGGGACACCAGCCCGCTCGGGTCGTAGGTGACCTCGCGCAGCCGCGGGCCCTGCTGCGCGCCGATCACCGCGGCCACGGCGCCGACGAGCACGAAGACCGTCAGCGACGCGACGAGCCGGCGGCGGAACCGGTCGCGCGGCCGGCGGCGCAGCTCCGGGGTGCGGTCAGTACTCATACGGGTCCGACGGCTGGGCGATCCGGGTGATGCTCGCGGCCCGGATCACGATGCGTGCGTCCGCCGACGGGTCGGGGTTCGCCGCGAGCTTGCCCTCGACCCGGACCCACTGGTCGGCGTCCGGCACGGTGCCGTCGGTGACGACCCCGAGTCCGACGGGCTGGGCGTCGACGGCGCAGCAGCTGATCACGAAGCGCGTGAGGGTGAACGTGCCGTCGGCGCCGGGGACCACGAACCCGGTGAGCCGCACGGGCTTGCCGACGAGCGACGAGGTGTCGGTGGTCTGGCGGATCACCGCGGCCCAGTCCTTCACGCCGTACTGCGAGGTGTCGACGCCGGCGCTGCCGAGGAGCGCGACGTCCTGCGTCCCGGTGGCGTTCGAGAGCGTCGGGGTGTCCACGCTCCGCTGCTGCGCCGTCCGGGCCGACAGGGTCGCCGGCGGCAGGACGAGCATCGCGACCGTGACCCCGACGGTGACGAGCGCCGCCGCACCGCCGAGCACCCGGACGAGGACCCGGCGGCGGGTCGGCGCGGTGGACGCGCCGTGGCCGCCGTGCCCGTCGTGGTGGTCGCCGTGGTCGTCGTCGGCCTCGTCGTCGTGCCGGTGCCCGTGGCCGCGCGCGACCACCACGAGCCCCGCGACCGCAGCCGGGACCGCCACCGCCGCGAGCACGATCGTGAAGACGTCGTACCGCGGGTTGATGTACAGGTCGAGGTGCCCGACGGCGGCGAGCCACAGCGTGCACAGTGCGACCGCGAGCACCGATCCGAGCCCCAGGTACGCGGGACCCCTGTCAGACGAGGACATTCATCACCAACCCGACCGCTGCCGTGAACAGGGTGCAGACGACGGCGAGCAGCACCAGGAAGCGCGCCCGGAAGGTCGTCCGGAGCAGGGCGATCATCTTCACGTCGATGATCGGCCCGATGAGCAGGAAGGCCGTGATCGACCCCGGCAGGAAGGTCGAGGCGAAGGACAGGGCGAAGAACGCGTCGACGTTCGAGCACAGCGACACCGTCATGGCGAGGAGCATCATCGCCGCGACGGACAGCACCGGGTTCGCCCCGATCGCGACGAGGGTGGACCGGGGCACCGCGACCTGGATCGCCGCGGCGAGCCCGGCGCCGACGAACAGCGCCGGCATCATCGTCGCGGTCTCGCCGCCGAACTGCGCCGCGCTCTCCCGCCAGCGGTTCCGGGCCCGCGGTGCGCCGACGGCTGCGCGGCACCGAGCCTCGAACGCGGGCAGGAGCAGCTCGGCCGGGCGGCGGTGCGCGGCGACGATCCACCCGACCAGGTTCGCGAGCACGAACCCGCCGACGATGCGCACGACCAGGATCCAGCCGGACCACCCGAAGGCCTGCGCGGTGCTGATGATGACGAGGGGGTTGAGGATCGGTGCCGCGACCAGGAACGTGACCGCCTCGGCCGGGGTGAAGCCGCGCAGCATGAGCCCGCGGGCCAGCGGGACATTGCCGCACTCGCACACCGGGAAGAGCATCCCGATGAGCGAGATCACCGCGCGCCGGGGCAGCGGGCGCTCGGGCAGCAGCTTCTCGAGCACGCCGACGGGCACCCACACCTCGACGACGATCGACAGCACGATGCCGAGCACGACGAACGGCAGCGACTCGACCACGACGCTGATCGCCAGCGTCAGGAAGTCCTGCACGACGTCCGGTAGCCCGGTCGTCCCGACGCTCGGCGACGCGACGCGCACGGCGAGCAGCACCACGACGGCACCGAGCACCAGGCCGGGGCCGGTGAGCGTGCGGGTCGGGGTGGGGCGAGTGGGGGCGCTCGTCACCGGGACAGGATAGGCGAGGAGCACGTCTGCTCCCGCCGAGCCGCGCGGTGCCGGGCCTCAGGCCGTGGGCAGGCCCGTCAGGTGCCGGTCGAGCAGCGCGATCGCCCACTCGCCGGACTCCCCCGGGGCCAGGCGTGTGACGTGCACGCAGAGCCCGTCCACGAGGGCGTGCAGCCGACAGGCCTCGTCGACGCGGTCGTCCTCGGGCACCCCGACCAGCGCGACGATCCGGTCGCACCAGGCGCGCATCTCGGCGACCACCCGGTCGAGGGCCGGCCGGAGCGCGTCGTCCGTCAGCGCCGCGTTCCCGAGCGCCAGGTAGACGTCGAGCTCGACGATGCGTTCGTCGTCGAGCGGCAGGAGCTCGACCAGGATCCGCCGCGCGGTCTCGTCGTCCGGCAGCCCGGCGGGGATCGCGTCGATGCGCTCCCGCGTGCGGTCGAACACGAGCGTGATGGCGTGCTCGCGCATCGCGGCCTGGGTCGGGAAGACGTACCGGACGGTGCTCGGCGGCAGCCCGGCCTCGGCCGCGACGCCCCGGACGCTCAGCGCGCCGAGGCCGTCCCGGGCGAGCACGCGGCACGCGGCGTCGGACACGTCGACGCGGCGCTGCTCGAGGTCTTCGCGCGTGGTCATCCGTCCATACTCGCACGGTCGTGCGAGTCGTGCTACCGTCGGTCCGGTAAGAGTCGCACACTCGTGCGACTCACGCCGGAACGAGGAGAGGAGCCTCTCATGGCCTGGCTGGTCCTGGTGGCGTCCGGCGTGCTCGAAGCGGTGTGGGCCACCGCGCTGAGTGCGTCGAACGGGTTCAATAAGGTGGTCCCGACGATCGTGTTCGTCGCCGGCATGGCGCTGAGCATGGTCGGCCTGGCGTTCGCGATGCAGGCGATCCCGGTCGGTACGGCCTACGCCGTCTGGGTCGGGATCGGCGCCTCGCTGACCGTGGTCGTCGCGATCCTGCGCCGTCAGGAGGCCGCGTCGCTGGCCCGGGTCGCCCTCGTGCTCGGTCTGGTCGCCTGCGTGGTCGGCCTCAAGGTGGTGAGCTGAGGTGGCGTGGCTCGTCCTGTTCGTCAGCGCCGCGCTCGAGACCGTCTGGGCGACCGCCCTCGGCGCGAGCGACGGCTTCAGCCAGCCGGGTCCGACGGCCGTCTTCGCCGTCACGATCGTCGTCAGCCTCGTGGCGTTCGGCTACGTGCTCCGGCACATCCCGATCAGCACCGCGTACGCCGTGTGGACGGGCACCGGCGCCGCGCTCACCGTGCTGTGGGGCATGGCAACCGGAGTGGAGCCCGTCACGGTCCTGCGCCTGCTGTTCATCGCCGGGATCGTCGGCTGCGTCGTCGGCCTGAAGCTCGTCCCCGCCCGCCCGGCCCCCGCCCGCCCAGCCCCCGCCCGCACCTCGCACTCCGATCCGTGCGTCGGAGACTGATCCGCGCACAGGAGGCCGATCCGCGCATCGGAGGACCGGAGATCCGGCTTCCGATGCGCGGATCGGCATCCCGGGTCGGTCGCGATGGGACGGAACGTCACCGGCGTGACGGACGGGAGGCACGGTGCCAGCTGGCACCGTGCCTCCCGTCCGTCAGGTGGTCACGTCTGCGGTCAGACGGACGCGCCCGTCCACGCATCCTCGGCCGCGACGTGGTCGCTGCCGACGGTGCCGGCGGCGAGGGCCGCGGCCACGCGGTCCGCGTGCGACGGCGGGTCCGACGGCACGTGCGCCGGACGGTCTGCGTCGTTGATGCGACGGAGCTCGGGGACGATGTCCTCGGCCAGGATGTCGATCTGCTCGAGCACCGTCTTGAGCGGCAGCCCCGCGTGGTCGATCAGGAACAGCTGGCGCTGGTAGTGCCCGACGTGGTCCTTCATCGTCGCGTACCGGTCGATGACCTGCTGCGGGGAGCCGACCGTGAGCGGGGTCTGGGCGGTGAAGTCCTCCATCGAGGGGCCGTGACCGTAGACCGGGGCGTTGTCGAAGTACGGGCGGAACTCGTCCCACGCGTCCTGCGAGTTCTTCCGGGCGAAGAACTGCCCACCGAGACCGACGATCGCCTGGTCGGCGGTGCCGTGCCCGTAGTGCTCGAAGCGCTGGCGGTACAGACCGACCATCTGCTCGGTGTGCTGGATCGGCCAGAAGATGTTGTTGTGCAGGAAGCCGTCGCCGTAGTAGGCCGCCTGCTCGGCGATCTCGGGCGTGCGGATCGAACCGTGCCAGACGAACGGCGGGACGCCGTCGAGCGGACGCGGGGTCGACGTGAAGCCCTGCAGCGGGGTGCGGAACTTGCCCTGCCAGTCCACGACGTCGTTCTCCCAGAGCTGGCGGACGAGCGCGTAGTGCTCGATCGCCAGGTTCACGCCCTGGCGGATGTCCTGGCCGAACCAGGGGTACACGGGGCCGGTGTTGCCGCGGCCCATCATGAGGTCCATGCGGCCGTCGGAGATCACCTGGAGCATCGCGTACTCCTCGGCGATGCGCACCGGGTCGTTCGTGGTGATCAGCGTCGTGCTGGTCGACAGGGTGATGTGCTTCGTCCGACCGGCGAGGTAGCCGAGCATCGTCGTCGGGCTCGAGGCGACGAACGGCGGGTTGTGGTGCTCACCCGTGGCGAAGACGTCCAGGCCCGCCTGGTCGGCGTGCTCGGCGATCGTCAGGATGTCCTTGACGCGCTGGGTGTCGTCCGGCGTCCGGCCGGTGGTGGGGTCCGTCGTCACGTCGCTGACGGTGAAGATGCCGAACTGCATGGTGCACGCCTCCTGGCTTGCTCGCTCGCGCCGGTTCGTCCACCAGCGCCCAATCAATGCGTTTGCATCGACTTGGTGGGTACAACGTAGCGCAGGCGGAGGCATTCCCGCCAGTGCCGGGCTCGGGTGCGGTGCCCGCCCGACACCGGCTCTCGCCAGTCGCTGGCTCGTGATGGAGCAGACGATGTCGGGTCCTGCGCCGGTACCCGACGTCGTCTGCTCCATCGACAGGGGCGGCGCGTGTGGGCGGACGGGTCGGACGGGGTCGGACGGGCTCGGACGTGCGGGCGTCAGCGCGGGGCGGGCAGCGCGGCGGTGTCGGTCCGGTCCGCGTGGTGCTGACGATCCGCGAGCCAGACCACGGAGACGACGGCGAGCACGCTCGCGCTCGACGCCATGCGCCCGGCGACCAGGATCGCACCGTGGTCGTGCGAGCCCCCGGCCAGGCCGACGACGAGCGCCACGACGCCGACCAGGAACGTGACGGCGGTGCCGATCAGCAGGATCGTGGTCACCACCCGCCGAGGTGCTCTGCTGCCGTCACGGTCACCGCGCTCACCGCGGTCCACCCGGGGTCCGACGGCCCGGACGACGCCCACCCAGAACAGGGCGATCGCGCAAGCGCCGACGATGTCGCTCACCCGGTGCCAGCCGTAGACCACCGTCTGGTTCGCGACGAACACCGCGTACGCGGTGCCGAGGAGGGTGACGACCCCGCGGAAGCGCCTCGGCGTCACCATGAGCACGGCGAACAGGGCGGCCAGCGCGATGGTGGCGTGACCGGAGGGGAACGAGTTGGGGGTCGTCGACTGGGCGATCTCCGGGCGCTCGGCGATACGCTTCACGAGCGTCGAGGTCGCTGCCGACGCGAGCACCACGACACCTGCTCCGAGCCCCACCGCGAGCCGGCGTCGGGCGAACGCCACGGCCGCGATGACGACGACCAGCAACAGGATGACCGGCACCGAGATGACGTTCAGCGCAGTGTCCGAACCGAACAGGTCGGACTCGCGGACCCCGCCCAGCGCGGCGTCCTCGACCCGCTGGCCGACGGACGTCAGCACGGCGGCCGCGTAGACGGAAGGAACGATCACGAACCCCAGAGCCGCAAGCAGCCCCCACCGGAGCCGTCGCGAGACGCTCGGTCCCCGCGACTCGGGTGCCGTGCGGTCGGGCGTTCGGGTCACCGGACTGGTCCTCCTCGGTGTGGCGGTCATCGGCCTCCTCGTGCGCCTGGTTCCTCGGGTGCGATTCGGACGGTCGGGGCCGGTCACGATACCGTTGGTCCGCCGGTCTGCGCCTGTGAACGAGGGGAGCACCCCCTCCGGGAGCGACGGCCGCACCGCACGCGGCACACGGGCGGACGCACCGGCTCCGTACGCCGGCGGGCCCACCGCCACCACCCTGTACCAGGAGGAGACCGAAGTGGCCATCAAGGAACCGAGCATCACCGCCTCGCCGAACCGCGGCCTGGCCCTGACGGCAGGTGCCCTCCTCGCGCTCTGGGGCTTCCTGGGCTTCTTCCTCGCCGCCGACGGCGACCCCGGCTTCTTCAGCCGCCAGGGCGGGATGCTCTGGAACGCGTTCGGCGTGAACCCGGCGATGTCGCTGCTCTGGGTGCTCCTCGCCGTGGTGCTGCTCATCACGGGCCTCGGCACCACCATCGGGTCGCGGAACGGCAACCTGCTCGTCGGCATCGTGCTCGTCGTCATGGCCGTGTACGGTTTCGCGCTCGGCAACACCTCTGCCAACGTCTTCGCTCTGACCTTCGCGGACAACCTGTTCCACGCGATCGTCGGTGTGGTGCTGCTGCTGACGGCGTTCGGCGCCGACCGTGAGAACATCCGCGCCATCCGCGGTTCGCGCCGCATGGACGTCACCGTCTGATCGACCGCTCCCCCGACGCCCCGTCCACCCCGGTGGGCGGGGCGTCGTCGCGTCGGGGGGGGCGAGTGCTGGCGCGCGAGCGGGCAGGACACGCCGCGCGTCGCCCGCCGAGCGTGCACGATCCGTCGGCGGTGACGCTCGGTCGCGCCAGATCTGGGCCACTCGGCGGACGACGATCGTCGGGTTGCGGGCGCGTCGGACGAGCGGCGGACGCGGTGGACCTCAGGCGTCGGCGTCGGGCTGGCGGGCGGCCTCGAGCTCGGTCGCCACGATCCGGGGAGCCTCGGACATGAAGCGTCGGACGTCCAGGTCGACGATGATGTCCTGCGGCCGGAGTGGGCGCGTCAGGTACAGCCCTTCGAGCGAGGTCAGCCGGGACAGCGCGACGTAGGTCTGCCCGGCGCTGAACACCCGGTTGCCGAGGTCCACCACGGCGCGGTCGTACGTCGAGCCCTGCGACTTGTGGATCGTCACCGCCCAGGCCAGGCGGAGCGGGAACTGCTGGAACTCCCCCACGGTGTCCTTCTTGAGTTCCTTCTTGTCCGGGTCGTAGGAGTACTTGAACTTCTCCCACACGGACGGCTGGACCTCGAACGACTCCCCGTCGACGTCGACCCACACGGTGTCACGGATGGTCGTCACGACGCCGAGCGTGCCGTTCACCCAGCGCTGGTCGGGGTCGTTGCGCAGGAACATCACGTGCGCGCCGGGCTTGAGCTCGAGCGCTTCGTCGGCCGGGAAGTTCCGACCGCCGAAGTCGCCGTTGACGTCGGCCCTGGCGGTCTTGACCTTGCCGGGGAGCCGGTCGAGCGCCGCCTTGTTGATCCGGGCCACGGTGTCGTTCCGGGTCGCGAGCGTGATCGCGTCGTCGGGTGCCGGCCGTGCCCCCGCGGCGTTGAGCTGCCCGGCGACGTCGGCGGTGACGCGCCCGTGCCGCACCGCGGTGAGCATGGCCGCGAAGGCGTCGTCACGCTGCCGGTGCACCTTCGCGAGTTCGACGATGTGCAGCTCGGCCTCGAGCCACACCTTCGCGTCGAAGAACCACATCGACCGGTAGTGGTCGGTGAAGTAGGCGCGCTCGTCCCCGTCGCCCGGGACCGGCGGCAGCTGGTAGGGATCACCGAACATCACGACCTGGACGCCGCCGAAGGCCTCGAACTGCCGTCCGCGGGCCTTGCGCAGCGAGCGGTCCATGGCGTCGAGGAGGTCGGCGTTCACCATCGAGACCTCGTCGATCACGAGCGTGTCGATGGTGTTGAGGAGCTTGCGGGTCTCGGGTCCCTGGCGGAGCTCGGCGTCGGCGATGAGTCCGATGGGCAGGCGGAAGAGCGAGTGGATCGTCTGCCCGCCGACGTTCAGCGCGGCGACCCCGGTCGGTGCGCAGATCACGACCTGCTTCTCGGTGTTCCACGACAGGTGGTTCAGGAGCGTGGACTTGCCCGTCCCGGCACGACCGGTGATGAACACGTGGTCGCGTGTCGTCTCGATGTACTCGAAGACGGCCCGCTGTTCGGCGCTGAGCTCGACGGCCATCAGGCGTCCGTCGTCACCGGTTCGGTCGGCCGCGGGTCCGTCACGGCGCCGCGGTCCCGACGGAGTCGGAGCAGGACGACGACCACGACCGTGACGAGCAGGGCCGATCCGGCGACGACGAGGACCACCCCGCCGCGCGCCTGGTCGACGAGCGGATCCGGACCCCACGTCCGCCCCATCGCCCCGAACCACGACGCCTGCACGAGCCCGAGCGGCCCCTGCAGCGCGACGCCGAGCGAGACCACACCGGCCGCGACGACCACGGCGCCGGCGATCCGGACCAGGGCGGCGGGGACCGAGGCCGAGCGGGCACCGGCGGCGACCGGCGTGAGCAGGGTGGGGACGGCGAGGAGCCCGACCAGGAGCAGGCCGACGTCGACGAGTGTGCGGCCGGTCGGGTCGCTCACCGACCAGCGCAGGACCTGGGTGCCGTAGAGCGCCCACCACACCGTGGCGAGGAGCACGAACGCCGGGAAGGGCTGCACGAGGTACCGCACGACGCCGTTGTCGACGAGGAGCCCCGTCCATTCGCGGACCCCGGTGCTGTCGTCGTCACGCGTCTGCACCGCGGCGCGGACGAGCCGGACCGGCGCCGCGGCCCAGAGGAGCGCGGGCACCACCAGGCCGAGGACGACGTGCGCGCCGACGTTCGCCGAGACCAGGAAGCGGTCGTAGGTGTGCAGCGAGCCCGAGGTCGCGACGACCAGCGACACGAGCGCGATCCCCATCGCCACCGACCGGCCGACCGGCCAGCCCTGCCCGCGGTGGCGGAGCCGGACCACGCCCGCGACGTACGCGGCGGCGACGAGCACCGCGGCCATGAGCCAGAACAGGTCGATGTTCCACGCCGTCAGCCAGCCCCAGGCGCCCGGGTCACGGGGCAACGGGTCGTCGGTCAGGAGCTCGGCGGGCGACGGGTTGGTGGTCTTGCTCAGCGCGACCTGGTCGACCGGGGTCGCGGTGCGTCCGAGCGCAGCGGCGAACCCGCTCGCGACGCCCATCACCGCGAGCTCCACGAGCACGAGCGTCCAGAAGGGTCCGCGGCGACCGGGCTCGGCGGTGAGTGACCGGATCGTCCGACGGCGGTGCACGGCGCCGAGCACGCCGACGGCGAGGAGCGCCGCGGACTTCACGATCACGAGCACGCCGTACGGGCTGCCGAGGTTCGAGAAGGCCCCGACCCGGATCTGCGCCGAGGCGACGCCCGAGACCGCGACGAGGACGAAGCACCCGAGCGCGATGCTCGAGTACCGCCCCACGACCAACGGCAGGCGATCGCCGCCGAGGACCCCGCGGAGCAGGACGAGGAGCACGAGTCCGCCGACCCAGAGCGCGGCGCCGACGAGGTGCAGCCCGAGTGCGGTCACCGCGGAGTCGTGGCTCGCGGTGCCGGCGGCGTGCCCCTGCTGCGCGATCGGGATCAGCCCGATCATCGCGATGCCGGCGGTCAGCGCGACCATGCCGCGTGCCCGGACGGCGAAGCACAGGACCGTGACGGCCGCGGCGACCAGGACGGTGACGAGCCAGGCGAGCCCGAGGTCGGTGCCGGTGAGGAAGACCCCCATCGACTGGCCGAACTGCTCGTCGAGGCTGATCCGGGAACCGGCGACGCTGAGGAACGTGAAGAAGGTGGCGACGGCGGCCGCGACGGTCCACACACCGGCCGCGCCCGCCGCGATGTCGATGGCTCGGTTCCACTCCGGGCGGCTGCGCGAGAGTCCCACCGTGGTGAGCGCGAGCCCGCCGATGGTGGCGGCCGCGGCCAGGTCGACGACGAGCCGCGCGATCGGCAGCCCGAAGCGCACGACCGCGCCGGGGTCGGCGATCAGGGCACGGTCCGCGCCCCCGCCGACGACGAGCGCGACGAGGAGCGACACGAACCCGACGAGCAGCAGCACGGCGGGGCCGGCGATGCGCGCGATCCGATCCACCCGACAAGCCTAGGCGCTGCCCGGAGCGACCACCCACCCGACGGAGCTGCCTGTGGGCGGTGGTCCGCGCCTCCAGGCCGGTGCAGGAGTGTCGCGGACCGCCGGCCGGACCCGGGAACGGCAGAAGGGACGGCCGCAGCCGTCCCTTCCGTGTGGTGCAGTGGTCTTACTTGACGGCTGCCTTGAGCTTCGAGCCGGCGCTGACCTTGACCGAGTCGCTCGCGGCGATCTCGATGGCCTCACCCGTCTGCGGGTTGCGGCCGGTGCGTGCGGCGCGGTGGGTCTTCTCGAAGGCGATCCAGCCGGGGATGGTGACCTTGGTGCCGTCGGAGACCGACGACGAGACGACGCTGAACAGCGCGTCGACGACGCCGTTGACGGTGGCCTGGCTCTGGCCGGACTCCTGCGCGACGGCAGCGACGAGCTCGGTGCGGTTCAGTGACTTGTCAGCCATGGATGTCCTCCTCGGACTTCTTGCAGTGTCGGTGGGACGTGCGGGACGCCCGCCCGCCCGGAGCGGGTGCCCTGGACGTTCTGGACCGGCGGGCAGGACACCCGGCGGAACCGTCAGCGAACCTACCAGCCGGACGGGTCGTCGCGGACCGACTCGCCCGGATTTCCGGGGTTGTCGAGGGTCTGGTGAGGTCCGAGTGACGGATGTGACGGCCGTGTACCCCGGTACGGGTCCGCGGACGACGAACGCCCCGTCCCTCGGAGGGGACGGGGCGTTCGCTGGAGCCGGTGCTTACCAGGAGCTCTTCGTGATGCCGGGGAGCTCGCCACGGTGGGCCATGTCGCGGAAGCGGACACGGCTGATGCCGTACTCACCGAGGTGGCCACGGGGGCGGCCGTCGATGGCGTCGCGGTTGCGGTAGCGGACCGGCGACGCGTCGCGGGGGAGCTTCTGCAGGCCGACGCGAGCAGCCTCACGCGACTCGTCGGTGCCGTTCGGGTCCACGAGGGCCTTCTTCAGCTCGAGACGACGCTCGGCGTAGCGCGCGATGACCTCGGCGCGCTGGTTGTTCTTCGCGATCTTGCTCTTCTTCGCCATGCTTAGCGCTCCTCACGGAAGTCGACGTGCTTGCGGATCACCGGGTCGTACTTCTTGAGCACGAGGCGGTCCGGGTTGTTGCGACGGTTCTTCTTGGTCACGTAGGTGAACCCGGTGCCCGCCGTGGAGCGGAGCTTGATGATCGGACGAACGTCCTGACCCTTCTTGGCCATCAGATCTTCTCCCCTCGGGCGAGCAGGTCCTTGACGACGGACTCGATGCCGCGTGCGTCGATGACCTTGATGCCCTTCGCGCTGAGCGTGAGCGTGACGTTACGACGAAGCGAGGGCACGTAGTACGTCTTCTTCTGCACGTTCGGGTCGAAGCGACGCTTCGTCCGGCGGTGCGAGTGCGAGATGTTGTGTCCGAAGCCGGGGGTGGCTCCGGTCACCTGGCACACTGCTGCCATGGTTTCCTCCTGAGGTACCGAGCGACCGGACGGCCGCTCCCAAGTTCACTTGCCTGGCGCACACGCGGAACGTCCGGGGACGATCCGAGGGGGTTGTGTGCGCCGCCCAGGCTCGCGGACCCTGTCGAAGGGCCGGGAGCACCGCGCGACCGCGGCGTTCGCGACGGTCGGAGGGCTTGGAACAACTGGGTCTGCCACGCGGACGCAGCGGACCAGGGGACAACGTTACGGGACGGCCGCGCGTGTCGCAAGCCGGGGCCGACGGGCCGGGTCGGGCGGGCAGGCGGCGGAGCGGCGGGGCGAGGTGGTGCGGGCAGCGGGGGCGAGCGGGCCAGATCTGGCACGCTCGGCACGCGGCGACGACGAAGTTCGCCCACTCGACGACTAGCGCACGGCATGTCCTGCCCGCTCGACGAACGCCGGCCCGCTCGACGAACGCCTGCCCACTCGACGAACGCCGGCCAGCGCCGGCGCCGAAGATCGCCCTACGCCGCCGCCGTCGGCCGCGGCGCCAACGCCTGTACCAGGAGCTCCCCGAGCTCCGTCGGCGCCGTCATCATCGGCCAGTGCCCGGTCTCGAGCCCGACGATCGTCAGGTCCTCCACCGCCGAGAGCTCCGTCGTCCACGCATGGTGCTCCGCGACCATCGCCGCGAGCTCCGTCGCCGGGACCTCGCAGGACACCACCGTCGCCGGGATCGTGTGCCGCGCGGGGTCGGCGTAGTGGAACCGGTCCGAGGGCACCGCCGCGGGCTCCGGGACCGCCGGCTGCTCGAACGCCGCGCGGAGTTCCGGGGTCATCCCCCGCACGGTCGCCGGCTCCCAGACGTCCCACGACGGCAGCGGCACGACGCCGTCGACGACCGGGAGCTCGTCGTTGACGCACCCGCCCTCCGGTCCCGGGAAGGTGTCGACGTACAGCAGGTGCGCGACGAGCGCCGGTCGCTGGTCCGCGGCCATGAGCACCATCGGCCCGGCCCCGGAGTGCCCCGCGAGCGCGACGGGTTCCTCCGGCGTGGCCACGTCGTCGAGCACGGCCACGATCGCCGCGACCTGCTCGTCGAGCGTGTCGCCGTCGCGCGTGATCGTCTGGACCGAGTGCCCGGCACGCTGCAGGACCGGGGTCACCTCGTCCCACGCGCTCGCGTCGAGCCAGAACCCGGGCACCAGGATGACGTGCATGCGCCGGAGACTACGCGCCGGTCCGCGACGCCGTGCACACCGCGCACTCGCCGAAGATGTCGACGACGTGGCTGGCGTTCGTGAAGCCGTTCGCGGCCGCGACGTCCTGCGCCCACCGCTCGACCGGGTCGGCCTCGATCTCGACCGTGCGGCCGCAGTTCCGGCAGATCAGGTGGTGGTGGTGCGTGTCGGTGGTGCAGGCACGGTAGAGCGACTCGCCGTCCTGCTGCAGCGAGTCGGCGTCACCCTCGGTCGCCAGGTCGGCGAGCGCCCGGTAGACGGTCGCCAGGCCGATCGTGGACCCGTCGTCCCGCAGGTGCTGGTGCAGCGCCTGCGCGCTGACGAACCCCTCGGTGCTCGACAGGGCGGTTCGCACCGCCTCGCGCTGCCAGGTGTTCCGCTTCGGCTTCTGCACGGCGTTCACGCGGTGACTCCTTCCCTGCGGCCCGCGTCGGTCGACGCGTCGGCTCCGCCGGCCGGGAGGCGCGGCTCGCCCCCGGCGGTCTGCTCGCGGACCGCGACCCGGTCGCGTCCACGGCGGTCCCTCCTGGAGCCGACGATGCGGCAGACGACCCAGATGAGGAACGAGATGGTGGTGACGTACGGACTGATCGGCAGCCCGCCACCGAGGGCGAGCAGGATGCCGCCGACGACCGACACGACCGCGAACACCGTCGACAGGACGGGGACGACCACCGGGTGCGAGGTCAGTCGGAGCGCGGCGGCGGCCGGGGTCACGAGGAGCGACAGGACGAGCAGCGCGCCGACGATCTGCACGGACACCGCGGTCGCCAGGCCGAGCGCGAGCATGAACACGAGCGCGAGCGTCCGGACCGGGACCCCGGCGGCCGCGGCGACGTCCGGGTCGACGGAGGAGAACATCAGCGGGCGCCAGACGAGCAGCAGCGTCACGACGACGATCGCCGACACGACCACGAGCGAGGTGAGCTGGGGGTTGTCGACCGAGACGATCTGCCCGGTGAGCAGGCCGAACTTGTTCGCCGCGCGGCCCTTGTAGAGCGCGAGGCAGAGGATGCCGAGCCCGAGGCCGAACGGCATCAGGACGGCGATGATCGAGTTGCGCTCGCGGGCCCGGGAGCCGAGCAGGCCGATGAGCAGCGCCGCGACGACCGACCCGACGAGCGAGCCGGTGACGACGTTCGCGCCGAACAGCAGCGCCGCGCTCGCCCCCGCGAAGGACAGCTCCGAGATGCCGTGCACCGCGAACGGCATGTTCCGGGCGACGACGAACGGGCCGATCAGGCCGCCGACGATGCCGAGCACCGCGCCGGCCCAGATCGAGTTCTGGACGAGCACGAGCAGCTCGCCGTAGTCCTGGAACGAGAAGACGGTCGACAGCACGTCCATCAGATCCGCCCTTCGTCCGGCACGGTCGCCTGCGGGTCGGGGTCGCAGTGGTGGTGCGCCCCGGTCTGGTCGTGGGGTTCGTTGCCGCCGACGATGACGATGCGTCCCATGGTCCGGACGACGTCCACGGGGGTGCCGTACAGGTCGCTCAGCACGTCGGCGCGCAGGACCTCGTCCGGAGTGCCGATCCGGAAGCGCCCGCCGGCGATGTAGAGGACGCGGTCGACCACGTCGAGGATCGGGTTCACGTCGTGCGTGACGAACAGCACCGCGGCGCCCTGCTGCTGCCGCTGCCGGTCGATCAGTTCGGTGACGCCGCGCTGGTGCCGCAGGTCGAGCGAGATGAGGGGCTCGTCGCACAGGAGCAGCGCGGGGTCGGCCGCGATCGCCTGCCCGACGCGGGTGCGCTGCTGCTCGCCGCCGGACAGCTCGGCGACGGGGGCGTCCGCGAACGCCGTCGCGCCGACCTCGTCGAGGATCCGGTCGATCCGCACGCGCTCCGCACGGCTGGCCGGCAGCACGCCCCAGCGCGAACCGGTCACGCCCTGCGCGACCATGTCCCGCGCACGGAGCGGGGTACCGGACTCCATGAGCCGCTGCTGCGGGATGTACCCGATCCGGCGGTGGCCGCGTCGGACGGGCTGACCGAGGAACGACATCGTGCCGCTGGTCAGGCGCTGCTGGCCGAGGACCGTGCGCAGGAGCGAGGTCTTGCCGGCGCCGTTCGGCCCGAGCACGGCGACGAACTCCCCGGGTGCGAGGTCGAGGTCGAGGTGCGACCACAGCGCCCGGGAGCCGTACGACAGGGCCGCGTCACGGAGTTCGAGCACGGCGGAACCGCCACGGCCGGGGGCCGCAGCGGTTCGCGAGGGGGTCTGGACGGCGGTCACTTCGCGAGGGCCGCCGTGATCGCGTCGATGTTCGCCTGCTGCCACGAGACGTAATCCTTCCCCTTCGGGAGCGTCTCCGTGACACCGACCACCGGGATGTCGGCCTGGTCGGCTGCCTTCTTGACCTGCTCGGTCTCCGGGCTGGACGTCTGCTCGTTGTAGGCGAGGAGCCGCACGGTCTTGTCGCTGAACAGCTTGAGCGTGTCGTTGAGGGCCGCCGGCGGGACGTCGTCGCCCTCCTCGATCGCCTCCGAGAACGCCTCGGGCGTGACGTTGTCGAGGCCCATCGCCTCGAACAGGTACCCCGGGACGGGCTCGGTGTAGGCCACCTTGTCCCCGTCGACCTTCTGCTTCTCGGCGGCGGTCTGCGACTCGAGGTCCTCGAGCTTCGTGGTGAGCGTCTTCGCGTTCGCCGCGAAGGTGTCGGCCTGCCCGGCGTCGAGCTTCGCCAGCCGCTGCTCGACCTCGGCCACGAGCTTCACCATGGTCGGGTAGCTGTAGAACACGTGCTCGTTGAACTCCTTGTCCCCGTCCTTCTCGAGCCCGGAGAGGTCGACCACGTTGATGGTGGGGGCCTTCGTGTTCGCGGACTTCGCGAGCGTGGTCATGAAGTCGTCGTAGCCGCCCCCGTTCTCGATGAGCAGGTCGGCCTTCGAGACCGCGAGCTGCGTCTTCGCGCTCGACTCGAACGAGTGCGGGTCCTGCGACGGGTCGTCGAGGATGCTCGTCACCTCGACGTCCTTCCCACCGATCGACTGCACGATCGAGCCGTAGACGTTCGTCGAGGCGACCACGCGGACCGTGCCGTCGCTCGACGCGCTGCCAGGGGACGAGGAGGTCGCGCAGCCGGTCAGGACGAGCGCGGCGGCGCCGGCGACGAGCGGCAGGGCGAGGAGGCGGCGGTTCTGCATGCTGACGACCGTAGGCCTACTTGATAACGATTGTCAAAACCGATCTCATGCGAGCCTGTTCAGACGGGCGGGCGCGCTCCGCTCACGCTCCGAGACGCTCGAGCGCGTCCCGGATCCCGATGGCAGCTTCTCGGAACCGGTCCGGGACGGTTCCCCCGAGTCGGCCCTCCAGCACCGCCCACGCGGTGCTGTCGTCGCCGACGAGCAGCGAGAGCAGACCGAGGTCATCGAGCAGCCCCGGGTCGGCCTCGGACCCACCCAGCAACTGCGCGGCGACGCGAGACCGGATCTGCCGCGCCTGCTGTCGGAGCGCCTCGCGCTCGATGGAGAGTGCCAGCGAGTCACGGTCCGCGACGTCGAGCTGCTGCTCGGAGGTCTCGAGCGTCGATCTGGCTTGCGAGACCGCACCGCGCTGCAACTGGCTCCCGATCAGGTCCCGGATCGCAGCGACGTGGGGTTCCCCTTGGAAGGCGATCGTCTGCGGCCCAAGGACGATCGCCGCACGAAGGTCAGCCTCGGTGGCCTCGTCGGTCCGGAGCGGCCGGGCGTCCCGGCTCCGGTAGTAGTGGTCCTTCGCGGTCGCCTCACCACGTGCCACGACGGCGTCCAGAACCTCTTGGTTCCTGCGGGCCTTGTCGGCTCCAGCAGCGCCGTCGTACCCGTCGTGCACGAGGTCACAGTCGAGGTCGACCTGGAGGACGACTCCGCCGCGGACGAAGAGCTCCTCGTGCAGGGCGCCCCGGTACCGGACCAGACCGTCCGCTCGTATCACCCGACCCACCCGCGAGACCGTCCCGCGATTGCCGTCCCAGACGCGGAGCGAGACGCCCAGCCGGCCGCTCGCTGGGTGCTGCGAGAAGTGTCGCAGCACTTCTTCCAGCGACTCGGATGCCTGCGGCACGAACACTTCATCGGTGTCGACGAACACGACCCAACCCTCGCCGGCCGCATCCAGTCCCGCGTTCCGCGCCGCCGCGAAGTCGTTCCTCCATCGGAACGGGATCGCGGTGACCCGCAGGTCCGGTCGGTCCGCGGGCCGCATCTCCGACACGTCGTCCACTCCGACGACCAGGACGTCTGCTCCGGGTGGGAGTGAGGACAGCGTCGGACAGAGGTCGGTTCCCGGGACGGACGCCAGGATGCAGTACGTGACCGTCGACGAGGACTCCGTGGCATCCGGACGCCGGTTCGCGGAGGACATCAGGATGTTCCCGCGCGCCACCTTCGTCAGCACGGCGATCCGACGGAGGAGGAACGCGCGTTCTCGGGCCGAGGCCGTGGCGCCCATGGCCGCGCGCGCACTCGGGACGTCCCAGCACCCGTCAGACATTCGGCACCCCGACTTCGACCACGCGCGTGGCCAGGCTGTCGAGCGCCTCGCTGTGCGACACGAGCAGCACGGCAGAGCAGAGTCCCAGCCCCATGATCCGGTCCACGATCACGCGTTGGGTCGCGACGTCGAGCATCCGGGTCGCCTCGTCCAGGATCAGCAGACGGGGCCGATCGACGAGCGCCCGGGCGATGCCGACCCGCTGCGATTCGCCTCCGGAGAGACGGACGTGCGGCGGTCCGATGGGTGTCGCGTAGCCCAGCGGGAGCCGGCTGGCCAGGTCGTCGAGACCGACCGCCGTACAGATCCGATCGACGTCCTCGATGTCCCGACCGAACGTGACGTTGTTCAAGAGTGTGTCGGCCATCACGGCCACGGCATCGGGACGTACCGCACGGGCTCGCCGCCGGCGTCGCGGAGCGGTTCCCCGTCGAGCGCGATTGAGCCGGTCCAGTCGTCCTCGAGACCCGCCAACACCCGGCAGATCGTCGACTTCCCCGCTCCGTTGGGACCTCGCAGCCCGACGACCTCACCGCTCTGGATGCTCAGCCGCGGGAGGTCCGCGAGGACGCTCCCGGCCGCGACGACACGCAGCGCCTCGACACGGAGCAACGGTGCCCCGTCGCCCGCATGCGCGCCGCCGGAGACCGGGAGCGCAGCCCGCGCGAAGGAGATCTCCTCGATCCGTTCCGCGCTGACGGTCGCCCGCTGGACGTCCTGCTGCAGACCAGCGAGCGCGAACGCAGCTCCCGACATCATCGGGAGCAGGACCGCGAGCGAAGCGAGCGAACCCAGCGAGAGCGTTCCTGCCTGGACCTGGAAGGCCATCAGGGTCATCACGACGATCAGGACCACGCTCCCGGCGAAGGCCGTGGAGAACTCGAGCGCTGCGGAGACGAGGAAGACCCGTCTGGTCTGATCGATGAGTCCGTCGAAGGCCGCACGCAGTCTCGGTCGCTGGTAGGCGACCCAGGCTGCCCCACGGTTCGTCACGGAACCCTCGCCGACTTCGACCATGGCTTGGGTCAAGGCACTCTCCGCGCCCGCGGCACGCCGTTGCAGTGACTCGATTCGCTTCCCCTTGATCCACCTCGCTGATGCGATCGCCGACACACCGACCAGACACGCGAGTGCTGCGACCGGGCTCTGCAACCCCAGCACCGTCACCGCACCGAGCAGAGTGGCAGCGCTCAGGATCCCGGAGAGCACCGAGTCGTGGACGAACGACCGCATCTCGGACAGGTCCGTGAACCTGGCCATCAGGTCTCCGGGGGCGTACGCCCGGAAGGCAGTACCCCCCAGGGAGAGCACCGTCGTCCCGTAGCCGAGCGCGAGTTCGCGTTCCATGGACACCGAGCTCGTGAAGGCCTTCCGGGTCGAGAACCAACCGAAGGTGGCTCCCGCGGCTGCGACGAGCAGCGTGATCATCCCGATCGCGACCAGTGCGGCAGACGAGAGTGCGCCGGCGGCGGCGAGATCGACGAGGACCCGGACGAACTGGGACACTGCGAGGCCGGACGCTGTCGCGGCGAGCGAGAGGAGAGCAACACCCGACAGACGGCCGCGAGCGCTCCAGAGCAGTCCACGCACCACCTCTCCCCCGCTGCGGTCCTCGCGCGCACTCGCCGGCCTCTCGCTCGGCACCACGGTCATCAGGTAGCCCGAGGTGTCGAGGGCCGCCTTCCGGACCCATCCTTGGTCGCCCGCTGGGTCGGTCACCCGGACACGGTCGCCTCGCTGACGGTCGATTGCCACGAAGTGCCCGCCGTCACGGTCGAGGTGCAGGACCGCCGGGAGGTACCGATCGCTCACCTGTCGGAGATCGTCGAACCGGTAGCACGTCGCGTCGAACCCGTTCCGGTCCGCGACCCGCTGCAGCTCCAGCAGGGACATCGCCGTCTGCGAGCGTCCGTACAGCTGCCACATGCGCCCGACGCTCCGGCGCACCCCGTAGCACCCCATGACGGAGCTCAGCGCGGCGACGCCGCAGTCCGAGTCGAGACGTTGCGGGACGTGCGGTGCACGCTTACGGGAACCGTGGTCCGGGATGCCTGACGACCTCACAGCGCTCCTCCGGGCTGACCGTACAGGTCACGGAAGGGCGCGCTGTCCTCCCCGAGGCGATCCGTGAGCTCGATGAGTACGTCGACTGCGCGGGCCGCGAGATCACTCGCCGGGTCACCGGCCGACCCACTCTGCAGGTGGCGCGCGAGGAGCGCACGGGTGCGCGCGCACTCGACCTCGGCGAACAGCAGCAGCGCCCGAGCGCGGAGGAGCGCGAGCTCGAGCGCGCCCGGCTCTCCGAAACGGCGAGCGGCGGATTCGTGTTCATGCGCCTCCAGGACGGCACGAGGACCGCCGTCCAGGAGCAGCCCGACGAGCAGGGAGAGTCGCGCACCCAGCTCCTCCTCGAGGGACAGACTTCCGGACGCGATCGCATCCTGGAGCACCTGTCGGCGCTCCGGACTCTCGGATTCCGCGGCCAGTTCCTGCGCGTGCGCGAGAAGTCGCCGGCCCTCGGGCCCATCCTCGGCTCTCCAGCCCTCGATGATCGTCGTGTTCCGACGGCGTCGCTCGGCCACCTCCGTCTCGTACCCGTCGTGCGCCACGGTGACGTCGAGCGCAACACGTTCGACCTGACCGTCGGCACGGAGGACAGGCACCTCGTGGAGCCGCCCGCTCCACCGCACGGCTCCGCGCACCCGGAACAGACGCGGCAGGAACGGCGTGACTCCGGCAGTCTGATCGAGGACGGTGACACCACCGATGATGCGATCGCGTAACGGGTGCCTCTCCAGGGCCCGAGCTGCATCGACGACCCGTTGAGCGTGACCGGGGAGCAGGAACTCGTCGTCGTCGACGAACGCCACCCAGCCGTTCTCCAGCTGGTCCACCGCGAAGTTGCGTGCTGCCGCGAAGTCACCCGTCCACTGACGCCGGACGACCTCCACGTTCCGGCCGCCCACCGACCGAAGGAGGTCGAGCTGCCCCGGTCCGCTGTCGACGACCAACACACGAGCGTCCGCGGTCAGACTCTCGACACAGCGCAGGACACGAGTCGGGTCGCCGGCGCTCACGACCACGAAGACGAGTGAGCCGTCGTCGACTGGAACGTCTGGTGAGTCGATCGGCCAGAAGGTGCTCGACGCGAGGGTCTGCGCCCGGACGGCACCGAGGCCGACCGGCAGATCCCCCGGGGAGCGGAAGACATCAGTTGTTTGCATGCTTCTCCATGCGGGCACCACCGACCGCGGCGATGCGATCGATGGCGCCCGGTCAGAACTCAGTGACAGATGCAGGTACCGCAGCTGCCGCTGCTCGGCGGCGCCGGCTTGCTGTGCAGGATCGCGTACGCAGCCATCTTGCCGACCCAGGACGGCGAACCGATCCCGATGAGGCCGACCGAGCCGCACTTGGGCCCGTACTTGTAGTACCAAGCGCGGAGCTTGTCGATCCACGCCCCTCCCCGGACCTCGTTCAGCTCGTCCTGATCGATGATCTGCTGGAGCAACATCTCGCGTGCCGTCATCGGCATTCCCCTCTCTTCCGCGTCGGGGAGGCTCCCCCGGGCTCCGAGAGTCAAGCGGCCCGTGACGAGCGTGGTCCAGCCCCCCACACGGACTTCATCCTCACGACGGACCCCGTTCCGTCACTCGGACAGCGCAACAGTCGGTCGGTCGCCGTCGGACCGGTCCGGGCGCCCGGAGTCGAGCGAACTGCCCGTGGCGTCGACTCGCTCGACGGCCAGCGTCCGGTCAGGGCCTACAGTCGAGTCGACCGGGCAACTCCGCCCAGGTCGATGTCCTCGTGAGGAGGAGGGTGCCGTGGCAGGAGCCATCGCCGTGCTCGCCGCAGCCGGAGTCCCGACGACGGGCACGCGGCGCCAGCGGGGTCAGCGGTGACCACCGTCCGGACGCCCTTCGCGGGTCCGGTCGTCGCCCTGGCGGACGTGCCGGACCCGGTGTTCGCCGAACAGCTCGTCGGTGCCGGGGTCGCGGTCGACCCCACTGGAGCCGAGGGCCCCGTCACCGCGGTCGCCCCGGTCGACGGCTCGATCGTCAAGCTGCACCCGCACGCGTTCGCCCTGCAGGGTGCGGCGGGGACCGACGTCCTCGTGCACGTCGGCATCGATACGGTGAAGCTCGGGGGCGAGGGCTTCGAGCTGCTCGCGGCCGAGGGCGACACCGTCCGCGCGGGCGACCCCGTCGTGCGGTTCACCCCGTCGGTGATCTCCGCCGCCGGCTACTCCCCCGTCTGCCCGGTGGTGGTGCTCGGCAGCGCGCCGGACTCCGTCGAGCAGTCCACCGTGGGCTCGGTGCTCACCGACGGCGCAACGCTCTTCACGGTCTGACACCGCGCGCAGCGCGGGACCGGCGGTGGAGGTCAGGCGGCCGGGCTGGTCGCCGTGACCTCCATCTGCACGCGGTAGCGGTCCGAGCGGTACCAGGAGCGACTGTGCTCCACGGGCCGGTCGCCGGAGTACGACACCCGGTCGAACTCGAGCACGGGCGCACCCGTCTTCGTCCCGAGCAGGGTCGCGACGTCGTCGGCGGCGGGCTTCGCCGCGACGGTCTGCTGTGCGCGGTCGATCGGGGTGTCGTACTCGGTCGCCGCGAGCGAGTACACGGACCCGGACAGGTCGTGCTCGAGCAGCCCGGGGAACGCGTCCGCCGAGAGCCACGCGTCGTCGATCGACACCGGTGCCCCGTCGGCCATCCGCAGGCGCTTGAGGTGGTACGCGGTCGCACCGTCCCCCAGGCGCAGCGCGGCCACGGTGTCGGCGGGCGGCACGGTCTCCTCGCGGACGAGCACGACGGTGGTCGGAACGTGCCCGAGCGCCCGCATCTCCTCGGTGAAGGACGCCAGGTGCAGCGTCGACTGCACGGGCCGGTGGGCGACGAAGGTCCCCTTGCCGCGCACGCGCTCCAGGTAGCCCTCGTTGACGAGCTGCCCGAGCGCCTCGCGCACCGTGATCCGCGAGACCCCGTACTCGGCGATGAGCTGCCGCTCCGACGGGATGGCCGCACCGGGGGCGAGCCGGGTCGTCGCGAGGTCGAGCAGGATCCGCCGCAGCTGCTGGTGCTTCGGTTCGGCACCCTCGGTGATGCGGCTCGTCATGCGGGTCCCTCTGCTCCGTCGCTCGGCGTGCTGGTGGTCCAGGTGGTCATGCGCGGACATGACCAGTGGGCCTCACAGTAGCGATTCGATCGGTGTTCGCCAACGTCGTGACAAGATGACGCCCGTGACCACGGTGGTGATCGTCGACGACGAGACGCTCGTCCGCTACGGCTTCGAGCTCATCCTCGGCGCCGCGGCGGACATCGAGGTGCTCGCCACGAGCGGGGACGTGGACGCGGTGGAGACCGTGCGGCGGCACCGACCCGACGTGGTCCTGCTCGACGTGCGGATGCCCCGGGTCAACGGGCTGCAGGTCCTCGCCCAGCTGCGCGAGCTGCCCGAACCGCCGGCCGTCGCGATGCTCACCACGTTCGACACCGACACGCAGGTCGTCGCCGAGGCGATGGACGCCGGTGCGGCCGGCTTCCTCCTCAAGGACACCGACCCCGAGTCGCTCGCCGAGTACGTCCGGGCGCTGGCCCGCGGGGGCATCGTGCTCGCCCCCGGCGTCGACCGCACCCGCCTGTTCGCGCTCCGCCGGAGCGCCGTCCCGCCGGAGCTGTCCGACCGTGAGCACGCCGTCGTGCGACTCGTCGCCGAGGGCGCGAGCAACCCCGAGATCGGCCAGCGCATCGGCGTCAGCACCGGCACCGTGAAGGAGGACGTGCGCGCCCTGCTCGCCGCCTTCGGCGTCACCACGCGCGTCCAGCTCGCGCTCCGCGCGGCCGAGGCCGGACTGCTGGATGGCTGAGACCGCCGGGCGGGTCCGGGCTGCGCTGTCGGGTCTGGACGGGAGGCTCGAGGGACTCGTCGACGCCGGCCTGCGCCGGGCGCGCGCCCGGAAGGCGCCGTGGTGGGTGGTCGACGCCGTGTTCCTGGCGGCTGCGGTCGTCGACGCGGTGCTCGACCTGTCGGGAGCCACGACGACGGAGATCACGCTGTCCCTGGTCGCCGCCGGGGCGCTGGTGCTCCGCCGACGCTTCCCCGTGCTGACCTTCGCGCTCACGATGCCCGGGCTCTTCATCGGCTCCGGGGTCGTCGCAGCGAGCATCGCCCTCTTCACCCTCGGCGAGCGCACGAGTCGACGGTGGCTGATGCTCCTCGCCGCGGTCGTGCAGTTCGTCGGGTTCAGCGGCTTCGTCGTCGGTCCCCCGCAGCAGCTCGACGAGATCGTCGTGTCCACCGTCTACGCGCTCATCTTCGCCCTCGGACCGCTCGCGATCGGCATGCTCGTCCGCACCCGGGCGGTGCTCGTCGACCGCATCGCCGAACTCCGGGCGTCCCGCGCCGAGGAACGTCGTCGGGGCGCCGAGATCGCACTGTCCCGCGAGCGGGCGCTCCTGGCCCGCGAGATGCACGACGTCGTCTCGCACCAGGTCACGCTCATCGCGGTGCAGGCCGGCGGGATGCAGATGGCCGGACGCGACGACCGGGAGCGCGAGTTCGCGCGGACGATCCGGCAGCTCTGCGTCGTGACCCTGCAGGAGCTCCGCGAGATGGTGCAGGTGCTCCGCGCGTCCGGCGGCACCGACCGCGAGATGGCACCGCAGCCCCTGCTCGGCGACCTCGACCGGCTCATCGGGGCGAGCGGCCTGGAGACCTCGGTCGCGGTCGACCTGCCGGACACCCTGTCGCAGCCGGTGCAGCGCGCCGTCTACCGCTTCGTGCAGGAGGGCCTGACGAACGTCCGGAAGCACGCGCCGGGGGCGAGCGTCCGGATCAGCGGCCGGCTGCACCGCGAGCAGGTGCTCGTCGACGTCGTGAACGGGCCGCCGCGTGCCGAGCGACTGGAGCTCCCGGGGTCCGGTCTCGGGCTCATCGGACTGGGTGAACGCGCGTCGCTGCTCGGCGGTCGGCTCGAGTCCGGCCCGCAACCCGGGGACGGCTTCGCGCTGCACCTGCGCCTGCCCGTCGAGCACGTCCCGCCGGAGGTCGCGGTCGGAGCACCACCGCGCGGGTGACCGGCGATGGCCGATCGGCCACCCGGGTTCACGCCACCGCCCGATGCCGGAACGGTGGCACCTCGGCTGTGATGACACCGTGGCACCCAACACCCTCGTCGCAGCAATCCGCCGGCACCCGGTCTCGACCGCCGTCGCCGTGGCCTCCGTCGTCCTCGTCGTCACCGCACGCATCGCGCACGCCGAGCCGGACTTCCCGCACCACCCGCCCGTCGCCTGGGCCGCCCTCGTGGTCGTCGTGCTCGCCACCCTGCTCGCAGAACGCACCCTCGGATCGCTCCGCACGGTGGCCATCGGCGTGCTCGCTCCCCTGGCCGCCGCCGGGACGACCCTCCTCGCCGTCACGGTCGGCGCCGCCATGGGCGAGGCGCACGCCGAGACCGCGGCGGGCCAGCCGCTCTTCGCCCCCTCGATGGTCGCGACGGCCCTCGTCGGCGCCGCCTCCGCGACGATGCCCGTCGGCCGCCGTCGCCGGATCCGGGCCGTCCTCTGGACGGTCGTCCTGACCCTCGTGCTGTTCGCCGGGCACGGGTCCGACACCGCGCGTGCCCTCGCGACCCTGTTCGGGACCGCAGCCGGCGCGATCGTGGCGCGCCGTGCCTCCCGGCCGGCCCCGGAGCGCCCGCGGACCGCCGCCCGTCCCGCCGTCCAGCCCCGTTCGGTCGTCGTCGCGACGCTCGCGTCGCTCGGTGCCGGCACGCTCGTGACCCTCGTCGTGCCGCAGCCGGACGGCGTGCTCTCGCCGTTCGCGGACGCGATGAGCGACCGGGCGACCGTCCTGGTCGGCATCCTGCTCCTCGCCGCCGCCTGGCTCGTCCACCGCGGCCGTCGGACCGGTGTCGTCCTGGCCGCCGGGCTGCTCGTCGTGCTGACCGCCGTGCTCGCCGACGTGTTCCTCATCGAGCCGATGAGCGAGGGCTTCGTGCAGTGGCGGGGCCTGACCATCGACGAGGTCGAGTGGCAGGTGACGCTGCTCGGCGCCTGGGCCGTGCCCGCCGCCGTGCTGCTGGCCGTCGTGCTCCTGCGCGGCCGGCTCGTCCGGGCCCGCTTCGCCGCGGCGACCCTCGGCGACACGGGCTACCGGGAGATGCTCCGCGACGGGGACGCCGGTACCCTCGGCCACATGGGGACGTGGACCGGCAACGCCACCTGGACCCACCCCGACGGGCTGGGCGCGGTGGCCTACCGCGTGCACGGCGACGTCGCCCTGACGGTCTCCGACCCCGCCTGCGCCGCCCGCGACCGCGCCGAGGTCGTCACCGCCTTCGCCCGAGCCTGCGAGCGGAACGGCTGGACGCCCGCGTTCACGAGCGTCCACGAGTCCGTCCGCACGATCCTCGCCACCGAGGGCTGGGCGTCCTTCCCGGTCGGCGTCGAGTCGGTGCTCGACGTGACGACGTTCGACCTGCGCGGCAAGAAGCGGCAGGACCTCCGGACGGCGTCGAACCGCGCCGACCGCGAGGGCCTGCGCGACGAGTGGACGACCCTGGCCGCGCTCGACCCGGCGATGCGCGCCCAGGTCGAGGCGATCTGCACCCGCTGGGCGGCCGACCGGCGTCTGCCGGAGATGGGCTTCACGCTCGGCGGCTTCCGCGAGCTCGACGACCCCGACGTGCGGCTCCTGCTCGCCGTCACCGCCGACGACCGCGTCACCGCCGTGACCAGCTGGCTGCCCGTGCACGAACACGGCACCCTGACCGGCTACACGCTCGACGTGATGCGCCGCGGCGAGGACGGGATGCCCGGCGTCATGGAGTTCCTCATCGCCCGCACGGCCCTGCGTGCCCGCGAGGCCGGTCTGACCACCATCAGCCTGTCCGGCACGCCGCTCGCGCCGCACACCGACGCCGGCTCCTGGGTCGCCCGCGGGTCCGCGCTGCTCGCCCGGGTGCTCGAGCCGGTGTACGGGTTCCGGTCCCTGCAGCGGTTCAAGGAGAAGTTCGGCGCCCGGCACGAGCCGCTCTGGCTGGTCGTGCCGAGTGCGTTCCAGGCACCCCGGGTGGCCCGGGCCCTGACGAGCGCGTACGTGCCCGGACTCCGCCCGAAGCACCTGTGGGCCCTCCGGCAGGCGCACACCGCCACCGCCGAGCCCGTCGCGCCGGCACCCGTCGGCGCGGGCAGCCGGTGAGCCCGACCGAGTGGCTGCTCGCGACGCCGCTGCAGGCGCCGAACAAGCTCGTCCCGATCGACACGGCCTTCGTCGTCCTCGCCCTCGTGGTGCTGCTGCCGGCGGTCCGGCGGTGGCGTGACCGCGCGGCCTGGCGACGGGTGGCCTGGCGAGCAGGGATCGCCCTCGCCGGCGCCGGACTGGTGCTCGTCGCGTGCTGGTTCACGACCTCGGTCGTCGACCTGTTCGGCGTCGCACTGAGCCCGGTCACACAGATGTGGAGCGCCTTCGCCGGTGCCGCCCTCGCCCTGGCCGTCACCGGGATCGTGCACGGCGGCGGGTGGCGGCGGGCCCTCGCGATCGTGCTCGTCCCCGCGGCGCTCGTCGTGCCCGCGCTCGGGATCAACGTCGAGTTCGCGAAGTACCCGACCCTCGGCACCGTCGTGCAGAGCGACCCCTACCCGACCTACCACGCGGGGGCCCGGTCGACCGCGCACCCGACCCCTGGCGGCCCGACGGCCTCCGCCACCCCGGCGATGCCCGCGTCCGGGCAGATCGTCTCCGCGGACATCCCGGGCACGCGCTCCGGCTTCCACCCCCGGCCGGCGGCGATGTACCTGCCGCCGGCGGCGCTCGTCCCGGACCCGCAGCCACTCCCGGTCGTGATCGCGTTCTCCGGGCAGCCGGGCGCCCCGAGCGACCTGTTCACCGCCGGACAGCTCGCCACGCCCCTCGACGAGTACGCCCGGGCCCACGGCGGTCGAGCGCCCATCGTCGTGTCGGTCGACCAGCTCTCCTCGCCGGGGCTCAACACGATGTGCGTCGACTCCCGACTCGGGAACGTCGACACCTACGTCACGCAGGACGTCCCAGCGTGGATCCTCGCGAACACCCCCGCGACGACCGACCGCAAGGCCTGGGGGCTGACCGGGTTCTCGCAGGGGGCGACCTGCACGATGCAGTTCCTGTCCGGTCACCCGGGTGACTTCGGCGCTGCCCTCGCCGTCTCGAGCGAGCTGCAGCCGATCGACCAGAGCCCGCGGCACAGCGCCGACGAAGCCTTCGGCGGCTCGATCGCGCGGTGGCAGGCCGCGGCGCCGATCGCCCTGCTGCGGCAGAACGGGCTCGCCGGGCACAGCGTGTGGCTCGTCGCGGGGTCGGTGGACGGGGAGTTCACGGCGAACGCGCGGAAGCTCGGCGCTGCTGCGACGGCAGCCGGGGCCCGGGTGTCGGTGTCGAGCGCGCCGGGGAGCGGGCACGACTGGAACACCGTGCAGTGGGCGTTCCGGACGGACGTGACACCGTTCTGCGACGCGCTGTTCACCCAGTGATCGAACAACCAATATACAACGTTCCAGAAGGCTGGGCATCAGTTCCGGTTGCTGCCATCGTGGTCGTGCCCGTTCCGGGCACACCACGAAGGGGGAACGATGAACCGCACACACAAGCACATGCTGGTCGGCCTCGCGCTGACCGTCGGCCTGGTGGCCGGCACCGCCGCGACGGCGACGGCCGCGCCGCTCGAGCAACTCGGGTCCGGTCCTGACGCCGGCGGTGTCGTCCTGTCCACCGCGGACACGACCACGGTCTCGAGGACGACGGGCGTCGGCGGGACAGCCCGCGGCGGCGACGGAGCGTTCTGGCAGTACGGCGTGAGCGGCGGCGACGTCTGGTCGAACTACTTCCGCGAACGGAGCTGTCACGGCGCGACGGCGGTGGGGAAGAAGACCAAGCGCGTGACGAACGTACCGGGCGGCAGGTACGCCTACGCAGCGACCCCGAAGGCCGGCAGCGGCAACCAGGCGTACTACCACAACTGCTGACACGCAGGGCGGGCGCCCCGGCGGCGCCCGCCCTGCTCGGGGACCGAGGGGAACGCACGTGTCGCACCGGATGCTGCAGCTCGCATACGCCGTGCCCGCCGTCCTCGCGGTCGTGCTCGGCTTCGTCGGGCTGCTCCAGGTCGCGGAGTCCGGCGCGGTCGGTAGCACCGGGACGGTGACGGCCACCGCCGGCGCCGCGACGGGATCCAACGAGCGCGTCGCCGCGGCGCTCGAGCGCGTCGCCCGGACCGAACACGTCACCATCGTCCGCTTCGTCGCCGACCGCGCCTCGCCCGTCGATCGTCGGACGGCGCTCACGACCGGGGCACCCGGGACGCGTGGCGCGACGTGGCTGCGGACCGGCTACCCGGACTTCTCCCGTGGCATGTCCACCCGCGTCGAGCCGATGGCGGCGCTGGTCGAATTCGACCCCACCGGGACCTACGAGCTCGACGGGAGCGACCTCGCCCGGAGTGCGACGGTCGACGCGCTGCGCAGCGTCGGCTACGAGGCGTCGTCGGAGGCGATCCCGCTCGCACGGCGGCTCGGCATGAGCGACCGACTCGACGGGACGCTCGGGCTCGTGGGACTCGTGGTCACCGGCGCGGTCGTCCTGTGCCTGGTCGGGACCGTGGGAGCCCCGCGGCGGTACGCGGTGCAGCAGGCGTTCGGCCGGAGCAGCGGCGCGGTCCTGCTCGGCGAATGCTCCGTCGTGCGAGCACTGCTCCCCCTGATCGGGGTCGCTGTCCCGACGGGAGCCGCCGCGCTCTGGTGGTACAACCGCCTCGCGGACGTGGGCCCGTTCGTGCTGGCGGTCGCGGCGATCGCCGCCGTGCTCCTCCTCCCCGTCATCGCGGCGCACGGCGTCGGCGTCCTGGCCGCGCTCCGCGTGCCGATGGCGGAGGGGGTCCGCGGTGCGCGCCCGACCGCCCCGCTCGTCGCACTCGCCCAAGTTGCGCGGTTCCCGGCGGTGCTCCTGCTCGTCGCCGCGGTGTTCGACCTCGTCGGCGCGACCGCGGTGGCGCGGTCGGGTTCGATGGACCGCGACCTCCGTGCCGCCGGTGCGAGCGTGCAGCTCTGGGTCACGCCGGACCCACGCCCGGTCGACACGCAGGAGTACTGGGACCGCATCGGGGACTTCGCGGCGTCCGCACTCGTGGACGGCGGCGCGATCCTCGCCGCGCCGGTCGAAGTGCCGGTCGGTGCCGCGCGCTCGACCGTCCCGGTGCTGTTCGTGGACGACGGGTACCTCCGGCTCCGGGACGTCCGCGCGACCGACGGCTCGCGTGTCTCGCCCGGCAGCACCCGACCGGCGGTGTGGCTCCCGGACGGGACGGACCTCGACGGGACGGGGCTCGTCCGGGCGCTTCGAGACTGGGACCTGCGGAACGCCGCAGAGCCGGGCGTGCACCTGTCAGCCGTCCGGCTGGCCGACGGTCCGCTCTACACCTTCCCGGGCGACGCGACGACCCCGACGTGGCTGGACGACGCCGCGCTGGTCGTCGTGCCCGACCCTGCCCGTGTCTTCACACCGGACCAGCTCGGGTCGTGGCTGTCGAGCGGCGACGTCGTCTTCCGCACCCGGGCCGACGCCGAGCGCAGCATCACCCGCGCTGGGATCGGACGCGAGTTCAGTGCCGTCGTCGACGTCGGGCAGGCCGCGGCCGAGGAGGCACGACGCGCGCGCCTCGCCGTCGGCGTCGGGACGGCAGCGGTGGTGAGCGGGCTCGCCGTCGCGGTGTCGCTCTCGGTCCTCGCCACCGCGGCACACCGACGGCGTTCCGGCCGACGGCGCTTCGTGCTCGCCACGGCCGGGGTGTCCGGACTCCGCGCGGACCTGGGGCTGTTCGCGGTCGAGTTCATCCTCGTGGCCTGCGGAGTCGTCGCCGTCGTCGAAACCTGGGTCGGCCGACGTCCGGACGGGACCGGGTTGCACTCCGTGCTGGACCCCGTCGCCCGCGCGGCGGACCCCGCGGCGCTGCTCGCTGCCGCGGTCGTCGTCACCCTGGCCGCCGTCGGAGTGGTCGTCGTCGGCTCGACGGCCCGGACCGTCGTCCGGGAGCGAGGAGCAGGAGCGCGATGATCGAGGTCCAGGACGCGTCGAAGCGCCGCGGCGGTCGGCTGTTGTGGCACGGGTTGTCCTTCCGCGTCGAACCCGGGGAGGTCCTCGCCCTCCGCGGCCCGAGCGGTTCAGGCAAGTCGACCCTGCTCGACTGCATCGGCCACCTCGACACGCTCGACGCCGGCCGCATCATCCTCGACGGTCGCACCGCCGGTGGGAACGCCAGGCGCGCACGCCACATCCGGCGGGACCTGCTCGGGTACCTGTTCCAGGACTTCGGGCTGGTTCCCGACCTGTCCGTGACGGCGAACATCGAGCTGGCGCTCCCCGGTCCACGGCACCGGGTCGGTACGGCGCCGTCGGTCACCGCCGCACTCCGGAGCGTCGGTCTGGACCGCCGCGGTCCGGACCGTGCTCACGAGCTGAGCGGCGGGGAACAACAGCGCGTCGCACTCGCGCGACTGCTCGTGAAGCAGCCCCGCATCGTGCTCGCCGACGAGCCGACGAGCGCGCTCGACGACACGAACGCCGAAGTCGTGCTCACGCACCTGGAGGCGCTGGCTGCGGCCGGCGCTGCGATCGTGGTCGCCACCCACTCCGACGCGGTCAGCGGCTGGGCAGACAGGAGCCTGACCCTGACGACCGCGGACTGACCCGACGCGCAGGAGACGGGCGACAGGTGCCGAACCCCGACGAACGCGTCAGGCGTTGCGCACGAGCCAGGCGAACTGGTCGTCCGTGAGTGCCCGGTCGGCCCACACCTGGCGCTCCACCCCGTCCGGCAGCGGCGCGGCCGAGCTGCCCTGCCACACCATCGCGAGTCCAGCCGCCCGCAGTACCGCTGCGGACGCCGGGTTGTTCGTGAGGACCCGGCCCGTCACCGGCACGTGGGCGTCGACCCGGGCCGCCGCGTCGACGGCGGTTCGGGCGATCTCCTTCGCGTAGCCGTGGCCCCAGGACTCGGGCGCGAGCCGGTAGCCCAGGTTCCACACGTGGCCGGCGGTCATGTCGACGCCACCGACGCCGACGAACGTGCCGTCGGTCGTCCGGACGGCCCACGAGCCGAGCCCGTGCCGCGCGCGACCACCGATCTTCCGCTGCACCATGTCGATGGTGGACGAGCGGGTCGTGTGCCGCGCCGTCGGCAGGTGCGTCCACGTGCGCGCGTCGGAGAACAGCGCGTGCACGTCGTCGATGTCCGCCGGGGTGAGCGGCGTCAGCACCAGGCGATCCGTCCGGATCTCCTGCGCCGGGGTCAGGAGCTGGTGGGCCATGCACCGATCATCGCCCGCGCCACCGACAACGCGGTGAACACCACGCGACGTCCGCGTGATCCGGCCCGGGCGTGCGGGAACCCGCAGGCGCTCAGTCGAGCAGGAGCGCCGGCTCCTCGATGATCGACGCGATGTCGGCGACGAAGCGCGAGGCCACGTCGCCGTCCACCACGCGGTGGTCGAACGAGGCGCCGATCGTGGTCACCATCCGCGCGCGGACCTCGCCGTCGACGACCCACGGCTTTGGCTTGATCGTGCCCATAGCCACGATCGCGACCTCGCCCGGGTTGAGGATCGGCGTCCCGGTGTCCATGCCGAACACCCCGATGTTGGTGATCGTCACGGTGCCGTCGGCCATCTGCTTCGGCGTGGTCTTGCCGTCGCGGGCCGTCAGGGTCAGCTCCTCGAGCGCCTGGGCGAGCTCGAACAGGGACATGTCCTGCGCGTCCTTGATGTTCGGCACGATGAGCCCGCGCGGGGTCGCCGCGGCGATGCCGAGGTTCACGAAGTGGTGGACGATGATCTCCTGGTCGGTCCAGGTCGAGTTCACCGAACGGTTGCGGCGGACGGCCCAGATCACGGCCTTCGCGAAGACGAGGAGCGGCGACACCTTCACGCCGGCGAACGTCGGCGACGCCTTCAGGCGCTTGACGAACTCCATGGTGCGGGTGGCGTCGACGTCGACGAACAGCGAGACGTGCGGCGCGGTGAACTTCGACGTGGTCATCGCGGTCGCGATCGCCTTGCGCACGCCCTTCACCGGGATCGTCTCGCGGCGGACGTCGCCCCACTCGGGCGTCTCGATGTTCCGGAAGACGCCGGCCTGCTTGGCGTGCCGGATGACGTCGTCGCGCGTGACCTCGCCGGCGAGCCCGGTGGGCACGACCTCGGTCAGCTCGACGTCGAGGTCCTTCGCGAGCTTGCGGATCGGCGGCTTCGCGAGGACGTTCACGGCGGCGAGGGCCTTGCGCGGGCGCGTGCCCTGGGCGGCGACGGCCTGCGCCGTCGAGTCCTCACCCGGGTCCGACGCGGCCTCGGCAGCCGCCTGCGCGTCCGCACTGGAGGCACGGCTCGCCTCGGCCGCGAGGGCTGCGGCCCGGCGGGCACCCGGCTTGCGACGCGACGGGGACGTGGTCGCCGAGCCGTAGCCGACGAGGACGGCCCCGGAGGACTCGTCGGAGCCGACGACCGTGGCGTGGTCGGCGACCTCGGGGGCCGCCGCGGCGTGACGCGCCGCCGGCGCGGCCGCGGCGGGAGCAGATGCGGCCGGAGCCGCGGGCGGGGTCTGTGCAGCGGGAGCCTGTGCGGCGGGGGCCTGCGCGGCGGGGGCCTGCGCGGCGGGAGCGGGCGCCGGGGTGGACGCGACCACGGGCGAGGTCGGGACGCTGTCGGCGACCGGCGCCGTGCCTCCCGGCTGGACACCGGTGGGTGCACCGGAGGCGACCGACGCGTCGGACTCGACCCGGATGATCGGCTTCCCGACCTCGACCGTGTCGCCCTCGGACACGAGCAGTCCGGTGACGGTGCCGGCGAACGGCGACGGGAGCTCGACGAGGGACTTCGCGGTCTCGATCTCGACGAGGACCTGGTCCACGGCGATCTCGTCCCCGATCGCCACGCGCCACTGCACGATCTCGGCCTCGGTCAGGCCTTCGCCCACGTCGGGCAGGGGGAATTCGGCGGTGGCCACTACGGCTCCTTCGACGGTCAGGACGGTTCTGGTCAGTACGCGAGTGCGCGGTCGACGGCTTCGAGGACCCGGTCGGCGTCGGGCAGGTGCAGGTGTTCGAGCTTCGAGACCGGGAACGGCACGTCGAAGCCGGACACCCGCAGCGGCGGCGCCTGCATCGTGTAGAAGCAGTGCTCGGCGACGGTCGCGGCGATCTCGCTGCCGACGCTGACGAAGCCGGAGGCCTCTTGTGCGATGACGAGGCGCCCGGTCTTCCGCACCGAGGCGAAGAGCGGCTCCCAGTCGATCGGCGAGATCGAGCGGAGGTCGATGACCTCGCAGCTCGTGCCCTCGGACTCGGCGAGCTCGGCGGCCTGCATGAGCGTCGCCACCATCGCGCCGTGGCCGACGAGGGTGACCTCGCTGCCGGTGCGGGCGACGCGCGTCGTGTGCATCGGGACGTGGCCGCCGATCAGGTCGACCTCGCCCTTCGGCCAGTAGCGGGACTTCGGCTCGAGGAAGATCACCGGGTCCTTCGACGCGATGGCCTCCTGGATCATCCAGTACGCGTCGTTCGGCGTGCTCGGGCTCACCACGCGGAGACCAGGGGTGTGCGCGAAGTACGCCTCCGGGGACTCCTGGTGGTGCTCGACGGCGCCGATGTGCCCGCCGTAGGGGATGCGGATGACGACCGGCAGCGACATGTGCGCCGGCAGTCGGTTCTGCATCTTCGCGAGCTGCGAGGTGATCTGGTCGAATCCCGGCCAGACGAAGCCGTCGAACTGGATCTCGACGACCGGGCGGTAGCCGCGCAGGGCGAGCCCGATCGCGGTGCCGATGATGCCGGACTCCGCGAGCGGGGTGTCCCGGACGCGCGCGGCGCCGAACCGCTCCTGCAGGCCCTCGGTGATGCGGAAGACGCCGCCGAGCTGGCCGATGTCCTCGCCCATCAGCAGGACCTTGTCGTCCGCCTGCATCGCCGCGGCGAGCCCGGCGTTGAGCGCCTTCGCCATCGGCAGGTTCGGGGTGGGGTCGCTCGGGACCTCGCCGGCACCGGGGTGGGCGCGGAGCGTGTAGTCGAAGAGCTGCTCGGTGGTGCTCATCAGTGGGAGCCCCCTTCGTAACCGGCCTCGTAGCGTTCGAGCCAGGCCTGCTGGTCGGCGACCGTCGGATGCGGCTCGCGGTACACGTTCTGGAACATGACGTCGATCGACGGCGGGGCCAGGGCGACCGTGCGGCGTCGGACGTCGGCGGCGATGTCCTCGCCCTCCTCGTCGAACACGGCGAGCTGCGCGTCGGTGACGCCGAGGCTGCGGAGGTAGGCGGCCGACCGGCTGATCGGGTCGCGGCGGACCCACTCGGCCAGCTCGTCGTCCTCGCGGTAGCGGCTCGGGTCGTCGGAGCTCGTGTGCGCGCCGATGCGGTACGTGTCGGCCTCGACGAAGGCGGGACCCTGACCGCTGCGGGCGTGGTCGGTCGCGACGACGGACGCCGTGTACGAGGCGAGGACGTCGTTGCCGTCGACCCGGACGCTCGGGATGCCGAAGCCGCGGGGGCGGTCGACGAGCGGGCTCGGCGACTGCGTGGTCACCGGGACGGAGATCGCCCAGTGGTTGTTCTGCAGGAAGAAGACCACGGGGGCCTTCGTCGAGGCCGCGAAGACGTAGGCCTCGTTGACGTCGCCCTGGCTGGTCGCGCCGTCGCCGAAGTAGACGATGGTGCACGAGTCGACGTCGGGGTCACCGGTGCCGACGACGCCGTCGAGCTGCTGGCCGAGCGCGTAGCCCGTCGCGTGCAGCGTCTGCGACCCGATGACGAGGGTCGAGATGTGCGTGTTGCCGCGCTCGTCCGGGTCCCACCCGCCGTGGGTCTGCCCGCGGTACATCGCGATGATCTCCATCGGCTCGACGCCGCGGTGCATCGTGACGGCGTGCTCGCGGTACGACGGGAAGACGTGGTCCTGCGCCCGGAGCGCGAAGACCGAGCCGACCTGCGCGGCCTCCTGTCCGTGGCTCGGCACCCACAGGCCGAGCTGTCCGGTGCGCTGGAGGTTGTGCCCGGCGTGGTCGAACCGCCGGGTGAGGACCATCCGGCGGTGCATCGCCAGCAGGGTCTCCTGCGGGATCGCCCGGGCAGCGGCGGCGTACTCGGCGTTCTCGTCGGTCTCCACGAACCGGCCCTCGGGGTCGAGGAGCCGGACGGTGGTCGACTCGGGTGCCGCGGCGCGGAATGACATGCCGGTCAGCGTAGCGGGCGGTCCGAGGGGGCCATCTGGAGGTCCTCCACAAGCGAGGCCGCTGTTTCGAGGAGCGTTTCCACAGCCTCGTGCTCGCCGATCGAGATGCGGACCCCCTCGTTCCCGAAGGCCCGGACGATGATCCCCGCGCGGTCGAAGGCATCGGCCGCATGTGCGGTGCGTTCCCCGGTCGGCAACCAGACGAAGTTGCCCTGCGCGTCCGGCACGTCCCAGCCCTGGTCGCGGAGCGCGGCGACGATCCGGTCGCGGGACTGCGCGAGCTCGGCGACGCGCTCGAGCAGTTCGTCCTCGCGCTCCAGGCTCGCGAGCGCGGCCGCCTGCCCCTGCGCCGTCACGGACAGCGGGATGGCGCACGCGCGGACGGCATCGAGCACGTACGCCGGGCCGAGGGCGTAGCCGACACGCAGACCCGCGAGGCCGTACGCCTTCGAGAACGTCCGCAGCACGACGAGGTTCGGGTACCGCTCGAGCAGCGGAGCGCCCCGGACGGCGGTCGGCTCGGTCACGAACTCGGCGTAGGCCTCGTCGAGCACGACGAGCACCGTCGCCGGCACCCGCGCCATGAACGCGTCGAACTCCGCGGCGGTCACGACCGGCCCGGTGGGGTTGTTCGGGGAGCAGACGATCACCATGCGCGTGCGCTCGGTCACGGCGGCGGCCATCGCGTCGAGGTCGTGCCCGCCGTCCGGCCGGTTCGGGACCTGCACGCCCGTGGCGCCGGCGATTGTGACGACGCCCGGGTACGCCTCGAACGAGCGCCACGCGTAGACGACCTCGTCGCCGGGGGCGCTCACGGCGCGGGCGAGCTCGTGCAGGATCGCGACGCTCCCCGGGGCGACGTGCACCTGGTCCGGGGTCAGGCCGAACCGGTTCGCGAGCACCGCGCGGACGGCGAGGGCGGTGGCGTCCGGGTAGCGGTTGAAGGCGGTCTGGGCCTGCACCGCCTCGACGACGCCGGGCAGCGGCGGGAAGGGGTTCTCGTTGCTCGAGAGCTTGAAGGCGTCCGCGGCGGCCTGCCGACCCTGCTGGTACGCGGGGAGGACCGCGATCTCGGGCCGGATGTGCACGCGCGTGTCAGTCACGCAGACAGCGTAACCGCGTGTCGGTCACGCAGACGGCGTGACCACCGACTCAGCGGAACCGGCGGTGCCGCCGGGCATCATGGCGGCATGCGATTCCTCGTCCGCCTCGTCGTCAACGCCGTCGCGCTCTGGCTCACGACCCTGATCGTGAGCGGTGTCACGGTCGTCCCGTTCGGCACCGGCGACACCACCGCCGTCGTGCTGACGTTCCTGCTCGTGGCGTTCGTGTTCGGCCTGGTGAACGCCGTCGTCGGCACGATCATCCGGGTCGTCGCGTTCCCGCTCTACGTCCTGACGCTCGGGCTCATCTCGCTCGTCGTGAACGCCGTCCTGCTGCTCATCGTCGCCGGGATCTCCGACGCGATGGGCTTCGGGCTGCAGGTCGAGTCGTTCGGCTGGGGCATCGTGGGTGCCTTCGTCCTCGCCGTGTTCTCGTGGCTGATCGGCCTGTTCGTGCGCCCCGCGCTCGACCGGCGCCGTCGGTGACGCGGGCCGGGCGACCGACCGGCACCGTGCCTCCAGGCCGGTGACCGTCGCGCACACGCGCCGCGACCCGTCATGATGAGCACATGACCGAGGACGGCCCAGCACCCTTCCGCGTGTCGTTCGTCTGCAGCGGGAACATCTGCCGATCGCCGATGGCAGGCATCGTCTTCGCGCAGATCGCGGCGGACGCGGGGATGTCCGACCGGTTCCACGTGGAGTCGGCCGGGACCGGGGACTGGCACGTCGGAGAGCCCGCGGACGAGCGCACGATCGCGGCGCTCGCAGCGCGCGGATACGATGGCAGCAGGCATCGCGCCCGCCAGTTCGACCCGGACCGGTTCCCGGACCTCGACCTGGTGGTCGCACTCGACCGATCCCACGAACGCGTCCTGCGCTCATGGGCACCGACCATGGACGACGCCGCCAAGGTGACGCTCCTGTTGCGGTACGACGACGCCTGGCCCCAGCAGACCGACGTACCGGATCCGTACTACGCGGACCGGCACGAGTTCGACCGAGTGCTCTCGACCGTCGAGCGGGCCTGCCGGGCGCTCTTCCGACAACTCGAACCGGCAGTCCGTCAGGGAGCCCCATGACCCCCCTTCCCCCGCAGCCGATCAGCCCGCTCGACGGGCGGTACTACCCGGTCGTGCACACGGTGGGCGAGCACCTCTCCGAGGCCGGCCTGAACCGTGCGCGCGTCGTGGTCGAGGTGGAGTGGCTCGTGTTCCTGACCGACCACGCCATGTTCACGACCTCGCCGCTGAGCGTCGACGACAAGGCCGCGCTCCGTCGGGTCGTCGAGACCTTCGGGCAGCAGGAGATCGCCGAGCTCGCCGAGATCGAGGCGACGACCCGTCACGACGTCAAGGCGGTCGAGTACTTCGTGCGCCGTCGCCTGTCCGACCTCGGGCTCGACGCCATCGCCGAACTGACGCACTTCGCGTGCACGAGCGAGGACGTCAACAACCTGTCCTACGCGCTCACCGTCCGGGACACCGTCGAGCAGGTGTGGCTGCCGGCCTACCGCTCCGTGATCGCGACGCTGCGCACGATGGCAGAAGAGCTCAAGGCCGTGCCGATGCTGTCCCACACCCACGGGCAGCCGGCCACCCCGACCACGCTCGGCAAGGAGCTCGCGGTCGTCGTCTACCGGCTCGAGCGCGTCCTCGCCCAGATCGAGGGCGGCGAGTACCTCGGCAAGTTCTCCGGCGCGACCGGCACGTTCTCGGCGCACCTGGCCGCGGACCCCGAGGCCGACTGGCCCGCCCTGTCGAAGGAGTTCGTCGAGGGCCTCGGCCTGACGTGGAACCCGCTCACGACGCAGATCGAGTCGCACGACTGGCAGGCCGAGCTGTACGACCGGGTCCGGCACGCGAACCGCATCCTGCACAACCTGGCGACGGACGTGTGGACCTACATCTCGATGGGGTACTTCACGCAGATCCCGGTCGCGGGCGCCACGGGCTCGTCGACCATGCCGCACAAGATCAACCCGATCCGGTTCGAGAACGCCGAGGCGAACCTCGAGATCTCGTCGGCGCTGTTCTCCACGCTGTCCGAGACGCTCGTCACGAGCCGCCTGCAGCGCGACCTCACCGACTCCACCACGCAGCGGAACATCGGCGTCGCGTTCGGGCACTCGCTGCTCGCGCTCGACAACCTGCGCCGCGGCCTGGGCGAGATCGCCGTGAACCAGGTGCGGCTGGCCGAGGACCTCGACCACAACTGGGAGGTGCTGGGCGAGGCGGTCCAGACGGTCATCCGGGCCGAGGTCACCGCGGGGCAGTCGAACATCGAGGACCCCTACGCGATGCTCAAGGAACTCACCCGGGGCAAGCGGATCGGCCAGGACGAGCTCGTGGCCTTCGTGAACGGCCTCGACATATCGTCCGGCGCCAAGGCGCGGCTGACGGCCCTGACGCCGGCGACGTACACGGGCCTGGCGGACGAGCTGGTCGACGACCTGGAGGTCTGAGACCCGGGCTCGGGCAGGCCCGGTCCGGTCCGGTCCGGTCCGCAAGACGCAACCTCGGCGGCTCCTCGCAGCGGTACTCCGCTGCGAGGAGCCGCCTTCGTTGCGTCGCGCGAGTGGCGGGACGCCACGACCGGACTGGAGGCACGGTGCCGGTCCGGTGCGCGCCTCACCCGCCCCGGGTGGTGACGTCGCGTGCCTCCGCGACCAGCGCCTCCAGGACGGTCCGGACCGCGGGCCGGACCGCGCGGTCCGGCCGCACGAGCGCCTCGATGCGGCGTCCGGCGCGGACCGCGCCGAGCTCCGCCAGGTGGAAGCGACCGGCTGCTCGGGTGCCCGACGTGTACCGCGGGACCAGGGCGACGCCGTGCCCGGCCGCGACGAGGTTCTCGATGACCGGCAGGTGGATCGTGCGGAAGCCGACGTCGGGCGGGGTGTCGGTCGCGGCGGCCATGGCCGTCAGGACGCGGTCGATCGGGTAGCCCTCGGGGACGCCGATCCAGGGTTCGCCGACGACCTCGTCGATCCGTACCCGGTCGCGGTCGGCGAGCCGGTGCCCGAGCGGCAGCGCCACGTCGAGCGGCTCGCGCAGCAGCGGGACCGTCTCGAGTCGTTCGCGCCCGGCGGGCGGCGCACCGTCCGGCCGGTGCCCGATGACGACGTCGTGGTCGGCGGTGAGCGGCCCGAAGGCGTCCTCGTCGACGTCGACGTCCACCAGGACCAGGTCGATCGCGGGGTGGTCCCGCATGCGCGTGAGCAGCCCGGGCAGCAGGAGTTCCGCGGCCGAGGGGAACACCGCGAGGTCGACGCGGCCGACCGTGCCGCCGAGGTGTTCCTGCCACGCGGCGTCCAGCTCCGCGACGGCCGTTGCGACGCCGTCCGCCAGGCGCGCGAGCACCCGGCCGTGCTCCGTCAACCGGACGCCCCGGCCGGCGCGCTCGACCAGCGGCACGCCGACCTGGCGCTCGAGGGTGCGGAGCTGTTGCGAGACCGCGCTCGGGGTCCGGTGCGTGGCCGTGGCGACCGCCGTCACGCTCCCCCGCCCGGCGAGCTCCCGGAGCACGGCGAGGAGCTGCACGTCGAAGCCGACCATGAAGCGAGGCTACAACGTCGATACGGAACTCTGCGCTGGTGCTGCACTGTCGGCACGCGCGACGATCGGGAGGTGCGCTCTCGTGACCGACTCCTCGCCGTCCTGGTCGCCGTCGTCTGGGGACTGAACTTCCCCGCGACGGCGCTCGCCCTCGAGCACTTCCCGCCGTTCCTGCTCGCCGCCGTCCGGTTCACGCTGCTGGCCGTGCCGACGGTGCTGTTCGTCCCGCGGCCGAGGATGCCGTTCGGACGGCTGCTGCTCGTCGGTACCGGCCTCGGGGTGCTCCAGTTCGCGTTCCTGTACCTCGGCATGGCGGCCGGGCTGCCGTCCGGGCTGGCCTCGCTCGTGCTGCAGGCGTCGGCGCCGTTCACGGTCGTGCTCGCCGGGGTGTTCCTGCGCGAGCGGCTGACCGGACGACAGGTGGTCGGCGTGACGATCGCGGTCGCAGCACTCGCGGCGATCGCGGTCCACCGTGCCCAGGCCGCGGCGCTCGTGCCGGTCGTGCTCGCGCTGTGCGGCGCGCTCGGTTGGGCGATCGGCAACGTGGCCACCCGCCGCGCCGGTCCGGTCAACCCGCTGCACCTGACGCTGTGGTGGTCGATCGTGCCGCCGGTGCCGATGGCCGTCCTCGCACTCGTCGTCGAGGGACCCGAGCGCGTCGGCACAGCCCTCGGCACGGCCTTCACCGCGGCGGCGCTCCCCGCGGACATCGGGCTGCTCTACATCGTGCTCGTCGCGTCGCTGGTCGGGTACGGCATCTGGTCGCGCCTGCTCGGTACCTACCCGTCGAGCACGGTCGCGCCGTTCTCGATGCTCGTCCCCGTGGTCGGCGTGCTCGCGTCGTGGGTGGCCTTCGGTGAGGTCCCCGACGTGGTCGAGGTGGTCGCCGGCGCGGTGGTGGTCGCGGCGGTGCTCTGGTCGTCCCGGACGCCCCGGGTCGTGCCGACGACGGAGACCGTGGCGGTGCCGCCGCACTCGGAACCCGCGGCGGTCGCCGGACCCGAGCCGCTGCCGGTCAGCCCCGGTGCTGACGGCGCTCGGCGATGATCCCGGCGAGCGCCCCGCGCAGGTCGGGGTGGCGGAACTCGTAGCCCGCCGCGAGCAGCCGGGTCGGCACCACCCACCGGCTCTTCAGGACGAGTTCGGTCTCGGTGCGGATCGCGAACGACCCGAGCTCGAGCATCCAGCGCCAGGTCGGGATGCCGATGCGGCGCCCGACGGCATCGCGGATGGTCGCCATCACGGTGCGGTTGTCCGACGGCTCGGGGCTCGACACGTTCACCGGACCCTCGATCTCCGGGTGGTCCCGCACGAACCGGACGATCCCGACGACGTCGGCGACGTGTACCCAGCTGAAGCGCTGCCGCCCGTGGGTGTGCCGGTCGTGGTGGTACGTCCCGGCGCGCAGTCGGGAGCGTGTCGGGAACCACGGGCCGTCGTACTGCGGTCCGCCGAGGCCCGCCTGCGCGAGTCGGAGGAGCGGGACCAGGGCGCTGCCGTCGCCGAACACGATCGCCATGCGCAGCGCGACCCGACGGGTGGCGGGCAGGTCGGCGTCGAAGAACGCGCGCTCCCACGCCCGGGCCACCGAGACCGAGAAGCCCTCGCCGAGCTCACCCGTGTCCTCGTCCTGCGGACGGTCGTCGGCGTGCCGGTAGATCGTGGCGGTGGATGCGTTCAGCCAGAGCGGCGGCGGGTGCTCGGCGGTCCGGATCGCCTCGGCCAGCTCGAGCGTCGTGTCGACCCGCGACCGCAGGATCTCCGCGCGGTTGCGGCGGCCGTAGCGGCAGTCGACGCTCTTGCCCGCCATGTTCACGACGAGCGCGGCGCCGTCCACGAGCTCGCGGATGCGCATGGTGTTGCCCCACACGGCGTCGCCGGAGCGTCCGACCGTGACGACCTCGTAGCCCTCGTCGCGGAAGGCGTCCTGCAGGTACCGCCCCACGAAGCCGCTCGCCCCCGCGATGACCACTCTCGGCTGCTCCGGTGCCATCAGCCATCCCCTCGTCGACCGGTGTCGGGCTCGACCGCGTAGCGGAACGTCCCCTCGTACCGGTACAGCGTGCCGAGCACCGGCGCGTGGAGCACCAGGGACACGCGCTGCACGTCGGCATCGTCATCGAATCGTTCCACGAGCGTCACACGCGGCGCGACGCGGGCCGGGACGACCAGGTCGCGCCCGAACGCCCGCAACGACACCCGGGTGGAGACCAGCCGGAGCGCACCCGCCCCCGGCCCGGTCGCGTCGACCTCGGCGCGCAGCAGCGCACTGAGACGCCCGCGGCGCCCGAGGTGGTCGACCAGCCCGTCCGGTCCGGCGGCGATCGCGTCCACCATCGTGCGGGACCCGGAGCGGAACCGGAAGGTGCGGCGCGCGACCACGGCGATCTGAGCCTGCCGGCCGTCCGCAGCCCCGCGACCGACGCGAGCCGGGCGGTTCTCGACCGTGAACGGGACGTCCCGCTCCCAGACCGGGAACAGCACCCCCTCGTGGGCGAGGCACGCGAGGACCGGCCACAGCCAGCGTCGCGGTGTGCCGACCACGGCGAAGACGCCCTCGCCGCGACCGACGTCACCGGCCGGGACCGGACCGAAGTACGTGCGGAGCCGCGGGTGCAGCCGGGCCAGCACGTCGGGCGGGATCGTCAGCTGCCACGGCGACACGGTCACGTGCCGAGCCTGGCACGTCGTCGGTGCGACTGCCTACGATCGAGGGCATGGGTCACGACCACGGGCACACGCACGGACACGCCTCCGAGCGGGCACTCCTGGTCGCGTTCTGCATCTCGGCGGGCATCCTGCTGGCCGAGGTCGTCGGGGCGGTGCTGACCGGGTCGCTCGCACTGCTCGTCGACGCCGGGCACATGGTCGTCGACACGGGCGGTCTCGGCATCGGACTCGTCGCGACGCGGCTCGCCCGGCGCTCCCCCACCGCCCAGCGGACCTGGGGGTACCAGCGGGCCGAGGTGCTCGGGGCGACGGCGCAGGCGGCGATCCTGCTCGCGGTCGGCGTCTACGTGGTGATCTCCGCGGTCCAGCGGCTGTTCGTCCCGGCCGAGGTGCACGCCGGACCGCTCCTGGTGTTCGGCGTCGTCGGACTCGTCGGGAACCTGGTGGCGTACGCGGTGCTGCTCCGGGCCTCCGGCGAGGGGTTCACGTCCCGCGCCGCACGACTCGAGGTCCTGAACGACACGCTCGGCTCGGTCGCGGTGATCGCCGCGGCCGTCGTCCTCGGGCTGACGGGGTGGCAACGGGCGGACTCCGTCGCCGCGATCCTGATCGGGCTGCTCATCCTGCCGCGCGCGGTCCGGCTGCTGCGGGAGACCGCGAACGTCCTGCTCGAGTCGACGCCTCCAGGGCTCGACCTGGACGACGTGCGCGCGCACATCCTGGAGCTCGACCACGTCATCGCGGTGCACGACCTGCACGCGACGCTCGTCGCGACCGGGGTGCCGAACCTGACGGCGCACGTCGTCGTGGACGACCACTGCTTCTCGACGGCGCACGCACCGCGAATCCTCGACGCGTTGCAGCAGTGCGTCGCGGAGCACTTCGACGTGCCGGTCGAGCACTCGACGTTCCAGCTCGAGCCGGTGTCGCACCGGCGGCACGAGCACGAGGTGCACGCGTAGGACGTGCCGGTGTCGGTCGGCGTCAGCAGCCGTCGTCGCGGGTCGGGTAGGCGGTGATCACCCGGTCGGTGGTCGCCGAGACGATGACCGTGACGAAGGGCTCGTCGTCGGGCCGGGAGCCGTCGTCGAAGCGGACCGGTGCGGCGAAGCAGACCTTGCCGTCGCCGGCGTCCACCGGGTACCCGTCCCGCGGGGAACCGAGTGCGGTCTGCACCGCGGTGAGCATCGCGTCGTCCCAGTCCCGGCTGCCGTGTCCGGCGACGACGTCCTGCCAGTCGCGGGTGTGCCGGACGCGGATGTGCTCGTAGCCCTGGGCCGACGTCCCGCACTGCAGGACGACCTCGCCGAGCGCGGCCGTCTCGTAGCGTGCGACGACCTGGCGGCTGCTCGACCGGCACTGGTCGAGCACGTCGGCGCCGGGCAGGTCGGGGCCCTCGCGCGGGATCGTGACGGTGACCTCGTCGGGGGCCTCCGCCGCGCCGGTGGCGGTCGTCGCGGTGGGTCCGCTGCCGGGGGCCGGGTCGTCCCCGCTCCGCTCGGTCGTCAGCACGACCCCGGCGGCGACCAGGCCGCCGGCGATGACCGCGGCGAGGCCGGCGAGGGCTGGTCGTGTGCGCTTCCGGGCCATGCCCCCAGTATGCCGGGCCGCCCGGCGCCGGCGGGGCCCGTGCGGCTGCGTCCTACTCGGCGTTGGCCGCCAGCCGGACACCCGCCACCAGGGCGAGCACGACCACGAAGACCACGTAACCGAGCAGCACCGGTAGCGTCGGGACCACGAGGAGCGCCGCGCCGACCGCCACCACCGGGACCGTGAGCCCCGCGTAGGCGATCAGGAACGTCGCCGCCAGCACACCGCCGCGCTGCTCGGGGCCGACGAGGGACCCGGCACGGGCGATCGACGCGCGGAACAGCAGCCCCACGCCCGCTCCGGCGACGACCCCGCCACCGATGAACCCGCCGACCTGCAGCACGACGGCGGCGACCGCGAGGACCGCGAGCCCGACGACCAGGAGCACCAGCCCGAGCTGGACCTGCCGACGCTGCGCGAGCCGGGCGAAGACGATCTGCGACACCGCGCTCGCCGCGAACACCCCGAACGTGGTCGCCCCGGCCGCGAGCCGGTCGGTCACGTGGAACGTCGTCGCGAGGAACGTCGGCGCCACCGAGGTGAAGAGCCCCTGCACCGCGAGCGCCGCGAACGCCGCGGTCCCGGCGGCCCAGAACGCCCCGGCCTGCCCAGCGGGCGCCTGCATCCGCTGCGGTCGGTACGGCACCGGCTGCTCCGGACGGTCGACGGTCTCGGGCGCCGCGAGCACCACGACGAACGCGACGACCAGCGCCACCACGAACACGACGTACGGCACGACGAGCGGCTGACCGACGAACTCGGCGAGCGCCCCGCCGACGAGCGCACCGAGCGACAGCCCGCCGAGGTTCACCGCCCCCGCCGCCACGCTCGCGCCCTTCGCGGACGCGTCCGACCCGGTGGCCCGGACGCGGAGCTCGCCGAGGTGTGCGGTGGCCGTCGCGGTGAGGAGCCCCACCCCGAGGCCGGTCACGAGGCGGGCCACGACCAGCCCGGTCACGTCGTCCCACAGCAGGAACAGCACCGCGGCGACGAGTTCGAGCGCCACGGACACCAGCACGAGGGGGCGGCGTCCGTGCACGTCGCTGAGGTGCCCGGCGAGGAAGAGCGACGCCACGACACCGACCCCGTAGGCCGCGAAGACCACGGTGGTGGTGAAGGTCGGGAAGCCGTCCCGCGCCTGGTAGATCACGTAGAGCGGGGCCGGGACGGTGGCGAAGGCCATGACCGCCAGGAACGCGAACGCGACGGCCCAGAAGCCGAAGCCGTGCCGGCGCCGGGTGTGCGCGCGGTGCCCCCGAGGGGCGGGGACCCGGTCGGCAGCGGCGGCGGGAGCGGGAGCGGTGGTCGAGGACATGCCTCGATGGTCGTCCCGCAGGTGGCATCGAGTCCAACGGTTCTCCTTGATGGCCACCATCGACCTGGTCGATACTCGTCGGGTGGAGACCCGTCTGCTCGAACAGTTCGTCGCCGTCGCCGCCGAGGGCAGTGTGACCCGCGCCGCCGAGCGCCTGTGGGCCGCGCAGTCGACCGTCTCGGCGGGCATCGCCTCGCTGGAGCGCTCGCTCGGTGTCCGGCTGTTCGACCGGACGGGCCGGCGGACCGTCCTCACCGCCGCGGGCGAGGACCTGCTCCCCCACGCCCGGGCCGCCCTGGACGCCCTCGACCGTATGCGCGACCTCGCCACCGTGGACGACGCCGACCTGCGCGGACGGGTCCGGCTCGGGATCTTCACGAGCATGGACATCGTCGACCTCACCGGGGTCCTCCGTCGGTTCCGGCAGCGCCACCCCCTCGTCGTGGTTGAGCTCATGACGTCTCCGACCGGGACGACCGGGCTCGTCCACGACCTGGTGGCCGGACGACTCGACCTCGCCTACACGGGGTTGCCCGCGGTGCCGCCGGGCATCACGGTCGAGCCGCTGCGGGAGATGCCGTTCCGCGTGTTCGTGGCGTCCGACCACCCGCTCGCGGGACGGACGTCGGTCGGGCTCGCCGAGCTCGCCGGCGAGCCGTTCATCGACACGGCGCACGGGTTCGGCAACCGGATCATCCTGGACGCGGCTCTCGACCGGCTCGGGATCCGGCGCCGCATCGTCGCGGAGATGAACGACATGCCCGCCGTGGTGCGGTTCGCGACCGCCGGGCTCGGTGTCGGGGTCGTGCCGGACTCCGGCGTGCAGCACGACGGCGCGGTGCTGGAGCTCGAGGACGACGTCGCGCCGCTGCGGATCGGGCTGGCGATGCGGACCGACCCGGAACCCAACCGCGCGACGCGGGCGCTGGCCCGCGACGTCGTCGCGGCCCGGCGGGCGGCCTGACGGGACCCACCGACGGACTGGAGGCACGGGGCGGGGCCCGCCACGTGCCTCCAGGCCGTCAGTCCCCCCAGACCTCCCCGACGATCGCGGGCAGGAGCCCGTTCGTCGGGAAGTTCGACTGGTCGATGACCAACCAGGTGTCCCCGCGGACGTACGTCGTGCGCGCCCAGTCCGTGCCGTACTGGGGGTCGCTCCGCACGGCGCGACACGTCCGGATGCCGTCGCGCTCGTCGCAGGTCGGCGACCAGCCCTGGAACGTCGTCCGCTCCAGCTCGGCCATCTGCTCGGGCGTTCCCGTGCCGAGCGTCACGGCCAGCCCTGTGATGTCCGCCTGGGAGTCACGCCAGAGGCAGTACAGGGTGGTCGGCCCGGCGAGCGGATCCCGCCTCGTCGAATCCTTCTCCGCCTGGATCTGGTTCGCGGCGGGACTCCCCGGGTCGGGGAACACCTGCATCAAAGGCGCGTCGCCGAACAGGCGGTCGTAGTCCGACGCCGGCACGATCGCCCGGCAGTCGGTCGGGACGGACGCCACCGTGTCCGGGGTCGACGTCGGCCGGGGTGTCGGCCGGCCGGTGATCGGCGCCGAGCTCGGGGTCGTCGCCGACGGCGCCGGCTCGGGCTGCTGCGTCTGCGCGGGCGCTGCCGCCGGACGGTCCTGTTGCGTGAGCGTCAACGCGACCGCACCGGTCGCCGTGCCGAGCGCGAGCAGCGCCACGACGCCGACGACGATGCCGGACCGTCCGCGTCGCCGGGCCGGCCGCGGGGTGGCGCGTTCGAGGACGTGCTGCTTCATCGAGACGAGCATGCGCTGCAGGTCGTCTCCCTCAGGGGGTTCAGTGTTCATCGTGCATCACCACCTTCTTGAGTCGACGACGGTTGCGGGAGACGCGTTGGGTGACCGCGCCGACGGACAGACCGAGGAGTTCCGCGGCCTCGGCGTACGAGTGCCCCTCGAGCAGGCACAGCTCGCAGATGCGCCGGTCGAGTTCGGGCAACGCCGCGATCTCGGCGCGCACCCAGCGGAGCGTCTCGGCGGCCTCCCCGTGGTCGGACGGGGTCGCCAGGGTCTCGGGCAGCTCGTCGGCGCGGTGCTTGGTGCGCTTCCGTCCCGCGTTGAACGCCAGGTTGCGGCACACCACGAGCAGCCACGGCAGCACCGTGTCCGCCGGGAGTTCGAGCGTCGGCGAGCGCTGCCAGAGCGTCAGGAAGGCGTCCTGCACGACCTCCTCGACGTCCTGCCGGTCATCCGCGAGCGCCCAGGTGTACCGGGTGAGGGTCGCGGCGTAGCGGTCGAACGCGCGGGCGAGCGCGCCACGGTCGCCCGTGGCCATCGCCCGGACGAGCACCGCGTCCGTCTCCGTGGTCACGTCCACACCCCACCTCCCTCACCCTGGAGATGTCGGCAGGACCCGCGGTCCTGACAGGACCGTTCACGATTCGTGACCTCGGGCGTGTCGTGCCTGCGTCAGCCGCGGGCCCCGGGCCGGGCGGGCTGGGCGGACGTCAGTGGAAGTCGTCGCCCTCGACGCGTTCACCGGGGGCCTTGTGCCCACCGAGCATGTCGTTGTCGTCCTGGTCGCTCGACGACGCGAGCTGCAGCATCGCGAGGACCACCACGACGACGATGAAGGCGATGCCGAGGAAGACCAGGGCGAGCACGAACTCCCGCGTCGAGAACAGCACGACGAGGCCGATGAACACGGCGACGATCGCGGAGATCACGAGGAGCTCCGCCGGACGGAGACGGTCGCGACGGCTGGGGGCGTTCATGCGTGGGGTGCTCCGTCCGGGGCTGCGGTCGGCGCCGCCGTTCCCCACTTGTGCGAGAGTCCGGCGATCACGTGGAAGACCGCCGCGATGGCGAGGTAGGCGCCGAGCAGGCCGACGAGGACGATCGAGGCGTCGAGGGTGCCCGACACCTTCTCGATGCCGCCGAGCCGCTGCGAGTAGTCCGGCGGGGTGAGCAGGAAGGCGACGGCCAGCAGCAGGGTCAGGCCGCCGATGGTCGTCCAGTCGCGGGCGAACGGGGACCGACTGCGTGCTCGCAGTCCCTGGGTGAGCTCGAGTGCCCCGGACAGGATCGCCCAGGCCACGACGACCGCGATGAACGCCGGCAGACCGAGGCTGCTCGTCGCGAAGGCCGCGACCGCCGCGACGACGTCGATGCCCGCGTGCACCAGTGTCGTCCGCCGCGACCGTGGGTCGTCCGTCAGCCGGCGGGTACCCGCGACCGCCAGGACGACGGCGTCGACGAGGGCGACGGCGCCGAACAGCACGAGCCCGTAGCCGGCGGCGTGGTTGGCGGAGAAGGTGATGACGACGGCGACGACCGCGGCTGGGACGGCCCGGAGGACGGGGATCGGCCAGTACCGCGCGCGCTCGTCGGCGTCGTCGACGGAGTCGGACACGAGACCTCTTTCGGGCATGCGGGTGGTGGCCCAATCGTACCGCCGTGCCCGCTGCGAGCCGACCGGACGGCGGCGGCCGGCGCTGAGGGAGCACCGAGCCGCCGCACTCCGGCCACCAGCCGGTCAGCCCCGTCAGCCGCCGGCCGGGTCCGTCGTGTCCGTGCGCGCCCTGCGGCGTCGGACCGCCCACCAGCCCGTAATGCCGAGCGCCGTCACCGCCGCACCGACGAGCGCGAGCAGACCGAGGCCGGACGAACCGGTGTAGGCGAGGGACCCGCCACGTCCTGGTCCGGATCCGGGGCCGCGTCCGCCGGCGCCAGGTCCTGCTGTGTCCGTGGCCGGTCCGGGCGAGGCGCTCGTCCCGCCGCCGTCGCCGTCAGTACCCCCGTCTCCGTCGCCGGGGTCGACCACCCCGACCGCGACGCCGGGTGACGGGTCGCCCCCGTCCGGGTCGGACGGCGAGGTCGCCGTCGCGACGTTGACCACGTCGGAACCGTCCCCGCGGTAGGTCTCGTCGAGGACCGTCCGGATCGTGAAGGTACGACGCTCCCCCGGCGCGAGGGTGTCCGCCGACCGGCACGTCACGAGCTGTCCGTCCGCCGTGCAGTCGTCGTCGGACCCGGTGAAGCGCACGGCGGCGGGCAGCTCGTCCGTGACGCCCACGCGCTCGGCGTCGACGGTCCCGTCGTTCCGGGCGGTGAGCGCGTAGGTGAGCTCGTCGCCCGGGTGGACGTCGGTCGCGGGCTCGACGGACTTCTCGGTGCCGAGCCGCGCGACGGGTCCCGGTCCGGGTCCGTCGTCGTCCCGGACACGCGTCTCGGCCACCGAGACGTTGTCGTCGACGAAGGTGTCGGCGAGCCCCGACGCCGGTTCGAGCACCGCACGGCTCGTCAGGGTGCCGGTCGCGTCGTCCGGGACCGTACCGGTCACGGTGACCACCGCACCGGCACCCCGTGGGAGCCCGAGGTCGGTGGACACCGCACCCGTCCCGCTGCCGGCGCCGCACGTGCCGCCGTCGACCCCACGACACGTCCAGGAGACGTCCCGCAGCCCTGCCGGCACGTCGACCGTCAGGCGGCTCGGGTCCGATGCACTCGGCCCGGCATCGCGCGCGACGACGTCCCAGCGGACCTGCTCGCCCGCGGTGACCTCCGGTGCCAGGTCCTGGTCGACGGCGAGGTCGACCGGCACCTGCACCCGGAGCTCGTCGATCTCGTGCACGTCGACGTAGCTGCCGGTCGACGCCGCGAACCCGAGCCGCAGCGTCGGTGGCAGCGGCGCCTGGCCGTCGCCGTGGAGCGGCACCTGGTCGAGGACGGTCCGGAGCGCACCGGCCTCGGTCTCGAGCCGGACCGTGAGCGCGAGGCCGCCGTCGTCCTGCGGCAGCAGCGTCACCCGTACGGTCCGGGGTTCGGGTCCGTCGGTCTGGACGCCGCGCGGGACGTCGGTGCCGGCGACGTACCGGTAGCCGTCGAGTCCGTCGCCCGATCCGCGGACCACCACCGAGTCCGGTGCGGCGCCGGGGCCGGACAGGTTGAGCGGCAGCGAGAAGTTGCCGTACCGGTCGATGGCGATGCCGGCGAAGGCCCCGGGCAGTCCGGGCAGGTCGCAGGGGTGGTCCCCGCCCTGGGTCTCGTGGAAGCGGCAAGCGTACCCGAGGCCGGCACCGGACTGGCCGACGCCTTGCGGTGCGGCGCCGTCGGCGAGGAACAGCAGCAGTCCGTCCGCCCCCGCACGCGTGCCCTCGTGGTACATCGCGTAGTCGAACTCGATGTCGAGCCCGAGGTCGGACGAGAACGTGTCGTCCGTGGACCACGCCCCCGCCTGGCTGAGCTCGTCGTCGGTCAGCCGGAGCCGTCCGTCGACGATCGCGGCGTCCCCGCTCAGAGTGCCACCGGCGACGTCCGAGAAGTCGGCGACGTAGGGGAAGGGCAGCGAGCCGGCGGACGACGGCGCGACGAGCACCGCGGGTCCGCCGAGCAGGCCGAGCGCCGTGGCCACGCCGGCGGCGACCAGTCCGGGCCGTCGGCGCCACCAGCGCCTCGAGCAGTCCGTCGCGGGTCGGGCAGGACGGTCAGCGGGCGCGGCGGATGCGGCGGGTGGGCCGCCGGATGGGGATGTGTGTCGGTTCATGCCCCGATCGTCGCGATCGGGGAGCATCCGCCGACGGCGTGCGCCGCACACTGTGGAGAGCCGCCCGCCGCCGGCGGCTTGGGGAGGAAGGAGCCCGTCGGTCAGCTGAGCCAGACCGTCGTCTCACCAGGCAGCGTGTGCTCGTCGTCGAGCGGCCCAGAAGCGACGACGACCGCGCCCGCGGGCATCGGCACCGGCGTCGTCCCGAAGTTCGTCACGGACCGCCAGCCGTCGTGCCGCGCGAACGCCACGACGCCGTCGCCCGCCTCGACCCAGTGCAGTTCCTCGCCGCGCTGCAGCCGACGCCGGGCCGCCGTCGCCGCGCGGTACAGCTCGAGGGTCGACCCCGCGGCGCCGTCCTCGGCCTCCACCGACCACGCGCCGAAGTCCTCGGGCTGCGGCAGGTGCGGCGCGGTGTCGCCGAAGCCGAACGACGGCCCGGAGCGCGTCCACGGGATCGGCACGCGGCAGCCGTCCCGACCCTTGACCGTGTGCCCGGTGCGCAGCCACTTCGGGTCCTGCAGCTGCGCGTGCGGGATGGCCGCGGCCTCCTGCAGGCCGAGCTCCTCGCCCTGGTAGACGTACGACGAGCCCGGGAGTGCCAGCACGAGCAGCGTCGCCGCCCGCGCACGCCGGAGCCCGCGCTCCCGGTCGAGCACCGGGTCGGTGCCGTCGGTCATCAGCCAGGCGTCGGTGTCGGTGCCGTCGGGCAGCCCGTACCGGGTCGCGTGCCGGACGACGTCGTGGTTCGAGAGCACCCACGTGCTCGACGCTCCGGACTCGGCGGACGCGGCGAGGTTCCGTTCGACGATCGTGCGGAACGAGTCGGCGTCGAACGGTGACTCGAGCAGGTCGAAGTTGAACGCCTGCCCGAGCTCGGTCGGCCTGGCGTAGAGCACGCGGCGCGGCGCCGGCGCCCAGGCCTCGGCGACGGCGGCGCGGGGCGGATCGTACTCGTCGAGCACGGTCCGCCAGGTCGCGAAGATCTCGTGCACCTCGTCGCGGTCGTACAGCGGGTCCGAGCCGTCGAGCGGCAGCGCCTGCTCGTCCGAGTGCCGGTACGGCGTCGACAGGTCCTTCGCGAGCCCGTGCGCGACGTCCACGCGGAAGCCGTCGACCCCGCGGTCGGACCAGAACCGCAGCGTGTCCTCGAAGTCGGCGCGGACCTCGGGGTTCGACCAGTCCAGGTCGGGCTGCTCCGGCGCGAACAGGTGCAGGTACCACTGCCCGTCCGGCACCCGGGTCCAGGCGCTCCCGCCGAAGTTCGAGACCCAGTCGCTCGGCGGCAGCGACCCGTCGGGTCCGGAGCCCTCGCGGAACACGTACCGCGCGCGCTCCGGCGACCCCGGTTCCGCGGCGAGCGCCGCCCGGAACCACTCGTGCTGGTCGGAGGTGTGGTTCGGCACGATGTCGACGATCATCCGCAGGTCGTGCTCGTGCGCGGCGGCCAGCAGGGCATCCGCGTCGGCGAGCGTCCCGAGTCGCGGGTCGACGTCGCGGTAGTCCGCCACGTCGTACCCGCCGTCGGCGAGCGGCGACGGGAAGAACGGGGACAGCCAGATCGCGTCGACGCCGAGCGCGGCGAGGTACGGCACGCGGCTCGTCACCCCGGCGAGGTCGCCGAGGCCGTCGGCGTCCGTGTCCGCGAAGCTCCGCGGGTACACCTGGTAGACGACGGCTTGCCGCCACCAGTCCGGGTCGGTCGTGCGGGGTGTGCTGGCGGGCGTCCGAGGGGTGCTCACCCGGTCAACCTACCGAGCCGGGGCCGTGTCGGGAATGGGTGACCCAGCCGGCTCATTGGTTGTTCCTGACACCATTCGTGTCCCGAGAGAAAGGATCTCCATGACGAACGTCCTCGTCCTCGTCGGCAGCCTCCGCGCCGGCTCGATCAACCGCCAGCTCGCCGAGGCGGCCGACCAGCACGCTCCGGAGGGCATCACGCTCTCGACCTTCGACGGCATCGTCGACCTGCCCTTCTACAACGAGGACATCGACGGCGACACCCCGCCGGCCGCCGCCGTCGCGTTCCGCCAGGCGGTCGCCGACGCGGACGCCGTGCTGCTCGTCACGCCCGAGTACAACGGCACGATCCCGGCCGTGCTGAAGAACGCGCTCGACTGGGGTTCGCGTCCGTTCGGCGCCTCGCCGCTGTCCGGCAAGCCGCTCGCCGTCATCGGGTCCGCCTTCGGCCAGTACGGCGGCGTCTGGGCACACGACGACGCGCGCAAGGCCGCCGGCATCGCGGGTGCACGCGTCCTCGAGGACGTCAAGGTCGCCATCCCGCAGTCCGTCGTCCGCTTCGCCGAGACGCACCCCCGTGAGGACGCCGAGGTCGTCGAGCTCGTCCAGGGCGCGCTGCGCGCGCTCGCCGAGGCCGCTGCGGAGCCCGTCGCGGCCTGATTCCGCAGTCGCCACCCGGTCGCGTCGGATCGCGACCACGGGACGGACGGGAGGCGCGGTGCCAGCTGGCACCGTGCCTCCCGTCCGCTCGTGACGACGGACCGCTAGACAGGCGAGATACCAGAGGGGTTACCCTGAACGCCATGTCGACGCAGGAGATCACGGAGGCGTCGGGGTACTGGTTCCCCGACGACGACGCCACCCAGCGCGGTGTCGCCGTGCTCAACGCGCTCCGCCGCTACCGCGCCGCCGAGACCGCCATGCGCCGCCGCACCCGCGACTCGATGGGCATGGGCGAGACCGACCTGCTGGCGGTCCGGTACCTGCTGCAGGCGCAGCGCGCCGGCCGCATCGTGAAGCCGAAGGACCTGGCGGCCTACCTGAAGATCTCGTCCGCGTCGACGACGATCCTGATCGACCGGCTCGTGAAGTCGAACCACGTGCGCCGCGACCCGCACCCGACCGACCGCCGCGCGCTCGTCATCACCCCGACGACCGAGACCGACGACGAGGTCCGCGCGACCCTCGGGGTCATGCACCGCCGGATGATGTCCATCGCCGAGGGCCTGACCGCCGACGAGGCCCGCGTGGTCGCGACGTTCCTGGAGCGCATGCGCGGTGCCGTCGACCAGGTCGACGCCGCACCGGCCCACTGAGTCCTCCGCGGGGGACACCTCCGTCCACGGGCTCTGGGAACCGTGCGGGCTGGACCGCGTAGACCGGAAGGGTCAGCACCGATCCGGAAGGAGCCGATCATGCACGCATCGGACACGCTCGCCAAGAACCTCCAGGCCGTCCTCGTCGACCTCATCGACCTGCACCTCCAGGGCAAGCAGGCCCACTGGAACATCCTCGGGACCAACTTCCGCGACCTGCACCTGCAGCTCGACGAGATCGTCGACGCCGCACGTGAGTTCGCCGACGACACCGCCGAGCGCATGCGCGCCCTGTACGCCGTGCCGGACGGCCGCTCGGCCACCGTCGCCGCGACCAGCCACCTCGACGCCTTCCCCGAGGGCGAGGTCACCACGCACGACGCGATCGACCTCGTGACCCTGCGCCTGTACCAGGCCACCGGCACCATGCGCGACGTGCACGACGAGGTCGACGACGAGGACCCGACGACCGCCGACCTGCTGCACGGGTTCATCGAGCGCCTCGAGCAGCTCGCCTGGATGGTCTCCGCCGAGAACCGTGCCCCGCGCACGCCGCTCGCGTCGGCCACGAGCCCGGCGACCGCCGAGGCCTCGACGCACGCCTGACCGTGGACCTCGGGATCCAGGGCAGGACCGCCCTGGTCTTCGGTGGCGACTCCGGCATCGGCTGGAACACGGCGCGCATCCTCCTCGCGGAGGGTGCGACCGTGGTCGTCACCGACCTCGACCAGGGCCGTCTCGACACCAGCGCGGACCAGCTGGAGGCGCCTCCGGGCAAGCTCTTCGCCTTCGCCGCGGACGTGACCGACGCCGGGAGCCTCGCCGCACTGCACGACCGGGTGCGCGACGCCGTCGGCGAGATCGACATCCTCGTGCAGTCCTCGGGCATCACCGGCGCGCAGGGCCTGTTCCACGAGGTCGACGAACAGGGATGGCTCGACACCATCGACGTCGACCTGATGGGCCCGGTCCGCATCACCCGCGAGTTCATCGCGGACCTGCGGAACGGCGGCTGGGGCCGGATCGTGTACCTCGTGTCCGAGGACGCGTCCCAGCCGTACGACGACGAGCTGCCGTACTGCGCCGCGAAGGCGGGCGTGCTGTCGTTCGCGAAGGGACTCTCCCGCTCGTACGCGTCCGAGGGGCTGCTCGTGAACACCGTCAGCCCCGCCTTCATCCACACGCCGATGACCGACGCGATGATGGACGAGCGGGCGAAGGAGCGGGGCACGTCCTTCGACGAGGCGATCACGAGCTTCCTCGACGAGCAGCGCCCGTACATGGAGCTCGGCCGCCGCGGTGAGCCCGAGGAGGTCGCGAACGTCGTCGCCTTCCTGTGCTCCGACCTCGCGAGCTTCGTCAACGGGTCGAACTACCGGGTCGACTCCGGCTCGGTCGCCACCATCTAGACACCCACCCACACGAGGGACGCACATGACCGACTTCCGGTACCTCATCGTCGGCGGCGGCATGGTCGCCGACGCCGCAGCCCGCGGGATCCGCGAGATCGACCAGGACGGCTCGATCGGGATCCTCAGCGAGGAGCACGACCGCCCGTACGCCCGCCCGGCCCTGTCGAAGAAGCTCTGGACCGACCCGGAGTTCGACTGGGACGAGAAGGTCGACCTGCACACCGAGGAGACCGGCGCGACCTTCGTGCTCGGGTCCGCGGTGACCGCGATCGACCGCGCGGCGAAGACCGTCACGACCGCCGACGGCCAGACCCACGGCTACGAGCGACTCCTGCTCGCCACCGGTGGCAAGCCCCGCGGCCTGCCGGGACTCGAGCCGTCGGACCGCGTCCTCGACTACCGGAGCGCGGCGGACTACCGGAAGCTCCGGGCCTTCGCGGACGCCGGGGCGCACGTCGCCGTCGTCGGCGGCGGGTACATCGGCACCGAGATCGCGTCGGGCGTCGTGCAGAACGGGGCGAAGGTCACGCTCGTCGACCCCGACGAGACCGTGGGCGCGCGGATGTTCCCCGACGGGCTCGCGCACGCGTTCCAGCAGCGTTTCGTCGACCACGGGGTCGAGCTGCGCCTCGGCCGCCGCGTCGAGTCCGGCACGCAGACGGCGGGCGGCGTCACCCTGACGCTCGACGACGGCTCCGTGCTCGAGGCGGATGCGGTCGTCGTCGGTCTCGGCATCGAGCCGCAGACGCAGCTCGCCGCCGACGCGGGCCTGACGGTGGACGACGGCATCGTGGTGTCCTCGACGCTGGTCACCGACGACGAGTCGGTGTTCGCGGCAGGCGACGTCGCCGAGTACCCGGACCGGATCCTCGGCACGCGCCGCGTCGAGCACGTCGACAACGCGCAGCAGCAGGGGCGCCAGGCCGGCCGGAACCTCGCCGACGCGGACGAGACCTACGACCACACGCCGATGTTCTACTCGGACGTCTTCGACATGGGCTACGAGGCCGTCGGGCAGGTCTCGACGAAGCTGCACACCGTCGAGGACTGGCAGGAGCCGAACGTCACCGGCGTCGTCTACTACCTGGACGACGACGACACGGTCCGCGGCGTCCTGCTCTGGAACGTCTGGGACAAGACCGACGACGCCCGCAAGGTGCTCGCCGAGGCGCACGCGCTGACGCGCGACATGCTCCCCGGACGCATCACCGCGGACGCGTAGGCCCGCACCAGGGCGACCCGACCGGAGGCCCGGTGCCGGTCCGACGGACCGGCACCGGGCCTGCAGTCCCGTGCGTCCGGCACCACCTGCCGGACCGTCAGCGGGAGGCGGCTACCGGCCCCGCACCTCGGGCGCGACCTCGTCGACGACCTCGCGGCGGTCCTCCGGGTCGACCGGGATGCCGTCTCCGTCCGCCATCGCGACCGCGTGCGCGGACTTCGCCTGCTCGAGCGCACCGTCGTCCCCCCGCGCCATCCCGGCGAGCTCGATGAAGCGGGACTTCAGGACCAGCCACGCCTCCTTCGCGCTGAGCCGCGCCAGGTCGGACGACGTCGTGGTGTCCCGGACCCGCTGCAGCGACCCCACGCCGCGGTCGGTGATCCGCCCCGCGACGTGGTCGACCGCGAGCCGCGCGACGGCGTCCGCCTGCGCGTGCATGACGGAGTGCGCACCGTCGACGACCTCGCGGAGGACCGCGTGCGGGAAGACCCGCGCCAGGCTCCGCACCCAGTCCCGCGGGACGAGGGCGTCGTGCTCACCGCGCACGATGAGCGTCCGCGCCTGCACCTCGGCCGCGCGGTCCTCGATCGGGAAGGCGATCATCCGCGGCAGGACCTTCCGGAACCAGTGCCAGCCGCACAGCGCGTACGCCGTGATGCCGTGCCAACGGACCGCCGCCGGCTCGTGCAGCGATGAACGCAGGAACCGTCCGGCCGACTGCCGGATCGTCCGGGCGCGACGGTCGACCACCGGGCTGATGAGGACGAGGTCGCGCAGCTCGGGTCGGCGCGCGGCGACCTCGGTGACGACCTGCGTGCCCATCGAGTGCCCGACGAGCACCGGGTCCTCGAGCCCCAGGTCGTCGAGGACCCGCTCGACCGCGTCGGCGTACCGCTCGATCGACACCGCACCCCGGAAGCGCGGGACGCCCGCGAAGCCCGGCAGGTCGAGCGCGTGCACGGGGCCGTTCTCGTTGAGGTGCGGGGCGAGCCGCTCGTAGTAGGTCGCGGCGATGCCGAGCCCGGCGACGAGCACGAACGCCCGCGCACCCGGGTGACCGATCGAACTGACCCGGACGTAGGTGCCGTCGACGGCGATCCGGTCGACCTCGACCGTGACGTCGGCGTCCTCGGCGTCCGCGAGCCGCCCGGCCGGGTCCGGTGCCGGCGCAGCCGTGCCGCCGTCGGGCGCGCTCCCCTCGCTCGGCGCGCTCCCCTCGCCGGGCGCGGTCCCGTGGGTGTGCGGGGTGGTGTCGTCCTCGTGCACGTGGGCCTCCCGTGTTGCTGGCGACCGCCCACGATACCCGCGGTTCAGCCGCCGAACGCGGACGCCGGGCTGCCGTGCACGCGAGTCCGCACAGCGAACACGGCGCCGGAGTGCGGCGCGCGCTCGAGCTGCTCCTCGGTCGCGTTCTCCCGCGCGGTGCCGATGAAGAGCGTCGACCGGTCGGGTCCACCGAAGGCCACCGAGGTGACGTTCGGTGCCGGCACCTCGACGGTCTCCAGGTGCTCGGCGGCCGGGCTCCAGCGCTCGACCCGGCCGCCGCCGTACACCGCGGTCCAGAGACACCCCTCGTCGTCGCGGACCAGGCCGTCGTGCGCGGCACCGCTGACGAACGGCTCGAGGTCGCCGAGCTCCCCGTCGGGCCCGTAGCTCCCCCGGTAGATCGTCTGCGTGCTGGTGTCGGTGACGTACATCACGGAGCCGTCTTCGGACCACTCGATGCCGTTCGTGACGCCGAATCCACCGCGGAGCACCCGGACCGATCCGTCCGGCTCCACCGAGTACAGCGCACCGGCCGGGTCGCGGTCGGTGAGGTCCATGCTGCCGACGACGAACCGGCCGAACGGGTCGCACTTGCCCTCGTTGAAGCGCATGTCCGGCGTCGCGTGCCGGACCCGGGCGAGTTCGCGCTCGACGGTCCCGCGCGCGTCGGTGAGCACGACGGTGTCCCCGAGGGCGGCGACGAACCCGCCGGTGGCCCGCGGCTGGAAGCTCGCGAGGGGCGGCGGCAACGCGACGCTCGACTCGACCGTGCCGTCGGCGCGGGCGGTCGTGAGCAGACCGAGCGTGATGTCCGTCCAGCGGAGTCGCTCGTGCTCGGGGTCCCAGACGATGCTCTCGACGAGGACGGCCTGCTCGTCGCAGAAGACGGTCACGGGTCCGGAGGTGGCGTCGGTGTGCATGCTCCGTCCCTACCGGTGGACGCCTCCGCACGCGTCCAACATGTTCAGCGTCCGCGACCCCCGCCGGGCGTCGTGGCGTCGGTCAGAGGCGGGCGTACTTCGCGCGGAAGAAGCTGTAGACCCCGTAGGCGAGGAACCCGATGCCCACCAGGACGAGCACGACCCCACCGCCCGGCATGCCGTGGATCACCTGGAACGCCCCGTCGAGCCCCGTCGCCTGGCTCGGGTCGCTCCGGAACGCCGCCACGACGATGAGCACGCCGACGACCACGACCGCGATGCCCTTGCCGACGTAGCCGACGATCGCGAGCACCGTGACGGGCCGGTCGATGGTGCTCGGCAGCGGCACGAGCTGCTTGCGGAAGGAGCGACGGACCCCGGTCACGACGAGACTGACACCGATCGCGATCGCCACGACGCCGGCCGCGACGAGCACGAACACCCCGCCGGGCGTCGCGAGGGCCTGCGCCGCGGCGCCCCGGCTCGAGCCGCTCGAGCTCTTGCCGGCACCGAGCGCGAAGGTCACCGCCGTGTACGACACGACGCCGTAGACCACGGCCTTGCCGGCGTCCTTCGCGCGGGCGGCCCAGGCGCGGGTGCTGTCCGACCGACCGCCGACTACCGCCTCGACCGCCAGGCGCAGGGCGAGCGCCGCGGTGCCGACCGCGACGACCCACAGCAGCACGATCCCGCCGGGGACCGCGGCGAGCTGCTGGAGCGCGCCGGACTGGTCGGTCTCCTCGCCGGACGCGCTGCCGATGCCGAGCAGCACCACGAGGTACCCGACGAGCAGGTGCACGATGCCGCTGCCGACGAACCCGGCGCGGGCGGTGGTCTCGAACCACCGGCTGTCGGCGATGCGCCGCGCCTGTCGTCCGGTCTCGCGCGCTGCCCGTTCCGCCTGGTCGCTCATCCTGACCAGCGTGCCCGCTCCGCGGCACGCTGTCCGTGACGCGCCGCTGCGCGCACCGGACGGGAGGATCGTGGCGGGGTCGCCACGATCCTCCCGTCCGTCGGTCAGTCGCCCTTGACGTTGACGACCTGCCGCAGCGTGTGCCGGATCGCGACCAGGTCGGTCGCGTCCGCCATCACCTGGTCGATCGGCTTGTACGCGGCCGGGATCTCGTCGAGGAACGCGTCGGTGTCCCGGTACTCGATCCCGACCATCGCCTCGCGGAGCTGGTCGTGCGTGAACGTCCGCCGCGCCGCGGACCGCGAGAACAACCGACCGGCGCCGTGCGGGGACGACTCGAGCGACGGCTTGTTCCCGAGGCCCTCGACGACGTACGACGCGGTCCCCATCGACCCGGGGATGAGCCCGGGCTGGCCGGCCTTGGCCTGGATCGCACCCTTCCGGGAGACCCACACGCTCTTGCCCCAGTGCGTCTCCCGCTGCGTGAAGTTGTGGTGGCAGTTGATCCGCTCCTGCTCGTCGACCGCGGTGCCGAGCACCTCGGACAGCTGCCGGACGACCCGGTCCATCATCTCCTCGCGGTTGAGCAGGGCGAAGTGCTGCGCCCACCCGAGCTCGGCGACGTACCGCGTGAACTCCGGGGTGCCCTCGACCAGGTACGCCAGGTCAGGGTCCGGGAGCTGGATCCACCAGCGCTGCATCAGCCGCTTGGCGACCGTGATGTGCCGCTGCGCGATCTTGTTGCCGACGCCCCGCGAGCCCGAGTGCAGGAACAGCCAGACCCGGTCCTGCTCGTCGAGCGAGACCTCGATGAAGTGGTTCCCGGACCCGAGGGTGCCGAGCTGGTTCCGCCAGCCGCCGTGCACGCCCGCCGGGTCGAACCCGGCCCGCTCGGCGAGTGCCTCGAGCTCGGCGATCCGCGGCTCGGCGGTCGCGACGATCTTCCGGTTCGATGCACCGGCGGACAGCGGGACCGCCCGCTCGATCTGCTCGCGGAGGGGCTGCAGGTCGTCCGGCAGGTCCCCGGCGGTGAACTGCGTCCGGACCGCGATCATGCCGCAGCCGATGTCCACGCCGACGGCCGCGGGCATGACGGCCCCGAGGGTCGGGATGACCGACCCGACGGTCGCGCCGAGCCCGAGGTGGGCGTCCGGCATGAGCGCCAGGTGCGGGAACACGAACGGCATCCGTGCCGTCGTGCGCGCCTGCTGCTCGGTGTTCTCCTCGAGCAGCGAGGCCCAGCTCAGGAGCTTGTCGTCGATCTTCTTCATGGGGGTGCCTTTCCGTCGTGACGGTTCGACGACGGCCGGGTGGCCGTCGGTGGTGACGGTCCGGGGCGAGCGGGACCCGCGCCTCCTGGTCGGTGCCGAGCACCGGTGGAGGAACGACGGGAAGGACGCCCCGGGCCGGGTGGGCACGGGACGTCGGGAGACGGGCCGTGCCTACGCGGGGTCGCGGAGGGACTGGTTCGCGTACTGCTTCGCGGGCAGCACGACGAGCGCTTCGAGCTGGCGCTCGACGCTGCGTTCGTGGTGCTGCACGGTGTGCACGGCGGTCCTTCCGAGGTGCCCGGGGCGGGCGGTGCTGCCCGCCGGGTCTGTCCGGGCGGGCCTGCCCGTCGGGTGTCCGGGCGGGCAGGAGGACCGACAGTAGTGCGACACGCCCGGAGTGCACAAGTCGCCCGGGCGTGTCGCAGTCGGGAGGCCCGGTTCGGCCCTCCGGGGTGGGGTACGTCCGGCTGATGGTCACCTCCACGTCGCGGGCAGGCTGGCGGCATGACGGAACGCACCCGCGACACCCCAGACGCGCACGACAACGAGGAGCGCACCGACGGCTCCGTGCCGCTGCGGTCCTACGGTGCGATCGGCGACGGTCGCACGGTGGCGCTCATCGCGCTGGACGGTCGCATCGACTGGCTGCCGATCCCCTCGATGGACTCCCCGCCCGTGTTCGCGAGCATCCTCGACGCCGAGCACGGTGGTCACGTCGCGCTGCGGCCGACCGGTGACGCGACGGTGGAACGCCGGTACCTGCCCGGGACGAACGTGCTCGTCACCACGTGGACGACCGACTCCGGGTCGTGCACCGTCACGGACGCGATGGTCACCGGCGTGGCCGGACGCCTGCCGTGGGCGGAGATCGGCCGGTGCGTGCAGGGCGTCACGGGCAGCGTCGAGATGGAGTGGGCCGTGGTGCCGGGCACGCTGCTGAACACCGCGGAACCGAACCGCCTCGACACCGCGAACGGGACCGTCATCGGCATCGACGGCGTCACGATCGGCATCGTGCAGCACGGGTTCGAGCCGATCCACGACGACGGCCCGCGCTTCTCGGGTCGCTTCACCACGAGCGAGGGGTCGAAGTCGATCCTGACCATCGTGGGCACCGAGAACGAACCGATCTTCCTGCCGGAACCGGAGCGCACCCTCGACGCGGTCGACCGCACGATCGCGAACTGGTCGACGTGGTCGGAGACGTTCTCGTACGACGGTCCCTGGGCCGACGCCGTGCAGCGGAGCGCCCTCGCCCTCAAGCTGCTCATCTACTCGCCCACCGGTGCGATCGCGGCCGCGCCGACGACGAGCCTGCCCGAGGACCGGACCGGCGGCAAGAACTGGGACTACCGGTTCGCCTGGGTCCGCGACCTGTCGTACACGGTGCACGCCCTGACCCGGTTCGGGCTCCGCGAGGAGACGCACGCCGCCGTGTCGTGGGTGATGCGCACCATCGCCGAGCACGACGAGACCATGCCGATCTTCTACGACCTGAACGGCGAGAAGACCGACGGGGTCGAGGAACGCGACGTCCCGGGCTGGAAGGGCATCGGCCCGGTGACGATCGGCAACCGCGCCGGCGACCAGCTCCAGCTCGGCGTGTGGGGCGACGTGTTCGAGATCCTGCGGCAGTACGTCCGGGCCGGGAACGTGCTCGACCGGCAGACGGCCGGTGTGCTCGAGCGGCTCGCCGACGACGCGTGCCACCGCTGGCCCGAGGCGGATTCGGGCATGTGGGAGCTGCAGGACACGCAGCACTACGTGTCGAGCAAGATCGGCTGCTGGCAGGCGCTCGACGCGGCGGTCGAGCTCCACGACGCCGGGATGATCGACGGCCCGCGCGACAAGTGGATCGAGAACCGCGAGCTCATCGAACAGTGGGTCGCCGACAACGGCTGGGACGAGGAGCGCGGGTACTACGTGATGTACCCGGGCAGCGACGCCCTGGACACGTCGATCCTGCTCCACGCGATGTCGTCGTTCGACCGCGGACCGCGCATGGAGTCGACGATCCGGGCGGTGGAGGAGCAGCTGCAGCGCGGCCCGCTCGTCTACCGGTACTCCGGGATGGACGCCGAGGAGTCGCCGTTCGTCGCGTGCTCGTTCTGGCTCGCCGCCGCGATGGCCTGCGTCGGCCGGGTCGACGACGCCCGCGAGCTCATGGACGCGATGGTCGAGCAGGCCAACGACGTCGGGCTGTTCAGCGAGATGCTCAGCGAGGACGGCGACTTCATGGGGAACATCCCGCAGGGGCTGTCGCACCTCGCCCTGATCCAGGCGGCGCTGACCATCGAGGAGGTCGCGGCGGAGTCCTGAGCCGCCTCCTGAGCCGCCTCCTGAGCGGACTTCTGGGTGCGCTGTCGCCCGTGCGTTGCATCATGGGACGACCATGAACGACGTCGATGCCCGGATGGACCGGCTGCGACGAGCCGCGCGGTACCGGTACCAGCAGCTCGTCGACAGCGAGGTGGAGCGAGGCTCGCTGGACCCGGACGAGGTCCGCGAGGAACGCCGACTGCTGCGTGCGCAGGACGTCGGACAGCACGCGCGCATGCTCGTCGAGCAGGCGGAGCGCCGCGGGGTCTTCGACGGCAACCCGTACCACGGCAAGCCGCTGCCCGGGAACGACGGCCGGCACGACCCGGACTGGTGGATCAAGGCGAAGATCGAGCGCGAGGACATCCGCGGCATCGCCCCGCCCGCCTTCGCCCTGCGCACCGAGGACGCCGAGCTCGACGGGCACCTCGATGCCCTCGCGACCGAGGACGACGTCCGCGCGGTGCTCGTGGACTTCAACGCCCGGGTGAAGGAGGCCAGACGGCAGCTGCTCGGCGGCCCGCCGGTGGTGACCCCGATGCGGGACGTCGACGCCGAGGTCGAGGCCTGGGCCGCCCGGCGACGCGACCGGCTGGCTGCGGCGGCCGAGGTGGCGGAGGCGGCCGAGCGGGCGGCGCGACCGCGCCGGTGGTGGCGCCGCCGCGACTGAGCACGCGCGACCGAGCGCGCCACCGGCCCGGCACGACCGGGCCGCCACCCGCCTCCCGGTCCTGCACACACGAACGACGGCCGGTCCCTTCCGGGGCCGGCCGTCGTTCGTGTGGTGCGGGGGTGTTACTTGATCTGTGCGGTGATGGTTGCGGTCCCGACGAGGAGACCGCCCTTGACGGCGTCGGTCTTGAAGGTGCTGTTGAGCAGCTTCGCGGCGTCGTCGGAGACGTGGACCGTGGTGCCGGTCAGGATCGCGTTGTCACCCTCGAGCTGCAGCGGCTTGAGCGTGCCACCGTGCAGCGAGAACAGGTACGCGTTGGACGCGGCGACCTGGCCGTTGACCAGCACGTCGCCGTAGAGCTTGGACGAACCCGGGTTCACCACGAAGTTCTCCAGCGTCACCGTCGTGTCGCCGGCCTTGAGCGTCAGGCCCGAGTCGTCGTGGTTCAGCAGCCCCTGCACGTACGGGCGGTAGTTGCCGTCCGGCGACCAGTACGTCACCGAACCGGCCGTGATCGGGAACGACACCGACCCGTTCTCCAGCTTCGCGTTGCCCGACACACCCGGGGTCAGGCCCAGCGAGGTCAGCGCGTCGGTGAAGCCCTTGTCCAGCGCGACGGCGGTGTTGCCGCCCTTGACCTCCGGCACCGACGCGACCGGGCCGGGGATCTTCGACGAGGACGAGGAGACGGTGTGGACGGTGCCGTCGGCCTGCGCGGCGGACACACCGAACGCGGCGCCACCGAGCACCAGGGCGCCCGTGGTGGCGAGGGTGATCGAGGTCTTCAGGCTCTTGCGCATGAGTTCGTTCCTTTCGTGGTCGCGCTCGGCGCGCGATTTTCGCAGTGTGCGCGCCGAACACACCCCGGACAGGGGTGGAGAACCAGCTAGGTGCGGCTGGTGAGCGCTCCGGGTGAATCCCGGGTTGTACTGGTGGTTCGACACCCCCCACCGAACGGATTGGACCGATTTCCTGGGCGGTTCCTGTCCCCCGTTCCGTAGCGTGGGGGCATGGCCCCCGCACACATCGCGACCACGGACCGGATCCGGGCGATCGACGCCTGGTGGCGCGCCGCGAACTACCTCACGGTCGGACAGATCTACCTGCTCGACAACCCACTGCTGACGCGCCCGATCGACCCGGACGACGTCAAGCCCCGGCTCCTCGGGCACTGGGGCACCTCCCCCGCACTGAACCTCGTGTACGCGCACCTGAACGCGCTCATCACCGAGACCGACCGCGACGTGCTCTACGTCTGCGGCCCCGGGCACGGCGGACCGGCGATGAACGCGAACGCCTGGCTCGAGGGGACCTGGGGCGAGTTGTACCCCGACATCACCCCGGATCCCGACGGCCTGCGGAGGTTCTTCCGGCAGTTCTCGTTCCCCGGCGGGATCCCCTCGCACGCGGCCCCGGAGACGCCGGGCTCGATCAACGAGGGCGGTGAGCTCGGCTACTCCCTCGCCCACGCGTACGGCGCGGCGCTCGACAACCCGGACCTCGTCGTCGCGTGCGTGGTCGGCGACGGCGAGGCCGAGACCGGCCCGCTCTCCGGCTCCTGGCAGGCCCACACGTTCCTCGACCCGGTGTCCGACGGCGCGGTCCTGCCGATCCTCAACCTGAACGGGTGGAAGATCGCGAACCCGACGGTGCTCGCCCGCATCCCGGACGAGGACCTCACCGCGTACTTCCGCGGACTCGGGTACGACCCGATCGTCGTCGACTCCGCCCGGGTCGGCGACGACCCCTACGCCGTGCACGCCCTGTTCGACGGCGCACTCCGCCGGGCCCTCGCCGCCATCGACGACGTCCAGGCCGCCGCACGGGCCCAGGCCGAGCGCGCGGCGGCCGGGCAGCCGGCCGGTGCCGCGGACCTCCGCCCGCGCTGGCCGATGATCGTGCTCCGCACGCCGAAGGGCTGGACCGGCCCGCAGGAGGTCGACGGCGAGCGCGTCGAGGGCACCTTCCGTGCGCACCAGGTGCCGCTGCCCGCGGTCCGCGAGGACGCCGGACACCGTGAGCAGCTCGAGGAGTGGATGCGCTCCTACCGCCCGGACGAGCTCTTCGACGCGGACGGTCGTCCGATCGGCATCCTCACGACGATCCGTCCCGAGGGCGACCGCCGGATGAGCGCGACGCCGCACGCCAACGGCGGACTCGTCCGCACGGCCCTCGACCGGCCGCCGCTCGAGCCGTACGCGGTGCCGGTCGGCGAGGACGCCAGCGCCACGGCGACGCTGGGTCCGTGGCTCGCCGAGCTGACGTCGCGGAACGGTTCGACGTTCCGGCTGTTCGGCCCGGACGAGACGATCTCGAACAAGCTCGACGCGGTCTTCGACGTGACGAGCCGGGTTTGGCGTGCGCGCCGCGGTCCCGGCGACGAACACCTCGGCGCCCGCGGCCGCGTCATCGAGGTCCTCTCCGAGCACCTGCTCGAGGGGCTGCTCGAGGGCTACGTCCTGACCGGGCGGCACGGTCTGCTCAACACCTACGAGGCCTTCGCCCACATCATCGACTCGATGGTCGGCCAGTACGCCAAGTGGCTCGAGTCGTCGACCGACATCGACTGGCGCGCACCGGTGTCGAACCTGTCGATCCTGCTGTCGTCGCACGTCTGGCGCCAGGACCACAACGGCTTCTCACACCAGGACCCCGGGTTCCTCGACGTCGTCGCGTCCAAGCAGCAGGACCTCGTCCGGATCAAGCTGCCGGCGGACGCGAACACCCTGCTCGCCGTCGCCGCGCACGCCTTCGAGACGACGGACCGCATCGAGGTCATCGTGGCCGGCAAGCACCCGGAGCCGGTCTTCCTGTCGCTCGAGGACGCGACCGCGCACGCCGCGGCCGGGCTCGGCGTGTGGGACTGGGCCGGGACCGAGCAGACCGTCGGTCGCACCGACGTCGTGATCGCGAGCGCCGGGGACGTCCCGACGGTCGAGGCGGTCGCGGCCGCCGACATCATCCGCCACCACGCGCCGGAGGTCGGGGTCCGCTTCGTCAACGTCGTGGACCTGCTGTCCCTCGGTGACCCGCGGAAGCACGAGCACCCCGTCAGCGACGAACGCTACGACGAGGTCTTCCTGCCGGGGACGCCGGTGGTGTTCGCCTTCCACGGGTACCCGTCGCTCGTGCACCAGCTGACGTACCGTCGGCACGGGCACGACGACCTGCACGTGCACGGGTTCCTCGAGCAGGGCACGACGACCTCGCCGTTCGACATGCTCATCCGCAACGACATGGACCGCTTCGCGCTGGCGCACGACGCGCTCAGCCGGGTGGACGCGACGGCGCACGCGGACCTGCTCACGACCCTCTCGGAGGCCCGTGACGCCGCCCGCGCGTTCGCGTACTCCCGCGGTGAGGACCACCCGTCGGTCGCCGGGTGGCAGTTCGCGGGGTGGCCGCAGGACGAGCCGACCGACGGCGGCACCGGCGGCGACCCGGGTGCGGGCGAGTCCGAGGGGGCCGCCCCCGGCGCCTGACGCACGTCCGTCGTCCTCCACACGGCCTGGAGGCACGACTCGCCTCCACAGGACCGGTCACGCCCGACGCGTGGCCGGTCCTGTGTCGTCAGGGTGGGGCCATGGGCATCGGGGTGTCAGGACTGGTCGGGGCGCTGACCGGCGCCGTGATCGCGGCGATCGGCATCGTCGTGACGGTGGTCGAGGGGCGGCGGACCCGGCGAAATGCAGAGTTCTCGGTGCATCGGGACCTGTGGTGGCAGCGTTGGTCGTGGGTCGCCGACCGGGCGCTCTCCGCAGACGTCACGGAGCGCGAACGCGCGGCACTGATGGCCCAGGCGCTGATGACCCGGTCCTGGGTCACCACGACGACAAGTGGGTTGAAGAGGCGCTCGCGCGCCTCGACGAACCGGCCGCACACCGGCAGCCGGACGAAGAGGAGCAGGACGATGATCTCTGACATCGACGACCGAGAGTTCAAGCGGCGGCTCGACCGCATGGAACGGAACTACCCCTCGCTACTCGCCGATCCGCACTACGGCCCGCTCCTGCGCGCCGAGGGCGGCCCGGAGCGGCTGGCGGCTGCCCGTCGGGAGTGGCGCGAGCGCGAGGAACGCGCACGGGCACGCCGGCTGCGGTGGGAGGCGAGCGTCGGCGAGGGATGATCGCGTCCGCCCGCCTGCAGACGCAGCTGCCGAGGTGGTCTCCGGCCCGGCCCGCGCGTCAGGAACGCCGGGCCGGGACCGGAGGCGGTGCCGCTCTACGACTGCGACACGCAGACTTCCTTGATGCTCGTGATGTGGCCGTTCGTCGCACCGAACTGGAACGTGAACGTGCGGTACCCGGAGTTGTAGCTGTACGAGCCGCTCTTCGTGACCTCCCGGAGCAGGTTGTTGCCGGCCGTCTCTCGGTCCGGACCGCCGAAGAGCCGCACGGTGCCGGTGCTCTTCCAGTTGATCTGGGCTGTCTTGCTGCCACAGCCGAAGGTGAGCGGCGAACCGTACGGATCAGCCTGCGCGGGCCCGCCGATCACCGTGGTCGTCGCCACCACGGTCGTCGCCATCAGGAGCAGGGCGCCGAGTCGCCTCGCCCGCCCCACCCGCTGCGCTGACCGTCGTGCAGGAACGTTCATCGTGGATCCCCTCATCAGATGTCGCGATCGACCGAGCCCGGCCGACCGGGCGTGGTCCCCTGTGGCCACGTCCGGACGCTAGCACCGACCGCGACGGCCGCTCAGTCCGCTGTTCGGAGGACCCCGACCCGCCGCGTCAGCCCACCCGTCGGCGACGGGCCCCCGTCCTGGCCGCCCACGTGGCAGGGTGGGCGGGTGTCCGACCTCGTCATCGACCCGCCCGAGCAGCCGACGCTGCCGACCTCGACCGGCGGCCGCTTCCCGGTCCGCCGCGTGTACTGCGTCGGGCGGAACTACGCCGCGCACGCCCGTGAGATGGGCCACGACCCGGACCGCGAGCCGCCGTTCTTCTTCACCAAGCCCGCGAGCGCCCTGGTGACGGACGACGGGGACACCCCGTACCCGCCGCAGACTGACCGGCTCGAGCACGAGGTCGAACTCGTCGTCGCCCTCGGAGCGGGTGGCAGCGAGGTGCCGGCCGACCGGGCGCTCGAGCTCGTCTGGGGGTACGCGGTCGGGCTGGACCTCACCCGGCGGGACCTGCAGGCCGAGGCCAAGCGGCTCGGTCGGCCGTGGGACCTCGCGAAGGGGTTCGACGCCTCGGCACCGATCGGCCGGCTCGTCCCCGCGGCGGACGTCGACCCGACGACGGGAGCGGTCACGCTGCACATCGACGGCGAGCTGCGGCAGTCCGGGGACCTCGCCGACCAGATCTGGTCGGTCGCCGAGACGATCGCCGAACTCTCGCGCTTCGTCGCCCTCGCGCCGGGCGATCTCCTGATGACCGGGACCCCGGACGGCGTCGGACCCCTGGCGCGCGGTGAGCGGCTCGAGGGCAGGATCGCCGGGGTCGGCTCGGTCACGACGCGCATCGTCTGAGCCGCCGCCCGGCGCGAGCCCGCTGGGAGCCCGTCGAGGTGGACGGCGTACACATGGTGCACGGCGCGCGGGGACCAGCTGCGCCGGGATCACCAGGACACCAGCACTGCGACGGGGCGACGGCGGGTGTCCGGAGCCAGGAGGTGCACCGTGCAGGAACACGACCTGCTCGCGACGTCCGGGACCTGGGCCGGCGACGCTCCCGTCGCCGAACGGGTCCGGGCGGTCGGGGACGCCGGGTTCTCCGGGCTGTCCCTGTCGCTCGACGACCTGCACGAGGTGCGGGCGACCACGGGCTTCGCCGCGCTCCGGCGGGTGCTCGACCGGGCGGGGATCGTCTGGGTCCAGCTCGGCCCCCTCGTCCGATGGTGGTCGTCGCCGCAGCGCTCGACCGACGACGAGGCCGACCGGGGCGTCCTGCTCGAGGCCGCGTCCGCGCTCGGTGCGTGGCAGGTCGTCGCCCGCGCCGACAGCGGAGTCGCAGCCGTGTCGCCCGTCGCCATGGTCGACGACTGGGTGGACCTCGCCGCACAGGCCGAGAAGGTCGGCGCGCAGCTCCTGCTCGAGCAGGAAACGTGGTCGAACCTGCCGACGCTCGAGCGGGCGGCGCGGTTCGTCACGGCCGCGGGCCACCCGAACGGCGCCGTGCTCCTCGACGCCATGCACACGCTCCGTGGCGGGTCGACGCTCGCCTCGATCGCGCAGGCGCTCACCCCGGGGGTCCTCGGCGCCGTGGAGCTGAGCGACGGGCTCCTGCACACACCGGCGGGCCTGACCCTGGCCGAGGAAGCCCGTTCCGCACGGCACCTGCCCGGTGCCGGGGCGTGGGACCTGCCCGGCCTGGTCCGGATCACCCGCGACCTCGGGCACGACGAACCCTGGGGCGTCGAGGTCCGGACGGACGCACACCGGGCGATGCCCCTGGCCGACGCGCTCCGGACGGCCGCCGCCGCCACCCGCGCCGTGCTCGACGCGGCCGACGCGGTCGGGCAACCGGCGGCTCCGGCGATGCCGTCGACCCCGGCGCCGACCTCGGCCGTCGACTTCGAGCCGTCGTCCGCACCCGCCGTCGGCCCCGCGATCGACACGACGACCGGGATGCACCTGCCGCGGCGCGACGCCGACACAGGGGCGCCGGCGTAGCGTCACCGTCATGACGGATCACGCACCAGCAGCAGACGACGACCTCCTCCGCCGGTCGCAGGAGTCCATCGACGAGGCGAAGGCAGCCGCAGCCGAGGTCGACCTGCCCGAGCAGGAGGAACTCATCGACGAGGACCTGCCCGCGGCGGACGACGCCGCCCCGGCGGACGGTCCCGCCCCCGCCGCCTGACGGACGACCGGCACTGACGGACGACCGGCACTGACGGTCGGACCGCACGACATCGACGGACCGCCCGGGAGCACCTGCTCCCGGGCGGTCTGTCCGTGTGCGGGACGATGCCGCGGAAAGAACTTCCGATCGGGTGTGACGATCCGGCGACTCGACTCGTCACAGCAGTGTGTTCCGGGACCGTGGGGGTCCCGGCGGTCCGGGATCGTGGGTGACCCGGGCCTCGGACGCACCGTGGCCGGGCTTCCCTGAAGTCCCGGTCGCGGTGCCTCGACGGCGGCCCGTGCGTTCCCTGATCCGGCGCACGGGTCGTCTCCTCACGTGTCGGGTCCGGCCTCGCGGACGACGTCGTCCGGGTCCTTGTCCGGCCGCCACCCCCGCCACGACGGCTGGCGCAGCCGCCCGTCCGCCGTCCACTCGGCGAACACGACCTCGCCGACCCGGTCGGCGCGGACCCAGTGCGCGTCCCGGGCGTCCGGTCGGGGGACGTCGACGAACGGGGAGGTCTTCCGGACCCGGGAGCGGAGCACGTCCGCGATCTCGTCGAGGTCGCGGTCGCGGAACCCGGTCCCCACCTTGCCGACGTACTCGAGTCCGTCCGGCCCGGGGACCCCGAGCAGCAGCGACCCGATCCCGCCGGCGCGGCGACCGGCACCGGGCTTCCAGCCGCCGACGACGACCTCCTGCGCGGCGAGGTGCTTGACCTTCACCCACGACTCGGACCGGCGCCCCTCGGCGTACCGGGAGCGCCGCTTCTTGGCCACGACCCCCTCGAGCCGCAGCCGGGCGGACTCCGCGAGGGCCGCGTCGAAGTCCCCGTCGAACGCCGGCGGCACCTCGATCGCACCGCCGGCGTCGACGACCGTCGTCAGGGCGTCCCGACGGGCGTCGTAGCCGAGCCGGACGAGGTCGTGTCCGTCGGCCTCGAGGACGTCGAAGAGCAGGAAGTGCACGGGCGCGGTCGCCCGCGCCGCGTCGACCTCGCGCTTCCGCGTCAGTCCCATCCGGTCCTGCAGCCGCTGGAACGACGGGCGGCCAGCGTCGTCGAGCGCCACGACCTCGCCGTCGAACACCCCGTCGACCCCTGCTCGGTCGGCGAGTTCCTGGAGTTCGGGGTACTGCGCGGTCAGGTCGTTGCCGTTCCGGCTCCGGAGCGTCACGGCGCCGTCCCGCACGGTGGCGAGCGCCCGGACGCCGTCCCACTTCATCTCGAACGCCCACGCGTCGGGGTCGAACGACGGCGTGCCCGACACCGGCGACGCGAGCATCGGGCGCCGCTCGGTCGGCGTGGTCGCCCCAGCCCCGTCCGACGCTGAGCCCGAGCCCCTGCTCGGTGCGGCCCCGCCCTCGTCGGGCGTCCGCGACGGCTGCTCCTTCGTCCGGTGGATCAACCAGTTCTTCTCGTCGCCGTCCTTCCCGCGACCGCGGCCACGGGTGTGCAGGAGCGCGAGTCGCCGGTTCCCGTTCGTCCGCCCGTGCAGGGTGACGATGACCTCCTCGCCCTCCCGCCACTTCTCGAGCTCGTAGGTGCCGTCGTCCCAGATCGTGACCGTGCCGGCGCCGTACTCGCCGTGCGGGATCGTGCCCTCGAAGCCGCCGTACTCGAGCGGGTGGTCCTCGGTCTGCACCGCGAGGTGGTTCTTCCCCGGGTCGGTCGGCTCGCCCTTCGGGAGCGCCCAGCTGACGAGCACCCCGTCGTGCTCGAGCCGGAAGTCGTAGTGGTCCCGGGTCGCGTGGTGCTCCTGGACCACGAACGTCGGTGTGCCGTCCTTCCGGACCGTCGGTGCGTCCTCGGGGACCGGCTCCGGTGTCTTCGAGGCGTCCCGTTTCGCGCGGTACGCGGCGAGACGGTCGCGACCCGGCTGCTCCGCGTCGTTCGCACGCTGGGTCCGGTCGCCGTCCCAGTGACCCGAGTCGGGCCTCCCGACCGACAGCGAGGCGGACGCGACCGGGTGCAGGCGGTCCCCACGCTCCTCCAGGCGGTCGAGCACCTCGTCCAGGGTGAGCTGGGCGAGTCCGCGCGACGTGAGCTCGTCCCAGGTGCGCGGTGCGGCGACCGTCGGCCGGTCCCGGCCGCGCAGCGAGTACGGCGCGATCGTCGTCTTGTTGCCGTTGTTCTGCGACCAGTCGACGAAGACCTTGCCGGCGCGCTCCGCGCGGCTCATCGACGACAGCACCAGGTCGGGCAGGTCCTGCTCGAGCGCCCTCGCGAGCTCGTGCGCGACCTCCGAGACGTGCTGCGCGGTGGACCGGCCGTCCAGCGCCGCGTACAGGTGGATGCCCTTCGAGCCGGACGTCACCGGGTACGGGTCGAGGCCCATGCCCTGCAGGAGCTCACGGGCGGCGACCGCGACCTCGACGCACTCGGGCAGGCCGACCCCCTCACCCGGATCCAGGTCGAGCACGAGCCGATCCGGGTGCTGCTGGCCACCGCGAGGACCGAACCGCCACTGCGGCACGTGCAGCTCGAGCGCGGCCTGCTGGGCCATCCACACGAGCGTCGGCAGGTCGTCGACGACCGGGTACTCGGTGTCGTGCTCCCTGTGCGCGATGGTGTGGTGCCGGATCCAGTCGGGCGCCGAGTCCGGCAGGTTCTTCTCGAAGAACACCTTGCCGTCGACGCCGTTCGCCCAGCGCTTCCGCGTCACCGGACGGTCCTTGACGTGCGGGATCATCCACGGCGCGACCCGCTCGTAGTAGGCGATCACCTGCCCCTTGGTCGTCCCGCTCTCCGGGTACAGGACCTTGTCGGTGTTGGACAGCGCGATGCGGCGGTCCCCGACCTGGACCGTCGTGCGCCGGGAGACGGGGCTCACAGCGCGACCCCGGTCGCTCCCGCCACCGTGAGGGTGCTGCCGGACGTGTACGACGACTCCGGGCCCGCCAGGTACACGTACGCGCCGCCGAGCTCGACGGGCTGCGCCGGGCGCCCGAACGGGGTGTCCTGCCCGTAGGCCGCGATCTCGTCGCCCGGGTAGCTGATCGGCTGGAGCGGCGTCCACACCGGTCCGGGGACGACCGTGTTCGCGCGGATCCCCCGCGCCGCGAGCTGCCGGGCGAGACCGTTCGTGTACGTGATGATGGCGGACTTCGTCGCGGCGTAGTCGATCATCCGGTCCTGCGGCTGGTACGCCGACACCGAGCTCGTCGTGACGATCGCGCTCCCCGGCGCCATGTGCGGGACGGCCGCGCGGACGAGCCAGAAGAGCGAGTACAGGTTGACCTTCATCGTCCGGTCGAAGTCCTCGGTGGACTGCTCGGTGACGTCCTCGTGCACCTGCTGGTGCCCTGCGACGAGCACCAGGGCGTCCAGCCCGCCGAGCTCGCTGACGGCGTCCCGGACCAGCGTGGCGCAGAACTCCTCGTCGGTCAGGTCACCTGGCAGCAGCACGGCCTTCCGCCCGAGGTCGCCGATCACGTCGCGGACCTGTTCGAGGTCCTCGCGCTCCTCGGGCAGGGCGTTCAGGGCGACGTCGGCGCCCTCCTTCGCCATCGCGATCGCCGCCGCCCGGCCGATGCCGGAGTCGGCGCCGGTGACGAGCACGCGGTAGCCGGGCATCCGTCCCGTGCCGAGGTAGCTCGTCTCGCCGTGGTCGGGCTGCGGGTCCATCGCGCTCGCCAGCCCGGACCCCTGCTGGGTCTGCGGCGGGAACGGCGGTCGGGGGAACTGCGAACGCGGGTCCTGCTTGTCGAGCTGGCTCATGGGCCCATGGTGCTCGCGCGGGAGGGAACGGGTCTCAGGCCCGATCGGGCACGCGGGAGGGCGCGGGTCTCAGGCCCGATCGGGCACGCGGGAGGGCGCGGGTCTCAGGCCCGATCGGGCGTGCGGGCCGGCGCAGCGAGCAGGCGTTCCGCTGCAGCGCGGTCGCCCCGGTCCCCCAGGAGCCCGACCGCGGCGATGAGGGCCCACACCAGCACGAGCCCCCAGTTGTCGGTCGACCCGGCCAGCGCGGTGAGCGCCCACAGGACGGCGGCCACGACCGCGAACCAGCCGCTCACCCGCCGGCGCCCGAGGTCGCTCAGCCATCGCTGCACGCGGGGCCGCCACACCGCGTCGGGGACGTCGGACGGCACGCTGCCGTCCCGGACCCACCGCCGGGTCGTCGCCACCGCGGCCCGGCCACCCCGTCGGGACCAGTTCCACACCAGCGACGCGGGCAGCACGACCGCGAGGGCGAGGCCGAGCACGACGGCGGCCGTCCACGGCATCGGCCCACGCAGCATCGCGAGGAAGACCGCGGGGACGACCGTGCCCACCACCGCCAGCCCGACCAGCTGCCACCACCCCACGGTGTCGATGCGGTCGTCGTCCACCGTCCGCGCGGCGTCGGTGCGCTGCGTCGTCGTCTGGTCCCCCGTCATGCCCGCGACCCTACGCCCTCGGACGCCCGTCCACACCTGCCGATCCGCTCGGAACTGAGGACCCGTCCGCAGCCCCGCGGGCATCATGTTGCGCATGAGGTCGATCTGGAAGGGCTCCATCGCGTTCGGGCTCGTCAACGTGCCCATCAAGGTGTACGCGGCGACCGAGACCCACGACGTCTCCCTGCACCAGGTCCACGACGAGGACAAGGGCCGCATCCGGTACAAGCGCGTGTGCGAGTTCGGCCACGAGGTCGAGCACGCCGACATCCAGCGCGCCTACGACGACGGCGACAAGACCGTGGTGCTCACCGCCGACGACTTCAAGCAGCTGCCGCAGGAGCAGTCGCACGAGATCGAGGTCCTCGAGTTCGTGCCCGTCGACCAGGTCGACCCGATGATGTTCGAGAAGTCGTACTACCTGGAGCCGGACTCCCGCTCCCCGAAGGCGTACGTGCTGCTCCGGGAGACGCTGGCGAAGACCGATCGTCTCGCGATCGTCCAGTTCACGCTCCGGCAGAAGACCCGGCTCGGCGTGCTCCGTGTGCACGACGACGTCGTCCTGCTGCAGGGGCTGCTGTGGGGCGACGAGGTCCGGGCGGCCGAGTTCCCGTCGCTCGACGCATCGGTCAAGGTCAGCGCGAACGAGCTGAAGATGTCGTCCTCGCTCGTCGACAGCATGTCCACCGACTTCGACCCCGACCGCTACACCGACGCCTACCAGGAGGAACTGCAGCAGCTCATCGACGCGAAGCTCGAGGCCGGTGACGACGTCGACACCGCCGAGACGTTCGGCGAGCAGGCGTCCTCCGACGACGACGACGAGGGTGGCGACGTCATCGACCTGATGGCCGCCCTGCGGGCGTCCGTCGACAAGAAGCGGTCGGGAGGATCGGGGTCGCGTCCGTCGTCCAGCTCGCGGAAGGCGGACGGCGGGTCCCCGGCGAAGAAGGCGACGGCGACTGCGACGGCGACGGCAGAGAAGGCGCCGGCGAAGAAGGCCCCCGCGACGAAGAAGGCGCCGGCGGCGAAGAAGCAGGCCAGCTAGCCGTCCCGGCTCGTCCTCCGCAGCGCGAGGGGGATCGAGACCCACAGTGCCGCCGTCCCGACGAACACCACGACCCCGCCGACCACCCCGCCCACGTCCCCGATCACGACGTCGAACACGAACAGCACCGTGCCGGAGAACAGCAGGGCACTCGCTGCGAGCGCCGCGATGAGCAGCGCGTTCCCGGCTCGGACGAGGTCGTGCTTCTGCCGCTGCCGGAACACCAGCCGGTGCGCGGAGACGGCGGAGAGCGCGACGACGGTGATGACCACCGCGAGCGCCACCAGCACGAGGTAGACGACCTCCTCGCTCGGACTGAGCATCGTGAACCGCTGCTGGAACGGCAGCGTCAGCAGGAACCCGGCGAGGATCTGCGTCCCCGTCTGGACGATCCGGAGCTCCTGCTGGATGTCCGACCAGTTCCGGTCCCAGCGTTCGGTCGGGGTCTCGTGCCGTCCGCGCTCGGTGTCCCGGGCTCCACCGCTGACGTCGCTCATGCCCAGAACCTACTGCGGCGTCACGCACCCGAAACACGACTCCGCGACACTGTCCACATGACTCCACAAGAGCCTTGGAGCCCGCAGTCGTCATCCGTGACCGCCGGCCCGCCCGTCACCGTGTCCATCACCCGCCTCGTCGAACCCGACCGCATCCCCGACGCCACCGCCTGGGTGCAGTCCGGGGTGAACCTGGCGAACCGCTACCCCGGCTTCCTCGGCTCCGGGTGGGTCCGGTCGCACGCCACGAGCCACGAGTGGCACATGCTCTACCGGTTCGCCGACCACGAGCAGCTCGCCACGTGGGAGAACTCCGACGACCGGCTCCGGTGGCTCGACCGCGGCCGGGACCTCGTCGTGGAGTCCCGGGTCGAGAAGCGCACGGGCATCGAGGGCTGGTTCGACGCCCCGCAGGACGCCCCGACCTCGAGCGCCCCACCGCGGTGGAAGCAGGCCGTGAGCATCTGGCTCGGCTTCTTCCCGGTGAACCTGGCCTTCACCTACCTGGTCGGCTGGCTCGTGCCGGCGTTCGGGCACCTGGCCGTGCTGCCCCGCGTGTTGATCACGACGCTCGTGCTCACGCCGATCATGACCTTCTGGGTGCTCCCGTCAGTGACGAAGCTCGTCCGCCCGTGGCTCCTCGCCCCGCCGCGCGAGCGGTAGCGCGAGCCGAGCACCCTCAGCCGAGCACCGACAGCTGGTCGAGGCGCTCCAGGATCACGCCCTCGCGCAGGGCCCACGGGCAGATCTCGAGCGCCGGCAGGTCGAAGATGTCCAGGCACGCCTCGGCGACGAGCGCTCCCGGGACGACCTGGTGCGCCCGGCTCGGCGAGACCCCCGGCAGCGCCGCGAGCTCGGTCACCGACTTGGTCAGGAGCGACGGCAGCAACCGCCGCAGCTCGGCGCCGTCGAGCGCCCGTGGCACGAGTGGCCCGTCCCCGGACGGCGCGGCCCCGCAGATCCGGGCGATCGAGCGGAAGGTCTTCGACGTCGCGACGGCACGGTCCGGCCGCCCGGCGCGCAGCAGCAGCCCGGCGTCGCGGGCGATCGCGACCCGGATCTCGTGGCGGATCCGGCGGACGTCGTCGTCGCTTGGGGTCCCGTCCGCGAAGTACGAGCGGGCCAGGCGGGCGGCCCCGATCGGCATCGACCACGCGACGTCGGGTGCCTCGTCCGCGCCGCCGGCGATCTCGAGCGAGCCCCCGCCGATGTCGAAGACCGCGAGGCGTCCGGCGGACCAGCCGAACCAGCGGCGGACGGCCAGGAAGGTCAACCGGGCCTCGTCGCCGCCGGACAGCACGGCGAGCTCGACGCCGGTCTCCCGTTCGACGTGTGCGAGCACCGCGTCGGAGTTCACGGCGTCGCGGACGGCCGAGGTCGCGAACGCGAGCATGTCCTCGCACCCGCGGTCCTCGGCGACACGGACCGACTCGGCGACGAACACGGTGAGGGCGTCGACCCCGGCGGGCGTCACCGCGCCGGTCTCGTCGAGGTGCTCGGCGAGGCGGAGCGGCTGCTTGAACGAGGACGCCGGCAGCGGCGCCGCCCCGCCGTGGGCGTCCACCACGAGCAGGTGGCCGGTGTTGGACCCGATGTCGAGGACTCCCACGCGCATGCCACCACGCTAGTGGGAGGGGCGGGGAGGGCGGACGGGAGGCGCGGGTCAGGACCGCAGGAAGCGCTCCAGCTCGGCGGGGGTCGGGTAGGACGCCTGGGCGCCCGGCTCCGTCGCGGCGTACGCCCCGACGCCGACGGCGAACCGGGCCGCGTCGACGAGGGAGTCCCCCGCGTCGAGTCGGAGCGCCACGGCCCCCATGAACGCGTCGCCGCAGCCCGTGGTGTCCACCGGGTCGACCCGAACGGCCTCGACCACGACCGACTCGGCGTCCCCGTCGTGCACCACGCAGCCGTCGCCACCCCGCGTCACGATCGACCGGGCGACACCGTGGTCTCCGAGCGCGACCGACTCGTGCTCGTTGACGAGGAGCACGTCGGTCAGGTCGAGGAGCTCCTGCGGCACGGCACCGAAGGGCGACAGGTTCGTCAGCACGGTGGCGCCCGCGGCCCGTCCGGCGCGGGCGGCCGCGAGCACGACGTCGATCGAGACCTCGAGGCAGAGGCCGAGCACCCCGGTGCCGTCGAAGGCGTCGGCGGGCAGGTCGTCCGGCGTGAGCGTGGCGTTCGCGCCGCCGGAGACCACGATGGTGTTCTCTCCGGCGGCGTCGACCGTGATGACGGCGGTGCCGGTCGGCACGCCCTCACGGACGGCGACGTGCGTGGTGTCGACCCCGGCAGCCGCGACGGAGTCGCGGAGCAGTCGACCGTTCCCGTCGTCGCCGACCGCACCGATCATGCGCACGGTGCCCCCGAGCCTCCCGGCTGCGACCGCCTGGTTGGCGGACTTGCCGCCGGGCAGGGTGGCGAGGTCGGACCCGTGCAGGGTCTCACCGGGCTGGGGGAAGCGCTCGGTGCGGACCACCAGGTCCGCGTTGAGGCTCCCGACGACGACGATGCCGCTCATGCGGTGGCTCCTGTCTCGGCCGAGGCCGGGCGCGGGATGAGGAAGGACGTGGCGAGGGCCGCGCAGGTGATCACGGCTCCGAGGAGCATGCCACCCGAGTACCCGGAGGTCCCGGCGGACCCTCCGGTCCCGAGGGCGATCTGCAGCGCCGGCAGGACCGCGAAGCTGATGCCGGCGCCGAGGTTGAACGCACCGGCGTTGAGACCGGGCAGGAACCCGGGGTTCGAGTCCGGCGAGAGCACGATGCCGAGGCCGTTCAGGATGATGTTCGCGATGCCCGCGTAGGTGATGCCGATCAGGACCGTCGCCGCCACGAGCACCGGCAGCGAGTGCACGCCGACGATCGCCATCACGACCGTGGCGACGATGCTGCCGACCAGGCCCACGCGGAGCACGGCACGGTAGCCGAGGGTCGGCGCGAGCCGTCCCGCGAAGGGTCCGACCACCCAACCGACGAGCGCGTAGGGCGTCAGGAACGCGAGCGAGGCGAGGTCCGGCTCCATGCCGAAGCCGACCTCGGGGTTCTGCGCGAGGCTCGTCACGAGGCCGTTCACGACCGCGAAGACGCCGGTCATCGTGAGCAGGGTCGTCACGAGGAGCGCCCAGGTCGCCCGACGCTTGAGGAACCGCGTCTCGACCAGGGGTTCGCGGACACGGGACTCGACGGCCCAGAACACGCAGAACGCGACGAGGGCGAGCACGACCGCGCCGACCACGAGTGCCCAGTCCGCGGCCGCGAGCTTGCCGGCCTCGTTGAACGCGGTCAGGAGGGCACCGACGCTGACGACCAGCGGCAGCACGCCCCACCAGTCCATCCGGGTGCCGGCCGAGGGCTTCGACTCGACGCCCCACGCGGCGACCATCACGGTCGCGACGACGGTGACGACGGCGATCACCCAGAAGATGCCGCGGAAGCCGAAGTTCGTGGCGATCCACCCGCCGGCGAGCGCGTCGACGCCGGCGATGCCGCCGTTCACAGCGGTCAGCAGGCCGAGGGCCGCGCCGTACCGCTTCGGGTCGGCGATCTCGTTGCGTAGGATGAGCAGGCCGATCGGCACGACCGGGCCGGTGACGCCCTGGATCATGCGGCCGGCGAAGAGCATCGGGACGTTCACGGCGAGTGCGGCGACGATGCTGCCGACGAGCATGACCGCGAGCATGCCGAGGAGCACGCGCTTCCGCCCGACGATGTCGGACAGACGGGGCAGGAACAGCGAGAACAGTGCGGCGAGCGTGAAGAACAGCGTCTGGGACAGGCCGATCGTGGCGTCGTCGGTACGCAGATCGCGCGCCATCGTGACCAGGGCCGGACTGAGCATGCTCGCGTTGAGCTGGAACGCGATGCACGCCGCGAGCAGGGCGGCGATGAGGGCGCCGGTCGACTTCTTCGTCGAGGTGGTCGTCACGGTGCTCAGGCCTCCGTGGCGACGGTCTCGGCGTCGGCGCCGGCACGGGGCGTCCACCCGGTGTCCGGCGTCTCGCCGATCCGCTCGAGGGCGTCGACGACCAGGTCCCAGAACCGCTCGTGGTCGAGCTCCATCGCGGCGCTCGTGCGGCAGTCCTCGGGCGCCGGTGCACGGAGGTCGGCGACCGTCATGCCGAGCGTGTGCGTGCCCGTGGTCTCGATCGCGATCGGCATCTTCACGGCGCGCACGATCGTCGGGTCGATGACGTACGCCACGGCGCAGGGGTCGTGCACGGGCGGCGAGTCGAAGCCCTGCGCGTCCTCGTAGGCCTTGCCGAAGAAGTCGAGCAGCTCCCCGACGAACGCGGCCGGGCCGGTGCCGACGGCGGCGATGCGCGCGGCGACCTCGGGGGTGGCGAGCGCCTGGTGCGTGAGGTCGAGGCCGACCATGACGACGTCCCAGCCGGCGCGGAAGACGATGTCCGCCGCCTCGGGGTCGATGACGATGTTGAACTCGGCGACCGCGCTCCAGTTGCCGACGTGCACGCCGCCGCCCATGAGCACGACCTGCTTGACGCGCTCGACGATGCGCGGCTCCTTGCGGACGGCGAGGGCGATGTTCGTCAGGCCGGCGGTCGGCACGATCGTGACGGTGCCGGGCTCGTGCGCCATGACCGTGTCGATGATCAGGTCGACCGCGTGCCGCTCGTCGAGGGCGAAGGCCGGCTCGGGCAGCATCGGGCCGTCGAGGCCGCTCTCGCCGTGGATCTCCGGGGCGACCTCGATCTCGCGGAGCAGCGGGCGCGGGCTGCCGGCGGCGAAGGGCACCCCGGTGATCCCGGCGATGCGTGCGACCGCGAGGGCGTTGCGGGTGACCTTCGGCAGGGTCTGGTTGCCGACGACGGTCGTCACGGCGAGCAGTTCGATCGCCGGACTGCCGTGCGCCAGGATCATGGCGACGGCGTCGTCGTGGCCGGGGTCGCAGTCGAGGATGATCTTCTGCTTCGTCGCATCGGACACCGTGGGGCTCCACTTCATCGGGGGGTGCTGGACGACCGGGAGGTCTGTGCTTGACGCGGTGGGGTCCGCGTCGTGGAGGAACCAACTCCGGCGCGGCGCGTCAAGCGTTTGACATGGAAACACGTCAAGCGTTTGACGTCAACTCCCCGAGCGGTTCTCGGCTTGCCGGGCCGCGTGCGTCGCTAGGCTCGACGGGTGCCATCCTCCGCCGTCCCGGCCCGCCGTGTGACCGCGGCGATGGTGGCCGAACGCGCCGGCACGAGCATCGCCACGGTGTCCCTCGTCGTGAACGGCAAGGACCGTGGCCGGGTCTCCGCCCCGATCGCGGCGCGGGTGCGCGACGCCGTGGACGAGCTCGGGTACGTGGTCGACCACGCGGCGAGTTCCCTGGCGCGAGGCACGGGCGACCTCGTGGTGCTCATCGCCCCCGATCTGTCGAACCCCTTCTTCGCCGAGGTCATCCGGGGCGTCCGGGACACCCTTGGCGACCGGTACCAGCTCGTGCTCTCCGTCACCGAGCGCGGGGCGCAGCCGGCCACGAGCGACCTCCGGCGCTTCGAGCGGCTCCGGCCGGCGGGCATCCTGGTCGACGCCCCGGCCGCCGGGGGTTCGCTCGACGCCGCCGTCCCCGTCGTGCTGCTCGACGCCCCGGATGCCCCGACCGGCGCGGTCGCGGTCGACTACGACCTGACCTCGGGCGTCGCGGAACTCGTCGCGCACCTGCGGGAGCGCGGGCACGAGCGGGTCGCGTACCTCGACGGCACGGCACGGGTCGCCACCTTCGGCGTCCGGCACCGTCTGTTCCAGGAGGCCTGCGCAGCCGCCGGCATCACCGTGTCCGAGCTCGGCGCCCGGGCGGACCTGACGGTGGACGCCGCCGCAGCCGCGACGGAGCACGCACTCGAGGCCTGGCACGAGGACGGCGTCACCGCGGTCGTCGCCGCCGCCGACACCCTGGCGTACGGCGTGCTCCGCGTCGCCGCCGCGACCGGGCTGCGGGTCCCGGAGGACCTCGCGGTCGCGGGCTTCGACGACCTGCCCTCGTCCTCCGTCACCGCGCCGGCCCTGACGAGCGTCGCACTGCCGGGAGCGGAACTCGGACGCGCCGCAGCCCTCCGGCTGCTCGCGGCGGTCGACGGCACGGCGGCCGAGCCGGTCGCACTGCCGACGCGCCTGGTGCGGCGGGCGAGCACCGGCGGCTGAGCGGCGCGCACCGCGCGCCCGGCAGGGCCGGGACTCGGCTCAGCGGGCACGACTCGCGTCCGCGGGCGCGAGTCGCGTCCGCCAGCGCGCGTCTCGCGCCGTTCGGGTGGAGGCGCGGACGGACGGGAGGCGCGGTGCGGGCCCGCCACGCGCCTCCCGTCCGGTGGGGTGCCGGCCCCGCGACCGGCGCGAGACGGCCCCGTCAGGGCGGGACGCCCCCGGAACGGCGAGACGCCGCCGGGAACGGGGGCGTCTCGGTGACTCAACGGCGTCTCGGTGACCCGGCGGAGTCCGCGCCGGTGTCGGCATCCACGTTCGACTCCACACCCGCCGCCCGGCCGGCCCGCTGGGCCCGCTCGAGCTCGTCGGCCTCGGCGCCGCCGACGGCCTCACCGCGGGCCACCATGCCGGCCGTGTCGGACAGCGTGATCTGCGGCAGGAACAGCGCGAGCAGGAACGCGATCGCGATGAACGGCAGCAGGTACCAGAACACCGGCGCCAGGGAGTCGGCGTAGGCGTTCACGATGCCGTCCTGCACGGCCTCGGGCAGCTTCGCGACCGTGGCCGGGTCGATGCTCCCGGCCGAGGACGCCGCGTCGGTCGCCGAACCCCCGGCACCCCGGAAGACGTCGGTGAGCGACGTGGTGAGCCGGGCGGTGAACAGCGCACCGAAGACGGCCGTGCCGAGGGAGGCGCCGACCTCGCGGAAGTAGTTGTTCGTCGAGGTCGCGGTGCCGACCTGCTCGGCGGGGACGGCGTTCTGTGCGACGAGGACGACGACCTGCATGATCAGGCCGAGGCCCGCGCCGAACACGAACAGGTACGTGCAGATCAGCCAGATCGGGGTGTCCGCGGCGAGCTGCGTCATGGCGAGCATCGCGAGGGCGACGAGCACCGTGCCCGCGATCGGGAACAGCCGGTAGCGGCCGGTCTTCGTGATGAGGTTGCCGGACGCGATCGAGGTCCCGATCAGGCCGACCATCATCGGCAGCATGAGCAGGCCGGAGACCGCGGCCGAGGTGCCCGACGCCATCTGCAGGAACGTCGGCACGAAGCCGATCGCGGCGAACATGCCGATCCCGAGCACGAGGCCGATGCCGGTCGCGAGCAGGAACGTGCGGTTGCGGAAGAACGACATCGGGAGCACCGGGTCCTCGACGCGCGACTCGACGAGGACGAGCAGCGCGGCCGCCACCACGAGGCCGGCGAACCAGGCCCACGTCTCGAGGGCGTCCCACCCGTGGTCCTTGCTGCCGCCGAACTCCGAGAAGAACACCAGGCAGGTCGTCGCGGCGGACATGAGCACGACGCCGAGGACGTCGATCTTCTTCTCGGCCTTCTTGGTCGGCAGGGTCAGCGCGAACCAGGCGACGAAGAACGCGGCGATGCCGACGGGGATGTTGATGTAGAACGCCCAGTTCCACGTGAGGTGGTCGACGAAGAAGCCGCCGAGCAGCGGGCCGCCGATCGCCGAGAGCCCGAAGATCGCACCGAGCGGCCCGAGGTACTTGCCGCGCTCCGAGGCCGGCACGATGTCGGCGATGATCGCCTGCGACAGGATCATCAGCCCGCCGCCGCCCAGGCCCTGCATCGCGCGGAACACCACGAGCTGCGTGAAGTCGCCCGCGAAGGCGCACCCGGCCGACGCGATCGTGAACAGCGCGATCGCGACGAGGAACAGGTTGCGGCGGCCGAGGACGTCGCCGAACTTGCCGTAGATCGGCATCACGATGGTCGAGGCGAGCAGGTAACCCGTCGTCAGCCAGGCCTGGTGCGCGACGCCGCCGAGCTCCCCGACGATGGTCGGCATCGCCGTGGAGACGATGGTCTGGTCGAGGCTCGACAGCAGCATCCCGGCGATCAGGGCGGAGAAGATGATCCAGATGCGGCGCTGCGTCAGCAGCAGCGGCCCGTCGGATCCGGGTCGGGCACGCTTCGTGCCCTGCGCGGTCGCGCTCATGCGGTGTGGTCCTGTCCGGTGGTGGTGACGGCCGCCCTGAACTGGCGGAGGTTCTCGGTGAGCAACGCGTCGAACGTCGGGCCCGTGGACTCGTCGAACGCGTCGTCGAAGTAGGTGCCGGCGGTGACCTTGAGGAGGCCCGCGGCGGCCTCGGCGACGAGCTGGGCGCGCCGGTCGCCCGGGTCGGTCCAGCCGAACCGCTGCCGGACGGCCCGACCGACCGCGGCGAGCTGGACGTCGGCGGCGGCGAGGAACTTCGCCACCATCACCGGCTCCCGCTCGAACACGCGGCGGACCAGGGCCTCGTCGGCACGGTCGAGCCCGACGACGTGCATCTGCTCGATCGCGAGCGCGACGATCGACCCGAGCGGGTCGACCTCGGTCGGGATCAGGGACCGGGACGCGTACGCCGCGAGGAGCTCCTCCATCGCGCCCTGCTCGATGCCGAGCACGGCGTCGTCCTTCGACGCGAAGTGGTTGAAGAACGTGCGACGGGAGACCCCGACCGTCTCGCAGAGCTGCTCGATCGTGAAGCCGTGCAGCCCGTGCTCGATGGTCGCCCGGCGTGCTTCGACGACCATGCGTCGGCGCAGCGCGCGGGTGCGTTCGGTGGTGCTCACCGAGCAAGAATTGCACTCTGCTACTGAAAGTGCAACGAAAGGCCGGGGACAGCTGGGCTACCGCCCGGTCACAGCGCCTTCGCGAAGCAGTAGGACCAGGGCATCGTGGCGGCGTAGGGCTCGTACACGTCGATCTGCTGCCAGCCGGTCTTCCGGTAGAGCGCGACGGCCTCGGGCTGCTTGTCCCCGGTCTGCAGGATGACCCGAGCGGCACCGGCCTCGCGCGCGACCTGCTCACCCTCGGACAGCAGGGCGGTCGCGGCACCCTTGCCCCGGGCGGCGGCGAGGACGATGAGGCGCTTCAGCTCGACCTCGTCACCGAGCCACCGGACCGCGATGTGCCCGAGGGGCGTGCCGTCCTCGTCGACGGCGAGGAGCGAGGTGATCACGGTGGCCGGGTCGACCGTCAGCACGCGGTCGCGCTCGGCGGTGAAGGCGGGGTCCTCGTCCCGGTGCCCGGCGCCGTAGCGCTCGTGCATCTCCTCGTCCATGGTGGCGCGGAGGGCCACACCACGCGGGTCCTCCCAGGCGACGCGCTCGATCGTGATCACGATCGACCATCCTCCCACGGGCGGGATCCGCGGCGGCCCGGCGACCGCCGCACCAGCATCCGCCCGCTCAGGCCAGCGCGGCGATCGGCCCCTCGCCGTCGCGGAGCGCCCGCAGCACCGCCGCGGCGTCGTCGTACACGGCCGCCGCTCCCGCTCGCCGGAGCTCGTCGCCGCCGATGCCACCGGTCATCACCGCGACGCACGGCAGCCCGACCTTCCCCGACGCCTCGACGTCCCACATCGCGTCGCCGACCATCACGGCGTGCTCCGCGTCGACCCCGACCCTGTCGAGCGCCACCTGCACGATGCCGGGCGCGGGCTTCGCCTCGTCGACGTCCTCCGAGCTCGTCTCGGCGGTCACCCACGCGGCCGCGTCGAGCAGCTCCCGCAGCGCGGCCAGCTCGTGCTCGGGCGCGCTCGTCGCGAGGACGACGGCGTGTCCGCGGCGGGCGACCTCCTCGAGCAGCTCGCGGGCCCCCGGCAGCAGGCGGAGCTGCGGCACGTGCTCGGCGTAGTACGCCGTGTGGAACTGCTCCGCCTGGTCGCGGACGTCGTCGCCGGCCTCCGGGAGCAGCTCGTCGAGCAGCCGCCCGGAGTCCATCCCGATGGCGCGGTGGATGCGCCACGCGTCGACGGACTCCCCCGCCGCGCGGAACGCCCGCCACCAGGCGTCGACGTGCGCGTAGTTGGAGTCGGCGAGGGTCCCGTCGATGTCGAACAGGACCGCGGTCGAGCGAGCATCAGCCATCCGTCCAGCGTGCACCCCCGACCGGGAGCGGCGACTCAGCCCGACGCGACCGGGACCGGCGCGGCTCAGACCGTGATGCTCTCCCCCGCGGGCAGGATCGTCACCGGGACGCTGCCGAGCACCTCCGGCCCGAGGAACCGCGCGGTGGACTGCTGGCCGAGGTCGCTGAGCATCGCCTCGTGGATCTGCACGATCCGCTCCGGCGCGACCGCGCGGACGTAGTCGACCGCCTCGGCCATGTGCGTCCACGGCCCGCTCGTCGGCATGAGCAGGGTCGGCACCGGCACACCGGGGACCAGGTACGAGTCGCCCGGGTGGAACACGGCGTCGTCGACCAGGTAGCCGACGTTCGGGATGACCGGCACGTCCGGGTGGATCACGGCGTGCTGCTCGCCGAAGACCCGGACCGCGAAGGGGCCGACCGTGAAGGCGTCGCCCGCGGCGACCGCTCCGACGCGTCCGTCGTGTGCGCCGAGCTGGTCGACGACGGGCTGCGGGCCGCGGACGACCAGGTCCGGGTTCGCCTCGAGTCCGGCGCGGACGGCGTCGACGTCGAGGTGGTCGAAGTGCTCGTGGGTGACGAGCACGGCCGTGGCCGAACGGACGAGGTCGGCGGCCTCCGAGGTGAACGCACCGGGGTCGACGACGAGGGTGGCGCCGTCCCGCTCGAGGACGACCGTGGCGTGGTTGTACTTCGTCAACTGCATGCCCCCAGTCAACGCCCGTCGCGCGGACGGTCGTCCCGAGACGGGCTGAGGGCACGCTCAGTCCCGACGAGGCCGGTGGACGGACGGGAGGATCGTGGCGGCGCCGCCACGATCCTTCCGTCCGACCGCGCGTGCGTCCAGCGCGCCTCCGGCAGGATCACAGGGGTGCAGCGTGTCTCCGTCGTCGTCCCCGTGCTCGACGACGCCCTCCTGCTGCAGCGCTGCCTGCAGGCGCTCGCCGCGCAGAGCCATCCCGCCGCCGAGGTGATCGTCGTGGACAACGGCAGCCGGGACGACAGCGCCGCGGTGGCCCGTGCCGCCGGCGCCCGCGTGCTCGTCGAACCCGAGCGCGGCATCGCCCGGGCGTCGGCGCGGGGCTACGACGCGGCGACCGGCGACGTCCTCGTCCGGCTCGACGCGGACTCGGTGCCGCCGCCCCGCTGGATCGCCGAGGCGCTCCGGCTGCTCGGCCGTCCCGGCGTCGTCGCGGTCACCGGGCCCGGCCGGCCGCACGACGGCAGCGTGCTCGTCCAGCAGGTGTGGGACGTGCTCTACATGCGCCCGTACTTCGTGCTGATGTGGGCGGCGCTCGGGCGACCGCCGCTGTTCGGCTCCGCGACCGCGATGCACCGCGCGACGTGGACCGCCGCGCGCTCCCGCGTGCACCGCGACGACCCCGAGGTGCACGACGACGTCGACCTGTCGATGGCGATCGACCCGGCGCTCCGGGTGGTCGCGTCGCGGCGGCTGCTCGTGCAGGTGTCCTCGCGACCGTTCTCGGGCTTCGGGTCGGTGGTCCGCCGGACCCGCCGCGCGTTCCACACCTTCCGGGTCAACGGCCGCCGGGCGAACCCGCCCCGGCGCTGGGCCCGTCGCTTCCGGGTCGCACTGCGGGCGCGGCTGCGGAGCGCGTGGGCGCAGCGCTGAGCGCCCGACGCCCTCACCGCAGCGCGACCCACACCGGGAACACCGCCGCCGCACTCCACGCCTGAGGTCGGCACGCCGCCGGGTAGGGCGCCGGTCGGGACACCTCGGCGGCGGCGTCTCCCGCGTGCAGCTCGGGCATCCGGAAGTCGAAGGCGACCGCCGCCGCGAGCAGCTGCTCGGCGAGCGCCCGCGCCTCGTCCCGGAAGCCCGAACGGGTGAGCCCGGCGACGACCACCGCGGTGTCGTGCGCCCACACCGAGCCGCCGTGGTAGCTCAGCGGCCAGTAGCCCGAGGCCGTCGTGGACAGGGTCCGCAGACCGAAGCCGCTCGCCATGTCCGGTGCGACGACCCGGGCGGCCACGACGGCCTCCTCGCGCTCGTCCAGGAGTCCCGTGCCGAGCAGGTGGCCGATGTTGCTCGTCGCCGAGTCGACGGCGTGCTTCCGGGCGTCGAGGGCGATCGCCGGGTGCGGCCCGACCGCGTCCGTCACCCAGAACGTCGCACGGAAGCGGTCGGCCAGGCGCGCCGCCCACGCCCGCCACTCCGGTCCCCCCGGCAGCCCGAACGCGTCGAGCAGGTCGGCGCCGTGCACGGCCGCCTCGTGCGCGTACCCCTGCACCTCGCAGAGCGCGATCGGGCCGTCGGCGAGCCGTCCGTCGCGCCACTGCACACTGTCGCCGGAGTCCTTCCACCCCTGGTTGGCCAGCCCGCGGCCGGACTCGTCGACGTACTCGAGCAAGCCGTCCCCGTCGGCGTCGCCGGAGTCCCGCATCCACGCCAGGGCGCGCCCGAGGGCGGGCAGGAGCGCCCGGACCTGGTCCTCCGGCAGGCCGGCCCGCCAGGCGTCGTGCAGGGTGCAGATCCACAGCGGGGTCGCGTCGACGGTGCCGTAGTACAGCGGCGGCAGCGAGATCTCGTCGTTGTCGACCGGCAGCGATGCCTGCCGGAGCTCGTGCGGGATCTTCCCGGGCTGCTCGGCGGTGGCGGGGTCGTCGCGCGTGCCCTGCAGCGCGGCGAGCACCCGGAGCGTGCTGCCGGCCACCGTGATGTCGACCGGCAGCAGGAACCGGGCGGCCCAGAGCGAGTCGCGCCCGAATAGCGTGAAGAACCACGGTGCCCCGGCGGCGAGGAACTCCCCCTCCGGGCGGCGCAGCCGCAGCGCGTCGAGGTCCTCGACGGCGCGGTCGAGCCATCGGCGGAGCCGGTCGTCCTGAACGCCCTGCGGCGCGTGGAACGTCCGCGGCGTGGTGGCGCCGACGGCCACGGCGTCCGGGGCCGTGACGCGGCAGTCCCACGCGACCTCGACGGTCCGCGCGTGCGGCAGGCTCCAGGTCAGGACGACGGCGTCGCCGTCGGTGGTGACCGTGGCGCCGTCGGCACGCAGGGTCACGGACACCGATCCCGCCGTCCAGGAGGCACGGCCCGCGTCCGTCCCGCCGCCGTCGGCCGCGAGCACGGCCGGGACCGGCACCGGCGGTGCGCCGGCCTTGACGGCGTCCATCCCGCTCGCGTCCGGCACGATCCGGACCGTCACGGTCCGTCCGGTGTGTCCGGAGTGCTCGGCCGCGGGCTGCCCGGGGGCGAGCCGGTCCGTGATGCGCAGGCGTTCGTGGACGCCGTCGACGCGGACCGTCCGGATCCGGTCGAGCCGCACGTCCGGGTCCGCTCCGGGGCCGTCGAGCCCACGCAGGAGTCCGGTGAACACGACCTCGCGGGCGCCGGCCGGCACCGTCGCCACGGGCTCCACCGACGACCCGGCGACGGTCAGCGTCATCGCCGAGACGACGCGCTGGTCGCCCGTCCAGTAACCGTGCACGGGGTTCGTGCCGACGTCGCCGTGCCGGTCGGACCACGCCTGGGTCGGCGCGGCGAGCACGACGACCTCGTCGTGGAGCAGGGGTTGCCGCGGCACCGCGTGGGCGGCCTGCTCGGCGGCGTCGGGCGGCGTGGTGGTCGTCGTCATGGTCACTCCTTGACCGCCCCGTCGCTGGTGTTCATGATGCGCCGCTGGAACACGAAGAACGCGACGGCGACGGGGATCGTCATCACGAAGGCGGCGGCGAGCTTGATCGGGAACTGGTTCCCGGCGCTCAGGGCGCCGGAGGCCAGCGAGGCGACGCCCTTGGTCAGGGTCGTCAGTCCGGGCGAGGACGCCGACACGATGAAGTGCGGGAGCTCGTTCCACGACCCCTGGAACGACAGGATCGTGATCGTCACGACGGCCGGGCGGGCCATCGGCAGCACGATCGACCAGAAGGTGCGGAACACCCCGGCGCCGTCGATCTTCGCCTGCTCCTCGACGCTGACCGGGATCGACTCGAAGAAGTTCTTCATGATGAACACCCCGGCGGCGTCGACGAGCAGCGGGATGATCATGCCCGAGTACGAGTCGTACATGCCGAGCTGGTTGATCACGAGGAACTTCGGGATGAGCAGCACCACGGCGGGCACGGCCATCACCGCGACGATGAGCGCGAAGACGGTCTGGCGTCCGGGGAACCGGATGCGCGCGAGCGCGTAGCCGGCGAGCGAGTCGAAGAAGATCCGACCGAGCGTGACGACCACGGCGACGATCACCGAGTTCATCGTCCAGACGCCGAAGTCGGAGTTCTCGAAGAGCGTCCGGAACGCGGCGCCCGTCCAGGTGGTGGGGAGGGCGAGCGGGTGGAGCGAGGCGTCCTCGTCCGTCTTGAAGGAGTTGACGATCGCCACGTAGAACGGCAGCAGGTAGACGACCGCGATGACCACGCCGACGACCAGCAGGACGATCCCGCGACCGGTGAGGCGGCGGGGCCCCCGGCCCGGGCCGGGCGCCTGTGCGACGGTGGCGGCGCGGAGGTCCGGCACCGTGCCTCCCGTCCGTGCCGAGGTGGGTGCGGCGGTCATCGTGACTCTCCCTGTTCGATCCAGCGCATCCGCCGTCGTGAGACGGGGCGGTCCCGCAGTGCCCAGCGCTGCAGCAGCGTGAAGACGACGATGATCCCGAACAGGATGAAGGCGATCGCCGCACCGACACCCCACTGCTGGCTCTGGAACGCGGACGTGTACGACAGGTACGCCGGGGTGAGCGTGGTGTTCGCCGGGGCGCCCTTCGTGCCGGTGTAGATCTGGTCGAAGACCTGCCACGTCCCGATCAGCCCGAGGGTGAGCACCGTGAAGAGCGTCGGGCGCAGCTGCGGGAGCGTCACGCGCCAGAAGCGCGTCCAGGCGCCCGCGCCGTCGATCATCGCGGCCTCGTCGACGTCGGCGGACAGGTTCTGCAGCGCCGCGATGAAGAGCAGCATGAACGTGCCGCTCGTGGTGAACACGGCGAGCAGGATGAACGCGCTCATCGCGACCGACGGCCCCGCGGTCCACTCCCACCACGAGATGCCGAGCATCGTGTGGTCGGCGAGGAAGGCCGGAGGCTGCCCCGCCCCGAGGTGGAAGATGCCGGTCGGCTCGTTGAACCAGTTCGGTCCGCGCACCCCGATCCACCCGATGATCGTGTTCACCGCACCGGAAGACGAGAACAGGAACAGCCAGAGCACGGTGATCGCGACCGAGCTCGTGACGGACGGGAAGTAGAACGCGGTCCGGAAGAACCCCCGCCCCTTGAGCGCCCGTCCGTTCACGAGGACGGCCAGGCCGAGGGCGACGGCGGTCTGCAGCGGCACGACGAACACGACGTACCAGAGGTTGTTCCGCAGGGCCGTGCCGAAGTTCTGCTCGTCGAGCCCGCCCCCGCCGAGGATCTTCGCGTAGTTCTCGCCGCCGACGAAGGACACGTCGGACGAGAACGGACTGCCGACCCCGCGCCAGTTCGACACGCTCACCCATGCGGCCATGAGGACGGGCACGAGCAGGAACAGGCCGAGGACGATCACCGTCGGGGCGGTGAACAACCAGCCCGAGACGGCTTCGCGGCGGTTCTTCCGGGACATCGCGGTCAGCCCTTCAGCGCAGCGGCCATGTTCTTCTGGACGCCTTCGAGCAGGGTCTGCACGTCGGTCTTCTGCAGGGAGCCGAGCTTCGAGTCGAAGTCGGCGACCACGTCCGACGTGCCGGCCTTGTTCGGCAGCCCCTGGGCGACGTCGGCCTGGTCGAGGAACGCCGCGTACTGCGGGTAGTCGCGCTTCCAGGTGCTCGCAGCGGACTCGACACTCGGCATCACGCCGAAGTCCTTCGCGAAGGTGAGCTGCTGGTCGGTGCTCGTCATCTTCTCGACGAACGACAGCGCCGCCTTCTGGTTCGGGGAGTCCTTCGCGATGCCCCAGCAGTTCGTGAACTGCAGGGTGCCGGCGCCCTCCGGACCCTTCGGCAGTGCGACGACCTGGTAGTCGACGCTCGGGTAGCTCGAGGACATCGCGCCGGTGAGCCAGTTGCCCTCGATGGTCATCGCGGCCTTGTTCTTCCCGAACGCGTCGCCGCCCCAGCTCTCGCCGAGGTCGCTCGAGAACTTCATCGAGCCGTCGTCGAGCAGGCCCTTCACGTAGTCGAGCGCCTGGACGTTGGCGGCGGAGTCGACGGTCGCCTTCGTCTGGTCGGCGTTCGTCAGGGCGCCGCCGGCCTGGGCCATGAACGCCCCGAGGCGCTCGACCTGCGGGCTGGTCGAGAGTCCGACGCGACCGTCCCGGGTGAGCTTCTCGGACACCGTCTTCAGCTGGTCCCACGTCGTCGGGACGTCGGCGTCGGTCAGTCCGGCCGCCTTCCAGTCCGCCTTGTTGATGAACAGCCCCAGGGTCGAGAAGTCCTTCGGCGCGCAGTACAGCTTCCCGTCCACGGTGAACGACTTCGTCAGGGTCGGGTAGAAGTCGCCCTGGTCCTGCAGCTGGTCGCCGTAGGACAGGAGCGAGCCGTTCGCCGCGTACCCGGCGAGCGACGACGTGCTGACGTAGAACACGTCGGCGGGCTTGCCGGAGGCGAACCCCTGCGCGAGCTGCTGGTCGAGGTTGTTGGCGGCCTGGACGCTCACACCGGTCCCGGAGGACTTCGACCAGGCGGCGGCCGCGCTCGTGACCGCGGCGGTCTCGGCGTCGCCGGAGGAGCCGATGAGCACGGAGAGGGACTTGTCGCTCGAGGTGAGCCCCCCGGACCCGGAGTCCGAACCGGAGTCGCTGAAGCCGGAGCCGCAGGCGGAGAGGGACAGCGCTGCGGTCAGGGCGATCGCCCCTGCGGACAGCGCGCGAGCTGTGCGTCGTGACATGGGTCGTTGCATCGGGTACTCCTCGTCGAGTAATCGTTGGATCGTTCAATTTGATCGATCAAACGCCATCACGATACACCGCCGAGGCGCTACGGTGAACCCCATGTCGCAGCCCGCCACCGTCGCCGACGTCGCCGCGGTCGCCGGTGTCTCCCGGCAGACCGTGTCGAACGCGCTGAACCGGCCGGAGGTCGTCCGTCCGGACACCCTGGACCGGGTGCGCTCGGCGATCGAGACCCTCGGGTACCGCCCGCACGCCTCGGCACGGCGGCTGCGGACCCGGCAGAGCTCGACCCTGGGCGTCCGGCTCGAACCCGTGCACGGCATCTCCGGCGCGGTGCTCGACCGCTTCCTGCACGCCCTGGTCGAGCACGCGGACGCGCGGGGCATGCGGATCCTGCTCTTCACCGCGCGGGACGTCGACGACGAGCTGACGCACATCGAGCGGCTCGTCGAGGGGTCCGACGTCGACGGCTTCGTGCTCACCTCGACGTTCCACGGCGATCCTCGGCCCGGGTGGCTCGCCGACCGGGACGTCCCGTTCGTGCTGTTCGGACGCCCGTGGGGGCAGTCCGCCGAGCGCGCCGAGGTGCTGCCGTGGGTGGACGTCGACGGTCGGGCCGGCCTCCGGGCCGCGACCGCGCACCTGCTCGAGGCGGGGTACCGACGCATCGGGTTCCTCGGGTGGCCGAGCCCCTCGGGGCAGGGCGACGAGCGGCGCCACGGCTGGCAGGACGCCCTCGCCGCAGCGGGCCTGCCCGACCAGGTGCAGCTCGTCTGCGAGGACGACGTCTCCGCGGCGACCGAGGTCGTCACCCGGGCGGTCGCGGACGGGGCCGCCGTCGACGCGGTGGTCTGCGCTTCGGACACGCTGGCGCTCGGTGCGCGGTTCGCCCTCGGCCCGGACGTCCCCGTGGTCGGGTACGACGACACCCCGGTGGCCGAGGCCCTGGGGATCTCGAGCGTCGAGCAGCCCCTCGGTGACGCGGCCGCGGCGGCGCTGGACCTGCTGATGGGCACCGGCAGGTCGGTCCTGCCCGCACCGACCGGGCACCGTCTGCTCGAACCGACGGTCGTCTGGCGCCCCTGACCCGGACCCCGCGGTCACGATCCCGTCTCGGACCGGCTACGGTTCGGTACCGGCACCCTCGCCGGCCCAGCACCGTCGGTAGCGTCGGCACCACCGCGGCACGGGTCCGTCCGAGCCGCCGAGACCGGGGGACCCCATGCGCACCGCACGCACCACGACACTGCTCGCGACGATCGGGATCGGCGCCGCGCTCGTCCTGAGCGCCTGCACCGAGGGACCGAACGTCGTGACCACGCCGACGGCCTCGTCCACGCCGACGACGTCGACCACGCCGTCGTCGACGAGCACCCCGAACGCCACGGCTTCGCAGACTCCGTCGAGCACCCCGCGGCCGACGTCCACCATCACCCCGGTCCCCGGCGTCGACTACGACGGCGGCACGGTGCCGTCCGAGTGCTCCGACCTGATCACGGCCGGCAAGTGGAAGTTCGCCGAGGCTCCGCTGAACGACCCGAAGGTCGTCGGCGACTCGTGGTCCCGCCCGAAGGACGCCTTCACGCCGGTCCTGCAGGCCGACGGCAAGCACCTGTCGTGCGTCTGGCGGGATCCACGGGCGGACATCACGAACCTGGTGATCGACGTGGTGGTGGTCGACTCGTCCCGCGCGTTCGGTGCACTGCAGGCGCTGCCCGCGAAGGGCTACGACTGCGCACACGTCGCCGAGGGGTACCGCTGCCAGAAGGTCTCGCAGAACTCGCAGTACCCGGTCATCGACGGCGACACGTACTTCACCCGCGGCGACATCGGCATCCGCATCAGCCAGTCGAACACCCCGACGGACGGCCTGCTCGACGACGTGACGGCGCACGTCTTCGGCTGACCCCACCGACCGGCTGCCCCGCCGGCCGGCTGATCCGCCCGGCGAGCGAAGCGCCCGGCTCAGTCCGCCCGGGCCGCCGGTCGCGACCGCACGTGCGCCCGCTCGCCCTGGGGCCCGTACAGGCAGAGCACCTCGGTGACCTCGTCCGTGGTGTTGCCCACCCAGTGCGGCGTGTGCGTGTCGAACTCGACGACCTCGCCGGGCCCCAGGTCGAACTCCCGGTCACCGAGCAGCAGCCGCAGCCGCCCGGACAGGACGTAGAACCACTCGTAGCCCTCGTGGGTCTTCAGTGTCCGATCGCTGTTCGCGGGTTCCGGCGGGATGAGCTGCTTGAACGAGCGCACGCCCCCGGTCCGCTTCGTGAGCGGGATCACCACCCGCCCGCCGTGCCGCTCGGGGCGCAGGTGGACGCGCGGATCCCCCGTCTGCGGCGCCCCGACGAGGTCGTCGAGCGGCACCTGGTACGCCCGGGCCAGCGGCAGCAGCAGTTCGAGGGTCGGTCGCCGCTGGCCGGACTCCAGCCGCGAGAGCGTCGACACCGAGATGCCGGTCTCCGCGGCGAGCGCCGCGAGCGTGACGTCACGCCGTTCGCGGAGCGCGCGCAGGCGCGGACCCACCGCGTCGACGACCTGGGCCGTCGTGCGTGGGGTGATCCGATCCTCCCGGCCGTGTGCCATGCCGACCATGTTGCCAGACCGGCAAGATTCGTTGCTGATCCGGTCGAGCGCGCCGCACGCTGTGGTCATGTCCGATCACTTCGACGTCATCGTCATCGGCGGCTCGGCCGCCGGCCTGTCCGCAGCCCTGATCCTGGGGCGGTCCCGTCGCTCCGTCCTCGTCGTCGACGCGGGTGAGCCCCGCAACGCGCCCGCGGCCGGTGCGCACAACTACCTCGGGCGCGAGGGGGTCGCCCCCGCCGAGTTGACCCGCATCGGACGTCAGGAGGTCGCCGCCTACGGCGTGCAGGTCACGGCCGGGAGGATCGTGGCCACGTCCGCCACGGACGGTGACGGGACCGACCCGGTCGCTTTCTCGGTCACGCTCGACTCCGGCGCGGTCGTCACCGCGCGGCGACTCGTCGTCGCCTCCGGCGCCGTCGACGTGCTGCCGGAGGTCCCGGGGCTCGCCGAGCAGTGGGGGCGCGGGGTCGTGCACTGCCCGTTCTGCCACGGGTGGGAGATCCGCGACCAGCGCATCGGGATCCTGGTGACGACACCGAACGGGGTGCACCACGCGCTCATGTTCCGGGCGTTGAGCGACCGGGTGACGGCGTTCGTGACCGACCCGGCGCTCGTCGACGACACCGCCATGGCAGGTCTCACGGCTCGTGGCATCGGGGTGATCACGGGTCCGGTTGCCCGCGTGGTGTCTTCGGGCGACGTGCTGACCGGGGTGGAGACGGGGTCGGGCGAGGTCGTCCCGCTCGACGCCCTCGCCGCCGCCAGCACCGCCGAGGCCCGCGTCGACGTCCTGGCCGGGCTGGGCCTGGTGGCGGAGGACGTCGTCGTGGGCGGCTCCCGGTTCGGGAGCGCGCTCGTGGTCGACGCCGCGGGGCAGACCGGCGTGCGCGGGGTGTACGCGGCGGGCAACGTGACGGCCCCGATGGCGACCGTGATCGCGTCGGCCGCGGCGGGGACGCAGGCGGGGGCGGCGGTGCACGGCGACCTGGTGCAGGCGGACCTGGCGGCGGCGCTGGCGGGGGTGGCGGCGGGAGTGTGAGCCGGGGCCGCTGCGGCCGCTGGCTGAGCGCGGAGGTTTCGGGCTGAGCGACAGTTCACGCCGTCCGCGGCCCGTGAGGTGTCGCTCAGCGCATGAACTCCCCGCCCGCCAGCGGACCGGGCGAGCCGGCGGCGGCCGACTGGCGGGGGTGGCCGGCGGCGCGCGTCAGTCCACGCGATAACCAGCCTGCGCGGCCAGGAGCGGCGCGAGGGCGAACAGCTGGTCGGCACCGATCGTCGCCCCGCGGAACCCCTCGAGCCGCTCCACCCGGTCCAGGTCGGCGGCCCGCAGGTCGACGTGGTCGATGCGGGTGTTCGAACCCTCGGCGGAGCGGATGCGTGTGCCCTCGAAGGACACGCGGAGCAGTCGGGCGTCGGCGATGTCGAGTTCGTCGAGCACGCAATCGCGGAACACCACGTCGGTGAGCGTCGACCCGCGGAGGTTCACGAACCCGAGCTTCATGCCGACGAACTCGACCCCGTTCAGCGTCGCGTCGTACAGGTCGGCCGACCCGACCCGGCCGCCGGCGACCCGGACCTCGCGCCAGGCGCTGCTCGAGGCGCGGAACACCGGGGCGTCGAGCGTCTCGACGACCGAGTCGCGGACGCGCAGGCCGCGCAGATCGGTGCCGTCGGCGCGGAGGGTCCCGACGACACACTCCTCGAGCTCGAGGTCGGGCAGCCGCTCCCCGGCGACGTCGAGCATCGCGATGCGCTTCGCCTCGATCCGGTCGCCGGTGAGCAGGTCGCCGGGTGCCGGTGACCAGTCCTGCAGGTCGGTCGGCTCGGTCAGGGTGATCCGCGGGGCGTCGGTGCCGGTCGAACGTGCCATGCGCTCAGTCTGCCGGTCCGGGCCGACGCCGCGTCAGGCCGGATCGACGCTGTGCCGGTCCGGTGCGACGCTCGAGCACGCGGCCCCGCGGGGTACACGGGACTCCGGTCCGGCGAGCACGTCGGGCAGTAGCTTCGGCAGATGACAACTGGAGAGCAGGCGATCAGCCGTCGGTCAGCGCCACGCATCGCCGTGTTCGTCGTCCTCGCAGGACTCGTCGGCGGAGTGGTGACCGGGACCCCGGCGTGGGCTGCCGACGACCCTGCCGGACTGCAGGTGGACACGGCGACCTCGACGGAGGTCGCGTACGGCAACACCGCCACGTGGTCGTTCACGGTGACGAACACCGGGACCCGTGCCACCGCCGGACCGGTCACGATGGCGTTCCAGTACAACCAGGGGTCGAACCCGCCGGACGCGGCGATCCTGTCGGCGTGGGACCAGGCGAAGGTGACGTCGACGAGCGGCACCTGCTCGTTGTCCACCCAGAAGCGGACCGGCACCTGCGTGACCGGCGCGCTGCGTCCCGGCCAGAGCGTCACCATGACGACGACCGCCCGCCAGCACTTCGCCTCGTCCATGTCCGGGTTCACGGGTTGGGGGTTCACCGTCGTGCGCGGGAAGTCCGATCCCGACGCGCCATGGAACGCGCGGTACAGCGGCACGACGCTGGTCCCCGTGCGCGGCAACCTCGACCGGGTGCTGCCGGTGTCCGGTGGGGTCCAGGTCGCGGGCTGGGTCGTGGAACTCGAGCGGCTGGCCGACCCGATGACCGTGACGGCCCAGGTCGACGGCGTCTACACGGACCGCTTCACGACCACCGTTCGACGCGCGGACGTGAACCGTGCCCTGCACGTCAGCGGGAACCGCGGCTTCGCCGGGACGGTCGCGATGAGCGCCGGGACGCACCGCCTGTGTCTGACAGCGAGTGATCCGTACTGGGGGTCGAGCACCATCGACTTCGGCTGCCGGAACGTCCAGGTCCGGTGAGCCCGGGTCACGCCGCCGGGGTCAGCACGCTGTCGAGCCGGTAGTCCTTCGCGGGACCCCGGGCCTGCCAGCGCACCGTCCACCGTCGGGCGTCGCCCGTGAGCACGCCGGTGTAGTCGTCCGGCGCGCAGGCGTGCTCGACCGCCGCGCCCCACACCCAGTCGTGGAAGACCCGGCCGTCGATGAAGTGCACGCTCCAGTGCGCGTCGGCGCCGCGGCGGACGAGCAGCGTCCGGGACACCGGGGTCTCCCGACCGCCGAACCGCATCACGCCGGACTCGTCCCAGCGCACCTCGTCCGGACCGGTGAGCGAGAGCGTGGTGCGGCCGGTGACGATGCCGCGGACACCGGCGGCGCGGTCGTCCACGGTCCGTGCGAGGTCCCAGTCCCCGAGCAAGTCCGTCGGCAGCAGCACCCCCTCAGGCTACGCGGCGCTCACCCGCGCAGGGGTCCGGACGCGGGCACACGGGCGCCGTCGGCGAAGCCGCCGACGAGTTCCCGCAGGGCGTCCTCCGCCGTGTGCTGCGGCGCCCACCCGAGCTCGTTCCGGGCGCGGTCGGTCTGCATGACCGGCACGCCGGCTGCGATGTCGAGCCACCCGGCGTCCGTCGGCTGGAGCCGGAGCCGCCAGGTCAGCGTGACGACCCCGCGCAGCAGGCGGAGCGGGATCCGCACCGCGCCGAGCATCCCGGCGGCCCGGGCCATCCGCGGCGGGGTGAGCACCGGCGACGCCGCGATGTTGAACGCGCCGGCGGCCCGCCGGTCGATCGCCCGCCAGAACGCGTCGGCGAGGTCGTCGGCGTGCACGGCCTGGAACACGAACGGCAGCGGCAACGGCAGGACCGCGAACCGGGCCGCACGCACGACCGACATCGGGACGAGGTGCCCGAGGAACAGCCCCCGGAGCTCCGCGGCCACCGACCGCTGGAACACCAACCCGGGCCGGAGTCGTGTCACGACCACGTCCGGGTGCTCGCGCTCGAACGTGTCCAGTGCCCGTTCGTTCTCGGCCTTGTGCACCGAGTACGTCGCCGTCGGGATGCCGGTCGTGGGGAAGGACTCGTCCACCGGCGTCCGCTTGCCGTCCACGTTGACCCCGCGGTACGCCCCGACCGAGGAGGCCACGACGACCTGCTGGACCCCGGCCCGGGCCACGGCGGCGAGCACGTTCGCCGTGCCCCGGACGTTGGTCCGGTGCTGCGCGGGGATGTCGTGCGTCGGCTGGAGCGCCCACGCCAGGTGCACGACGGCGTCGGCCCCGCGGAACACGGCGGCGAGCTCCGCGACGGCACCGTCGCCACCGACGTCGACGGCGTGCCAGACCGCGACGTCGTACGGTGCGACCCGGGCGTCGGGCAGCCGTCGAGCGACCCCGACGACCTGCAGCCCCTCGTCGGAGCCGGCCCGGCCGTCACCGGCGAGCCGAGCCGCCGCGAGCCGCCTCAGCACGGCGGTCCCGACGTTCCCGGTCGCCCCGACCACGACGACGCGCATCAGCGGTGCCCGACCGTCACGCCGCCGCGGGCGCGAGCGACGGGTCGAGGACGACCTTGATGCAGCCGTCCTCCTTCTTCTGGAAGACCGAGTACATGTGCGGGGCGTCCTCGAGCGACACCCGGTGCGTGGTCAGGTCGAGCGTGCCGAGGGGGTCCGATGGGTCGGACACGAGCGGCATCAGGTCGTCGACCCAGCGGCGGACGTTGCACTGTCCCTCGCGGATCGTGATCTGCTTGTCGAACAGGGTCATCATCGGCATCGGGTCGGCCATCCCGCCGTACACGCCGGACAGCGACACCGTGCCACCGCGCCGGACGAGGTCGATCGCCGCGTGCACCGCCGCCAGCCGGTCGACGCCCGCGGTCTCGATCGCCTTCTGCGCGAGCTTGTCCGGCAGCAGGCCGGCCGCGCGCTGGGCGAACCCGGCGACGGGGTTGCCGTGCGCCTCCATGCCGACCGCGTCGACCACGCCGTCCGGCCCGCGGCCGTCGGTGAGGTCGACGAGCTGCGGCACGACGTCGTCGGACAGGTCGAACACCTCGATGCCGTGCTTCGCCCCGAGGTCGCGGCGGACCTGCTCGGGGTCGACGGCGAGCACCCGGTAGCCGAGGTGCTTGCCGATCCGCGCGGCGAACTGCCCCACGGGGCCCAGGCCGAGCACCGCGAGCGTCCCGCCCTCGGGCACGTCCGCGTACTGCACGGCCTGCCAGGCGGTCGGGATGATGTCGCTCATGAACAGCCACTGGTCGTCGGCACCGCTGTCCGGCACCTTGATCGGGCCGTAGTCGGCGTGCGGCACCCGCAGGTACTCGGCCTGCCCGCCGGGGACCTGGCCGTACATCTTCGTGTAGCCGAAGAGCGAGGCGCCGGTGCCGTACTCCTTGACCTGCGTCGTCTCGCACTGCGACTGGAAGCCGTGGCGGCACATCCAGCAGTGGCCGCACGAGATGTTGAACGGGACGACGACCCGGTCGCCGACCTTCAGGTTCGTGACGGCGGAGCCGACCTCCTCCACGATGCCCATGGGCTCGTGCCCGAGGACGTCGCCCTTGTCGATGTACGGGCCGAGCACCCGGTACAGGTGCAGGTCGGAGCCGCAGATGGCGGTCGACGTGATCCGCACGATCGCGTCGGTCGGCTCCTGGATGGTCGGGTCGGGGACGGTCTCGACGGACACCTTCTCGGTGCCCTGCCATGTCAGTGCGCGCACGTCGCGTTCCTCTCGTGGTCGCGTCGGGCCGGCCGGGAGGCACGGCTCGTCTCCCCCTCGTCGGTACCCGCCCGCCCCGTGGCGCGTTCCCAGCCCCGCCCGCGCGCCCTGCCCGATCCGCGCGTGGGAGACCGATCCGCGCATCGGATGCCGATCCGCGCGTGAGAGACCGATCCGCGCGTCGGAAGCCGTTCCTTCCGCCACCCGACGCGCGGATCCGCCTCCGATCACAGGCGCGATGGGCTCGAACGTGGCCGATCGGCCAGTCGGTCTCCGCCCGTCCGCCGATGCGCCCGGTGCCGCCCACCCGCCACGCTGGCTCCGATGGACCACCGCACCACGCGCCGCAGCCTGCTCACCGGGGCCGGAGCGCTCCTCGCCGCCGGGGCGCTCGCCGCGTGTTCCTCCCAGCCGCCCCGGCGGGCGACGAGCGCGACCCCGACGCCGACAGCCACCCGGACACCCACGGGCACGCCCACACCGACACCGACACCGACACCGACCCGTCCGGCACTGACGAAGGTGCCGCTGCCCCGGGGGACCGTGACGGGTCTGCCAGCGGGGACACCCGGGATCGCGTGGACGGTGGACGACGGGGCATCGTCGGACGTCGTCGCCGCGTACGCCCGGTTCGCGGCCGAGACCGGCACGCGCCTGACCTTCTTCGTCAACGGCGCGCGGCCCGCGTGGACCGAGCACGCCGACCTGCTGCGGCCGCTCGTCGCCTCCGGGCAGGTGCAGCTCGGGAACCACACGTGGGATCACCCCGCCCTGACGAAGCTCGGCGACCAGGCGGTCCAGGACCAGCTGACGCGGAACCACGCCTTCATCCAGGACACCTACGGCGTCGACGCGAAGCCGTACTTCCGGCCGCCGTTCGGCTACCACGACGCCCGGGTCGACCGGGCGGCGGCGGCCGTCGGCTACACCACCCCGCTGCTCTGGTACGGGACGCTCGCGGACTCCGGGGACATCACCTCGGACCAGATCGTCGGCTTCGCGGAGCAGTGGTTCCAGCCGGCGCACATCGTCATCGGGCACGCCAACCACCCCGGCACCATCGGCGCGCTGCCGAGGCTCCACGCCCTGCTCGAGCAGCGCGGCCTGGCGACCTACACGCTCGACGACGTGTTCTCCCACTGACTCCGGCCCCGCGCGAACAGGTCAGGCGCGCAGCCGGTCGCGCTCGGTTGGGGGCAGGTGCTCGGTCGCGGTCGCCCGTGCCGCCGGGGTCAGGAACCGCCCGTGCCGCTCGAGGAACGCCACGAGCGCCGGCTCGGAGGCCCGCTTGCCGGTCTCGCGCAGGACCCACCCGAGCGCCGACTGCACGGTGTCGCTGCGCTCGCGGACGAGCCGCCCGACGATCCCGAGCGGGACCTCGGCGTCGCCCTGCTTCGCGAACGCCAGGGTCGCCACGACCGCGATCCGGCGCACCATCGCCACGTCGGACTTCACGAGCGCGAACAACGGGCCGGTCGAACCGCCGACGAGCGGCGCACCGACGAGCTCCTCCGCCGCGAGGTCGACGAGCGTGGTGTCGTCGAAGCGCTCCGCCTTCGCCGCGGCGAGGAACTCGTCCGTCAGCTCGGCGTCCGGCCGCGCCCGCATCGCCTGCACGAGGAGCACCACCGCGACGAGCCGCGCGCCGGGGTCCTCGCTCCAGAGCAGGGCGGACCGCTCCCCCGCGTCGAGGTCCGCGAACTGCCGGGCGACCCGCCGCGCCGCCGCCACGTCCCCCGGGGTCCGCGCGAGGGCGGCGAGGACCGCCTCGGCGTCGCATGTCTGCATCACCGCCACGGTACTCGTCGCCATGGATCGTCCGACACGAGGAACGGCCGGGTCCGTCAGGCGCAGATCAGCCGGACAGGGGCAGCAGCTGGGAGTCATCCGCCAAGCTGAGTGCCGCACGTCCGGTGTTCTTCACGAATGCTTCGGACGAGAACAGCGCAAATGGTGTGCCAGCCGCCACAGCCGACGTGAGCGCTCCCAGGTGGTGCGAGTTCGGCATGAACACGCTGATCGCATCGTCGCTTCGTCCGGACGCGTCCAGAAGCGTCAGCTCCAAGCGTTTCCCTTCAGCCACCGGGTACGCGTTGTACTTCGCCAGCCCCTCCACGTAGTACGCGCGGTGCTTCGTGACCTGAGTCTCGATGGATGCCGTCAGCGCGCTGAACGCGTTCCCGGTGGGAGCGAAGGCCAGCTCATGCCACCAGTGATCGATGCCGCCGAACCGGATCTTCTCGCGACGGCCGAAGTGCTCGTCGGCACCGACCTGCAAAGCGAGAGCACGAAGGCCGACGACACCGCCCACAGGAGCGCCGTAGGCGTACTGCGTTCGCGACTGTCCGGTCGGAGCGGAGTCGACGGCCGACCGTCGCGACTCGGGCACCGGGACACCCGTCAGACCATGGATGTGCTCGTACACGCCCGCCACAGGTGCGGAGCTGTCCGTCGATCTGCGCGGCGCACCATGCGGCACGAGCGCGTGGGCGGAGCCGGAGAAGCACGAGAACTTGGCCGCCACGGGCACTGCGCCACCTGACGCCACATCCCGAACAGTGCTCCTCGAATGGAAGAGTCGTGCGCCGCAACCGGCCCAGCCTCAACGCCCGGAACCTGCCCGGAGCTCGTCTTCCACCTCGTCGGGGGGGACACCCGGCCGGAGGGTTCGTGAACCGCCTTCACTTCAGCGCAAGCGTGACACGGACACCCGGAGGGCATCCGCGTGCAGGTAGATGTCCTCGAGCGACTCAATCGGGTGTCGCGTCTCGACTTTGTCCTCGTCGAACAACCCGATGTACTTCTGCTTCTTCCCGTTGAACCAGAGGCGCGCGATCGGCTTGCGGTTGTTGTTGTCGAGCAGAATGGCGAAGTACGACTTCTGATCCCGGTGCACGATGCGCTCGGGCTTGACCTCGCTGCAGGCGATGGCCTTGACGATCTGATAGCCCTCGAGTTCCTCGGGCGTGGTCTCGATCTCGGTGTCTCGATCTATGTCCTCTTCCACCACCAGCTCGCTCGAGAGCGCCTCGACGGAAGTAGCTTGCTCGATCGGCGCCGTGTAGGAGGCACCGAGCGCCGTCTTCAGACGGTCGTTGACCTGTTCGTTGAGGAATTGCTTCGAGGCCTTGGCGACGAGCGTCGTGAACTGGCTGCGCGCCTCCTGGGTGAAGCGCCCCTCGTAGACACGCGACGCGAAGAGTCGGACGAAGTCCTCCTCGGGCTCCCGGAACTGTACGGCGATGGCACGCTTCAGCGCGCCGACGTACTTGAGTTCCTCGGCCGCGCTGATCACCGAATCGAGGTCGAACACGTCCTTCGTGAGCTTGCTGAGCTCCGGCAGGAGTGTCTCGTCGATGTCGGCTAGGTCGAGCACGAGGAACGGTCGGTCGTCCATCTTGTTCGGTGCGTCGAGATCCGTGTAGAAGTTGTAGACCTCGCCGTTGGTCAACACGGCGATGCGTGCGTTCGTGACGGAGAAGTACCGGAAGAGCTGGGATGCATGCTCGATCTTGAGCGGCTCCGTGGACTTCTTGCACTCGATGAGGATCTGCACCTCACCGTCGCGCATGATCGCATAGTCGACCTTCTCCCCACGCTTCACGCCGACGTCCGCCGTGAACTCCGGAACGACTTCGAGGGGGTTGAACACGTCGTACCCGAGGATCGTCGAGATGAAGGGCATCACGAACGCGTTCTTCGTGGCCTCCTCGGTCTGGATCGCCTGGCGTTGGTTGTGCACCTTCGTGGCCAACGCAGCGAGACGCTCTTCGAACTCCATCGTTCACTCCTGTCCTCACACTCAGGATAAGTGACCGGTCGTCAACTCGAGGGGTTCTCACCGAGCCCCAGAGCGAGGGACACCGCAGACCTCGGAGCGAGGTGCCGGAGGACGAGTCCAAGCGGCATAGGCGCAGCGTTACAAGCTCGAAACGTCACGTATACAAAAGCGAGCGACGATCCGTGATTGTATGCAATCACCGCACTCCTGAGCGTGACTCCACAAGAGTCGCCACGCACACCGCAGCTCCAGGAACACGATGTCCCAGACCTCCCCCCGACGCCGCCGGACACTGCTCGCCGTGCCCGCCGTCGCCCTGGCCGCCACGCTCGCCCTCACCGCCTGCGTCCCGGTCCAACGCTCGAAGGCCGGCGGCGCGACCGCCGGCACCGTCACGACCGTCCCGATCGGCGACCAGCAGGTCCGCGAGGGCGGTGACCTCGTCATGGCGCTCTCCGCCGAGCCGGACCGACTCGACCCGACCACCTCGTCGTCGCTGTACACCCGGTACGTCATGGAGACGATGTGCCAGAAGCTGTACGACATCGACGCCGAGGGCACGGTCGTCCCGATGCTCGCCACGGCGCTGCCCACGGTGTCGGACGGTGGGAAGACCGTCACGTTCCCGGTGCACACCGGGTACCGCTTCGCCGACGGCACCCCGTTCGACGCGGACGCTGTCGTGACGACGCTCGAGCGCAACCTGACGAAGGACGACTCGAGCCGGAAGAGCGAGATGGGTCCGGTGTCGAGCATCGACGCGGTCGACGACCACACCGTCCGGATCCGCTACGCGACGCCCTTCGCCCCGATCACCGCCGCGCTCGCGGACCGTGCGGGCATGGTGATGTCGCCGACCGCGCTGGAACAGGAGGGCGACGGGTTCGGCGACCACCCGGTCTGCATCGGCCCGTACAAGTTCGTCGAGCGCGTCCCGCAGACGTCCATCACGGTCGAGCGCGACCCGCAGTACCACGACCCGGCGAGCGCGCACTTCGACCGGATCACCTACCGGATCATCACGGACGCGAGCATCCGCGCGCAGAACCTGAAGTCCGGCGACGTGCAGGTGGCCGACTCGATCTCGACCCAGGACGTCGACGAGCTCATGCGGCGGAAGGACCTCAGCGTCCTGCGCACCGGGTCGCTCGGCTACCAGGGCATCACGATCAACCTGGCCAACCAGGACGGCGTCGGCACGGACCCGAAGCCGCTCGACACCCCGCTCGCCACGCAGCGGACGGTCCGGCAGGCCCTGTCGATGTCGATCAACCGTGCCGAACTCGTGCAGAGCGTGTTCCGCGGGTGGGCAGACGTCGCGTGCTCGCCGATCCCGGACTCGAGCGTGTTCGCGACGGACGCGAGCAAGACGTGCCCGGAGTACGACCCCGAGCGGGCGAAGCAGCTCCTCGAGCAGGCCGGCGTCGAGCAACCGTTCCCGATCGAGATGGAGGTGACGAACACCCCCGACACCGTGCGGTTCGCCCAGGCACTGCAGGCCCAGGCCCGTGCCGGCGGCTTCGCGATCACGATCACGCCGGTCGAGTACACGACCCTGCTCGACGACCAGACCCGCGGTGACTTCCAGGCGCTCCAGCTCGGCTGGTCCGGCCGAGTGGACCCGCACGGCAACATCGGCTCGTTCCTCGGCACCGGCGGCGGCAACAACTACCCCGGGTACAGCGACCCCGACGTCGACGACCTGATCAGCCGCGCGGCCCAGGCCACCGACCAGCAGGAGCGCGCCGACCTGTACGGGCAGCTCGTGACGAAGGTGCAGCAGGACGACCCGATCATCTACCTCTACCGGACCCGGAGCATCACGGGCGTCAGCACGGACGTCGCCGGGGTCTCCACCTACGCCGACGGCGTGGTCCGACTCAGCCAGGCGGCGTTCGTGGAAGGCGGCAGCAAGTGATCCGGTACGTCGTGACCCGACTCTGGCAGGCGGCGCTCACGCTCGCCCTCGCCTCGGTCGTCGTGTTCTTCGGGGTCCGGCAGCTGCCGGGCGACCCCGCCCTGGCCCTCGCCGGGGAAGAGGCGAGTCCCGAGCGGCTCGCGGCGGTCCGCGCGGACCTCGGCCTCGACGACTCCCTGCTCGTGCAGTACTGGCGCTTCGTGGTCAACGCGCTGCAGGGCGACTTCGGCCAGTCGACGCGCACGGGGACGCCCGTCACCGAGCTGCTCGGCTCGACCCTGCCGGTCACGCTGTGGCTCGCGCTGTACGCGATCGTCGTGGCGGTCGTCGTCGGGGTCGCCCTCGGCACCCTCGCCGAGCGGTACCGCGGCCGTTGGCCCGAGTGGATGGCGAACGCTGCCGCGCTCGTCGGCCTGAGCGTCCCGAACTTCTGGCTCGGGATCCTGGCGATCGTGTGGCTCGCCGCGGGGCTCGGCTGGTTCCCGGCGTCCGGCTACGTCCCGGTGACGAGCGACCCCCTCGGCGCCCTGCACCACCTGACGCTGCCGGCCCTGATCCTCGGGACCTCGCTCGCCGCCGTGATCATGCGGCAGACCCGTGCCTCGATGATCGAGACGATGAAGACCGACTTCGTCCGCACCGCCCGCGCGAAGGGCCTCAGCCGCCCGCGCGTGCTGTTCCGGTACGGACTGCGCAACTCGATGATCGTCGTCGTGACGATCGTCGGCCTGCAGCTCGGCGGGCTCATCTCCGGCGCGGTCGTCACGGAGCGCATCTTCGCGCTGCCGGGCTTCGGCAAGCTCACGCTCGACGCCGTCTTCACCCGCGACTACCCGGTCATCCAGGCCGTCGTCCTCGTGATCACCCTCGGCTACGTCCTCATCAACTTCGCCGTGGACGTCCTGTACTCCGTCATCAACCCGAAGATCCGCGTGGGGGGCACCGCATGACCACCATCACAGCGCCGTTCGACCTCGGGTCGAGCCGCGGTCGCGTCTGGAAGCAGGTCCGGACGAACCGCCTCGGCATGACCGGCGGCATCATGCTCGCCGTCGTCGTCCTCGCCGGGGTCACCGCCCCGCTCGTCGCCCCGTACGACCCCACCACGACGCACTTCGACCTGCCGTTCCAGGTGCCGTTCACCGTCGGCTTCGGCCTGGGCACCGACGACCTCGGGCGCGACATCCTCTCCCGCACGCTGTACGGCATCCAGGTCTCGCTCGTCGTGGGCGTCCTGTCGGTCCTGCTCGCGGTCGTCGTCGGCACCCCGCTCGGGCTGCTCGCCGGGTACTGGCGCTGGCTCGACGCGATCATCAGCCGTCTGACGGACGTCGCACTCGCCTTCCCGTTCCTCATCATCGCGGTCGGACTGGCCGCGATCAGCGGACCGAGCCTGACGAACGCGGTGATCGCCATCGGCATCTCGCACGTCCCGGCGATGATCCGCATCGTCCGCGGCGAGACGCTCCGGATCACGAGCGCCGACTTCGTGACGAGCGCGAAGACGCTCGACGCGGGCGGCGCGCGGATCATCCTGCAGCACGTCCTGCCGAACTGCGTCTCGGCGATCATCGTGCAGGCCACCGTGATCATGCCGGTCGCGGTCATCGGCGAGGCCCTGCTGTCCTTCCTCGGCCTCGGCATCCAGCCGCCCACCCCGAGCCTCGGCATCATGCTCTCGGACGCGCAGCAGTACCTCGGCCAGGCGCCGTGGGCCGCGGTCGTGCCCGGCGTCGCGATCGCCGTCGTCTGCCTCGGCTTCAACCTGTTCGGCGACGCCCTGCGCGACGCCCTCGACCCCACCGCCTCGGACCGGAAGTAACGCATGCGCACCACCAACCCCGCCTTCACCGCACCGCCGACCGAGACCACCCGGCCGGACCTGCAGGGCACGTTCGGCATGGCCGCCGCGACGCACTGGATCGCGACCGCGACGGCCCAGTCGGTCCTGGAACGCGGCGGCAACGCCTTCGACGCGGCCGTCGCCGGCGCGTTCGTCCTGCACGTCGTCGAGCCGCACCTGAACGGCCCCGGCGGTGACGTCACCGCCGTGTTCGCGACCGCGTCCGACAAGACCCCGACGGTGCTGATGGGCCAGGGACCGGCCCCCGCCGGCGCGACCCCGGAGCATCTCCGCTCCGAGGGGCTCGACCTGGTGCCGGGATCGGGGGCCCTCGCGGCCGCCGTGCCCGGTGCCGTCGACGCGTGGCTGCTGCTCCTCGCCGAGCACGGCACGTGGGAGCTCGCCGACGTGCTCGCCCCCGCCGTCGGCTACGCCCGCGACGGCCACCCGGTCGCCCCGCGGGTGGTCGCCACGATCGCGACGGTCCAGGACCTGTTCCGTGACCACTGGCCCACCTCCGCCACGCAGTGGCTGCCGGGAGGCACGGTGCCGGTCCCCGGGACCGTCGTGCGCAACGAGGCATGGGCCGGCGTCCTCGACCGGCTCGTGCAGGCCGGGTCCGGTGTCGACACCGACGCAGCGGGCGACGCACGCGTCGCCCGGATCGAGGCGGCGCGCACCGAGTGGGCCGAGGGGGTCGTCGCGCAGGCGGTCGACGCGTTCGTCCGCACCCCGCACCGGCACGCGTCCGGCACGGACCACGCCGGCGTCATCACCGCCGCCGACATGGCGGCCTTCCGGGCGTCCACCGAGCCGGCGACCACCGCGGAGTTCCGCGGGCACACGATCGCGAAGACCGGACCCTGGGGGCAGGGTCCGGCGCTCCTGCAGACCCTGCGCCTGCTCGAGCCGCTCGACGACGAACGCCTCGACCCGTCCACCGTCCTCGGTGCGCACACCATCGTCGAGGCGCAGAAGCTCGCCCTGGCCGACCGCGAGGTGCACTACGGCGAGCGCGACGTCCCGATGGCCGAGCTGCTGTCCGACGCCTACTCCGACGAGCGCCGGGCCCTGATCGGCGACCGCGCCTCGCACGCGTTCCGACCGGGTGCCGTGTCCGTCCCCGGCGGCGTCGCGCCCCCGCTCCGCGAGACCTACACGCCGCGTGGCGAGCCGGTCGCCGGCGTCGGCGAGCCGACCGTCCCGGGCGCCCGCGGCGAGGCTCCGGTCGAGACTCCGGTCGTGGCCCCGGCCGAGGACGACCCGGTGCACGAGGACCGCGGCGAACCGATCGTGATGGCGACCGGCGAGACGCGCGGCGACACGTGCCACATCGACGTCGTCGACCGCTGGGGCAACATCGTCAGCGCGACCCCGTCCGGCGGCTGGCTGCAGTCGTCCCCGACGATCCCCGGGCTCGGGTTCTGCCTCGGCACCCGCCTGCAGATGACCTGGCTCGAGGAGGGCACGGCGTCCACGCTGACCCCCGGCGCCCGACCGCGCACGACGCTCACGCCGACGCTCGTGCTCAAGGACGGCGAGCCGGTCGTGGCGATGGGCTCCCCCGGCGGCGACCAGCAGGACCAGTGGCAGCTGCTCTTCCTGCTCCGCACGATCGTCGGCGGCTGGTCCCCGCAGCAGGCGATCGACGCCCCCGCGCTGCACACGACGTCCTTCCCGGGCTCGTTCTGGCCGCGCACCTGGACCCCCGGCGGCCTGGTCGTCGAGGACCGCCTCGGCGACGACGTGATCGCCGGGCTCGAGGAGCTCGGCCACGTCGTCACCCGCGCCGGCGACTGGTCGCTCGGCCGCCTGTCGTGCGTCACGCGCGACCCCGACACCGGCGTCCTGGGCGCCGCCGCCAACCCCCGAGGAGCACAGGGCTATGCCGCAGGACGCTGAGAACGTGACGACGACCACCGGGGCCGCACCGCGCCTCCCGTCCGGAACCGGAGCCGACCACCTGCTCTCCGTGCGCGACCTGCGCGTCGCGTTCGGGGACCGCGAGGTCCTGCACGGCGTCGACCTCGACGTCCGCCGCGGCGAGCGCGTCGCGATCGTCGGACAGTCCGGCTCGGGCAAGTCGACGCTCATCGCGGCGCTCCTCCGGTTGCTGCCGGGCGCCGGGCACATCACCGGCGGGGCGATCACGCTCGGCGACGACGACATCGCGCACGCAGACGAGCCGCTCATGCGGCGGATCCGCGGCGGTCGGATCGGCCTGGTGCCGCAGGACCCGTCGACGAACCTGAACCCGTCGATGCGGGTCGGTGCGCAGATCGCCGACGCGCTCCGTGCCGGCGGGCTGCGCGGACGGGCCGCGGTCCGTCGCCGCGTGGTCGAGCTCATGACCGAGGCCGGCATCCCCGAGGCCGCCCGCCGCGCGGACCAGTTCCCGCACGAGTTCTCCGGCGGCATGCGGCAGCGCATCCTCATCGCGGTCGCGCTCGCCCGACAGCCGGAGCTCCTCATCGCCGACGAACCGACGAGCGCCCTCGACGTGACGGTGCAGCGGCAGATCCTCGACCACCTCCAGACCCTGGTGGACCAGCACGGCACCACGCTGCTGTTCGTGACGCACGACCTCGGCGTCGCGGCGGACCGGACCGACCGCATCGTGGTGATGCTCGACGGCGAGGTCGTCGAGCAGGGCGCCCCCGCGGCGATCCTCCGCGACCCGCAGCACGAGTACACGAAGCGGCTCATCGCGGCCGCCCCGGCGCTGTCGGGGGTCGCGCCGGAGCCGACCGCCCCGGGGGAACCGATCCTCGTCGTGTCCGACCTGGTGAAGGAGTACCGGCTGCCCGGCCGTGGCGCCGGCACCCTGCGGGCGAGCGACGGGGTGTCGTTCACGGTCCGCCGGGGCACCACCACCGCGGTGGTCGGCGAGTCCGGGTCCGGCAAGACCACGGTCGCGCGGATCGTCCTCGGGCTCGAGACCCCGACGTCCGGCACGGCGCTCGTCGACGGCCTGTCGATCGGCGCCGCCCGGGGGCGGGAGCGTCGGGCCGTCCGACGTCGCGTGCAGCCGGTGTTCCAGGACCCGTACGGGTCGCTCGACCCGACGTCGACCATCGAGCGGATCATCGACGAGCCCCTCCGCGTGTTCGGGGTCGGGGACCGGGCGTCCCGGGCCGAGCGGGTGGCGACGCTCCTCGACCAGGTTGCCCTGCCCCGCGAGGTCGCGCAGCTCCGACCGAACGAGCTCTCCGGCGGGCAGCGGCAGCGCGTCGCGATCGCCCGGGCGCTGGCCCTCGAGCCGGAACTGATCATCCTTGACGAGGCGGTCTCCGCGCTCGACGTGCTCGTGCAGGAGCAGATCCTGACGCTCCTCGACGACCTGCAGGACCGGCTCGGGCTGAGCTACCTGTTCATCACGCACGACCTCGGGGTGGTTCGTCGGATCGCGGACGACGTCGTGGTGATGCGACGGGGGAAGGTCGTCGAACGCGGCTCGGTGGCCGCGGTGTTCGACGACCCGCAGGAGCAGTACACGCGGGACCTGCTCGACGCGATCCCGGGTCGGAGCCTCGCCGAGGCGGCCGTGTGACGGACCTGCTCGACGCGATGCTCGGTCCGCGGGCGTCGGAGCCTCGCCGAGGCGGCCGTGTGACGGACCTGCTCGACGCGATGCTCGGTCCGCGGGCGTCGGCGCCTCGCCGAGGCGGCCGTGTGACGGACCTGCTCGACGCGATGCCCGGTCCGCGGGCGTCGGAGCCTCGCCGAGACAGCCGTGTGACGGACCTGCTCGACGCGATGCCCGGTCCGCGGGCGTCGGAGCCTCGCCGAGACGGCCGTGTGAGACGATCGGCCCCGTGCTGAACGGGACGAGCGTCATCGACGCCATCCGCCACGACATCGTGTCCGGTGCGCTGCAGCCCGGGACCCGGGTGACCGAGGCGTTCCTCGCGGAGCGCCACGGCGTCTCCCGGGTGCCCGTGCGCGAGGCCCTGCGCGGCCTCGAGGGCGAGGGCTTCGTGGTGTCCCGCCCGAACGCGGGCTCCCGGATCGCCGACATCCCCTTCGACGAGGCCGACGACCTGTTCGCCGTCCGGGAGTCCCTCGAGACCGCCACCGCCCGCCGCGCCGCCACGCGCGCCCGCACCCTGTTCGACGCACCGTCCCCGCCCGAGGACTGGTGGCGGGTCCGCCGGGAGCTCGGCGAGGTCCTCGACGCCGGGGACGCCGCCGTGGCGCGCGACGAGCTCGACCTGCTCGTCGACCTGAACGAGCGCTTCCACCTGCTCGTCGCCGAGCTGTCCGGCAGCAGCACGCTCGCGACGCTCCTGCGCCAGCTGTCCCGGAAGATCGAGTGGCTCTACGCGCTCGACACCTCGTCCCGTGGCAAGCGCCTGTGGCCGGACCACCGCCGGATCCTGGCGTCGATCGACGCGGGAGACGTCGACCAGGCCGCCGAGCGCATGGCGTGGCACGTCCGCGAGAGCCGGATCGGGTACGCGGCGCGGACCTCGCCGGCGCAGGCCGACGCGCTGCGTGCGGTGCCGCCCGTCGCCTGAACGGCCCCGGTCCGTTCTGCGCGTTCGCCTGCGCACTTGCCGAGAGCCGGTTGCGAGAACGATCGTTCTCCGATTGACTCGGCTTCGGCGGTCCCGGTCGGGTCCGTCCCCCACACGAAAGGAACGCGAATGCCCACGCGCACCGCACGCACCGCCTGGAACGGCGGCCTGAACGACGGCTCCGGTCAGGTCGAGCTCTCCAGCTCCAAGGTCGGCACCTACGACGTCTCCTTCCCGAAGCGCGCCGCGGACGAGGCCGGTGGCACCACCAGCCCCGAGGAGCTCATCGCCGCAGCGCACTCCGCCTGCTACGCGATGCAGTTCTCCGCGATCCTCGGCGAGGCCGGCGGCACCGTCGAGGCCCTCGACGTCAAGGCCGACGTCTCGCTCGGCCCGGACAGCGCCGGCGGCTTCAAGCTCACCGGCATCGTCCTGACCGTCAACGGCGAGGTCTCCGGCATCGACGAGGCCGCCTTCCTCAAGGCCGCCGACGAGGCCAAGGCGACCTGCCCGGTCAGCAAGGCGCTCACCGGCGTCGACATCGAGCTCAAGGCGACCTTCGAGCAGTAGCGGTCACGTCCCACGGGACGTCACCGAGTGACGGACGGGAGGCACGGTGCCAGCTGGCACCGTGCCTCCCGTCCGTCTGCTGCATACGCTGGGTCGCGTGCTCCGTCGTCTCGTGTCGTCACCCACCCGCATCGCCGGCTGGGCCGGCCTGGCGGCCGTCCTGGTGGGGATCCTGCTGATCGCGACGGCCACGCACCCGACCGCCGGCTGGTTCGCGTACGCGCCGCTCTCCGACACGACCTTCGTCCCGGACCAGCACCCGTGGCAGGAACGCGCCGGCCAGGCGCTCGTCGCGGTCGGTGCGGTGGTCGTCGCGTTCGTGGTGGGCCGGCTGAGCGCACAGCGCCGCCCCTGACCGCGTCCAGCCGACGTCCGGACTCGGCGGCCGACGGCTGGCACCATGGCGGGATGGCCGAGCAGTTCCTCCCCGGTGTCCCACGGCCCCCGCGTCCGCCGCGGCCCCGCGTGCGCAAGCTCGCCCAGCACGACATCCGCGACGCGCGCGCCCGGCTGCGCGGCACCATCTACGAGGACGTGACGCCGGACACGCGCTCTCGCGAGCAGTACTCGCCGGTCCAGATCGTCGACTTCTGCCTCGACCTGGCCGAGGTGATGCTCGCGTCGGGGGCCGACACGCGCAGCGTGGAGACCGCCGTCGTCGCGGTGTCGACGAAGTGGAACCTCGCACCCCTCGACCTCGACTTCTCCGGCAGCTCGGTGACGATCCAGTACGCGCCGACCGAACACCCGCCCCTGGTGAAGGTGCGGACCGTGCAGTCGGACGGCTCCGACCTCGACCGACTGGCCCGCGCCAACCAGATCGTGGACGACCTCGTGCACGGCGAGCGGGACATGACCTCGGCGGTGAGCGCCCTCGTCGCGGTGCTCCGCCTGGCGCCGCGGTGGCCGTCGTGGTTGGCGGACGTCGGTCTGTCGGTCCTCGGGACCTCGATCGCGATGCAGGCGGGCGGTGGGTGGCGAGCTGGCCTCGGCGCCTTCGTCCTGATGCTCGGGATCATCCTGTCCGGTCGCTGGCTGACCGGCCGGGGCTTCCCGCAGTTCTTCGTCTCCGGTGCCCAGGCGGCCGTCGCCTCGGCCCTCGGCACCCTCGCGATCTTCGGCGACGTGCTCACCCCGACGGGGGCAGCCACCATGGTCGCCGCGCTCGTCGTGCTGCTCCTGCCGCACGTGTCGCTCGTCACCTGGGCGCAGGACGCCATCTCCGGCTTCCGGGCGATGGCCGTCGCCCGGGCGTTCTACATCGTGCTCGTCATCGCCGCGATCGTCGTCGGGGTGCCGGCCGGCATCGCGGTGCTGCACTGGCTGAGCATCGAGGTCGACCCGTCCGGGATCGTGCTCCGACCGCTGCCGCTCTGGGCGTCCCTGTCCTTGACGGTGGTGTCCGCGGCGGCGAACTGCTTCGTGCAGCAGGCCAGCGCGCGGGTGATCCCCGTCGCGGTGGTGTTCTCGGTCGCCGCCGGGGCGTTCCTGTGGGAACTCCGGCACCTCGGGATGCCGCTCCTCGGCGCCACGTTCGTCGCGTCGGTGCTGCTCGGCGTCCTGTCCACGATCGCGGCGGCCAGGATGCGCACAGCGGTGGCGGCGATCGCCGTGCCGGCGTTCTGCGGGGCGCTGCTGCCCGGTGTCGCGGTGTCGAATGCGCTGCTCAACTTCATGTCCGGCTCGTCCGGGGCCGCGCTCGACTTCGTGGCGGCGGTGTCGGTCGCGCTCGGGATCGGCGCGGGCCTGGTGCTCGGCGGACTCGTGGCGACCCCGGGAGCACGGCGTGCACTGCGGCGGGCCCGACGGGTGACCGTGCACTCGGTCCACAACGACACGACGGCGATCCCGGTCCTGCGGGACACCGGGTACGACCCCGGCAACGGGAGCGTGCCGCGGGGGTCGCGGCCGCGCTGATGCGCGCGGCGACGGTCGCTGCCGGCGGCTGCGCTGCCCCGAGCCTCGGGCTGGGCGACGAGTCCCGGGCACGGGGCCGCGGGACTCGTCGCCCACGCCGGGACTCGGCGCGCCTCAGCCCGCGTCCGAGACGGCCTTCGACACCGCGGTGGGGGCGTCGTAGTCGCCGTCCGGGATGCCCCGCAGCGCCTCGAGCACGTCGCCGTCGGCACCCTCCTGCTCGGCCTTCGAGACGATGTCGTCCTTCGAGGCCGGGTAGTCGATGCCGCTGAGGTACTTCTGGACCTGGATCGGGTTCGGTGCTGCCATGTCGATCTCCTTCGTTCGCGAGACCCACTGACTACCCGGCCGCCCCTCGGCGCCCTGCCGGCCAGTGCGTCCAGCGGCCGAGGCGCGCACTCGTCGGCTCAGATCTCCCAGCTGCCGCCGTCGCTCCACGCCGAGAAGCGCTGCGCCGCCGCCGGCTCGTACCGCTCCATCCAGCCACGCTCGAGCCGCGCGACGGCCCGGTCGAACGCCGCCGCCAGGTCGAGTTCGGCGCGGAGGAGCGCCTGGAGCTGCAGTCCCTCGTACAGGGCGATCAGCTGCTCGGCTCCGCGACGCGGGTCCATCGTGTGCGGCGCCCGACCCACGGCGACGTCGTGCTCCAGGCCCCGCTTGATCTGCGAGTAGAAGAGCTGGTAGCGGGACCGCAGGTAGGTCGCCATCGGGTGGGCGGGGTTGCCCGCGACGGAGAGCAGGGCGACGAGGAGTCGCATGAGCGCGGGGTCCTCGGCGTTCGAGGCGACGATCGCGCGGAGCAGGTCCACCGTCGAGCCGTCGCCGACCTCGCGCGTGACCTCGTCCATGCGGGCGCCGTTCCAGCGGTCCAGCGCCGCGAGCACGAGACCGTCCCACGACGGGAAGTGCTGTCGGAGCTCCGCGACCGAGATGTCGAGGCGCTCGGCGACGAGCCCGACGTGCGCCTCGTGGAAGGGGACGTCGCGGAGCAGGTCGACGGTCGCACCCACGATCGTGATCCGCAGGTGCAGGGTCGCGGCCGCAGCGGCAGCCGCCTGCGTGTCCGCACTGGTGTGTTCGAGCATCATGCCCTCCGTCGTGCCGCGGACGTCCTGTCCGCACCCCCATCCAAGCGCCTGCACGGGGGCCACCAGAATCCCCGTAACGGGTGTCGGCATGTCGGGGGACAAGGGATCGACCTACACCACGTGCACTGCGCTCGGGGACGGGACGTGCGACGATGCCGGGATGACCCCGGAGGACCCCGTCGCACAGGGACTGGCGACCATGGCGTCGGCGGGCTTCGAGTTCGGGAGCGACGCCGAGCAGGTGGCCCACGACGTCCGGACGATGTGGCAGCAGCTCGGTGCACCGACCGGTGCGTTCGCGGCGGCGGCCGACGCCATCGCCCGGCTCCCGCAGCGCCCCGAGGTCCCGATCGCCGACCAGGCACGTCGACGGGCCTTCGAGCGCGCGGTCGGGATCAACCCGGTCGAGGTCGAGCTCACGGCGGCGATGTCGGCGCGGGAGCTCCTGGAGCGGATGGCATCGGAGTGATCGCATTGAGCATCTTGCACTTCACATACGACTGATCGAGAATGGGGCGTTCCGACCCGAGGAGATCCCGTGCCCCGACCGTCCGCCCGTCGCTTCCTGACCGACATCGACCCGAAGCGCTCCGCCTTCGCGCGGGACGTCCTGCTCGCCACCTGGCGCTCGCTCGTCCCGGACACGCTCGACACCCCGTCGCCGCTGCGCATCCGGGACCGCCTGCGCCTGTTCGGCAGCGAGCGCCTGGTCCTCAGCGACCGTCCGGCCGCGAGCGGGGCGAGCGCGGCCGACGTCGTGCCGGCCGCCTCGCTCGTGCACCTGTGGAGCGCCGCGCACCCCGTCGACGCCCCGGGCGCGGAGCGCAGCGTGGGCGTGGTCGTCCGGACGGGCCTGCCCGTGGTCGTCGAGGCCCTCGCCGCCGCCCTCGCCGCGACGGCCGGGGAGTCCGACGCGCACGGCATCCTCGTCCTGCAGCTCGACCCCCGGGACGGCCGACTGTCCCACGCGCTCCTGCGGGCGGTCCGACGGATCTCGGACCTGCCGGTGGCCCTCGTCGTCCACGACGGTGACACGGGCGCGACGGCGTCGCGGATGCGCTCGTGCTCCGTGCTGGCGTCGGCCGACGGCACCGCGGCCGTCGTCGCGTCGTCCCTCGGGGTCCCTGTCGTGCCCCTCGGGTCCGCCCACCCCGATGAGCAGGCGGACAGTGGGCCCGACTCCGAGGAGCCGATCGACGCCGGCGAGCTCTGGGTCCGGCTCCGGGTGGCGGCCACCTCGGTCGGGGAGCCGGACGAGGACGCCCTCGCCGACGCCCGCGTGCTCGCGTTCGCCCTCGACGCCTGGCAGCGCGGACGAGCCGACGTCACGGCGGTGCACGACGCGTCCCGGCGGCGGTCGGGCACCCTGGTCGACGCCTGACCCGAGCAGCGATCACCGGGCACGCGACCACCGGGCACGACGACCGAGCACGACGACCACCGTGCACGACGACGGCCACCGCCGCCGCGGTGTCCGTCGTGGTGTCTCGACCCCGGGGTCAGGGCGTGGGCATGCCACCGTCGACGTGCAGCGTCTCGCCCACGACGTAGGACGACTCGCCGCTCGCCAGGAACACGAAGGCCGGCGCGAGCTCGGCCGGCTGCCCCCAGCGGCCGAGGTACGTCTGCTCACCGGCGGACGGCAGGGCCTCCGGCGGCTGTCCACCGGCGGGCTGCAGCGGGGTCCAGATCGGCCCGGGAGCGACCGCGTTCACACGGATGCCCTTCGGCGCGAGCTGTGCGGCGAGCCCCTTCGCCATGTTGTTCACGGTCGCCTTCGTCGCGGCGTAGTGCACGAGGTGCGGCGAGGGGGCGTACGCCTGGATCGACGTCGTGTTGATGATCGTGGAGCCGGGCTGCAGGTGCGGCACCGCGGCCTTGGTGATGCGGAACGTGGCGTAGGCGTTCGTCTTGAAGGTCTCGTCGAACTCCTCGTCCGAGATCTTCGTGATGTCGTCGACGTTCTGCTGCTTGCCGGCGTTGTTCACCAGGATGTCGAGACCGCCCAGGCCGTCAACGGCCCGCTGCACGAGCTCCTCGCAGAACGCCAGTTCCGTGATGTCGCCCGGGATGGCCACGGCCGTGCGCCCGGCGTCCTCGATGAGCCCGACGATGCGGTCGGCGTCCTCCTGCTCCTCGGGCAGGTACACGATCGCGACGTCCGCACCCTCGCGGGCGAAGGCGATCGCGACCGCCGCTCCGATGCCCGAGTCGCCGCCGGTGACGAGCGCCTTGCGCCCCTCGAGCCGCCCGGAGCCGCGGTAGGTGTCCTCGCCGTGGTCCGCGGGGACGTTCTGCGCCATCTCCTCGTCGGTCCCGGCGCCCGGGAGGTACTGCTCGTCCGGCTTCTTGTCGGCGTAGAGCTTCGTGGGGTCCTGCATCGTGTACTGGTCGCGACCCGTCCGGCCGCCCTGCTGCTCCGTCATGGGGGCGACGGTACGCACGACCGGACCCGGGCCCGTCCAGCGGGGTGTCCCCCGTGGCGGTTCCGTGACACATCCCCGAATGTCACGAACGCATGACGACGAGGACGCGATTCGGTAACACCTGTCGTTCTGTCCGGTCGGGCGTCGTACGGTCGGCTGGTGACTCCCCGGACCCTGCTCGCGCTTGGCGCTGCCGCGCTCGCCGTCACGGCGGGTTCGCTGGGCGTCGGCCCGAGCCAGCTCGGCGGGGTGCCGACCGCCGCCGCGGCGGAGCTCCCGGGTGACGGCACACCGTCCGCGACGCCGTCCGTCGACGTCTCCACGGCCAAGCTCCGGCGCGTCGACGCCGTCGAGCTCGACGCGGAGTCCCTCGTGTTCCGCAGCGGGGACAAGACCGTCGCCGACGTGTCCATGCGCGACTCGCGGTCGACGGTGGACCTGCTGAACCGGTTGCTCGGCACCCCCGCGCGGACGCAGACCGCGATCGGCTCGGGCGGCGCGTGCTTCCCGTCCGGGACCACCTACACGTGGGGCGGTGCCCTGCGCGTCGCGGCCATGACGACCCCGGCCGCGGCGGGCAACGCCGTCGAGATCCGCGTGCTCAAGGACACCGTCCGCTCGCGGTCCGGCGACCCGGTCGCCCTGTCCGGCCCCGACGGGGTCCAGGTCGGTGACGACATCGGGGACGAACTCCGCGCTGCGCCGCGCTCCGACAAGGTGTCCTTCGGCTCGGGCGACTCCCGTGCCTGGCAGCTCCTGCTCGAACCCGGATGGGCACCGACGACGGACGACGACGCCGACACCGGCGACGAGACCGCAGCGGACGACGACACCACGGCCAGCGGTGATGCCGACGACGCGGGCTCGAACGGGGTCTCCGCCCTGACGAACGGCACCGTCGTGAGCGTGCTCGGCTCCCCGATGCCGGTGCACGCGCAGCGCTCCTGCTGACCGCCGAGCGCCAGCCCTCGGGCTGATCGCCCCGGGTCAGACCCGGATCGTCGCGACCACCGGGAAGTGGTCGCTCGCCGCCCAGGTCTCGGGCCCGTCGTGGTCGATCACGACCCGGTCCACCGCGCTCACCCCGCGCGTGAACACCCAGTCGATGCGCTCCCCGGAGTCCACCGGCGCCTGCCAATTGTTGTACGTCGCCGTCCGGTCGGCCGGGTCCCCGGCGTCGAGCCAGGCGTCGCGGTACCCGGCGTCCACGAAGACCTGCCAGGCGGCGCCGTCGCCCGCCGGTTCGTTGCAGTCACCGGCGAACACGACCGGTCCGTCGACCGCGTGGAGCCGCTCTACGACCAGCGCGGCGCTGCGCCGTCGGACGTCGTCGCCGTGCGCGTTCTCCTCGTGGTCGAAGTGCGAGGTCAGGAGCGTGAAGGACGACCCGTCGACGTCGAGGAACCGGGCGTGGTTCGCCACCCGCGGGTACAGGCTGCTCCACGTGTTCGACACCGGCTCGTCGGGGGTGTCCGACAGCCAGAACGTGCCCTCGTCCACCGGGCGGAGTCGGTCACAGCGGAAGAACACGGCGGCGTGCTCCCCCGCGGTTCCGCCCTCGCGCCCCTGCCCGACGTCGCCGTGGTCCGGCAGACCGGCTCGCAGGTCGTCCATCTGGTGGTCGAAGGCCTCCTGCACGCACAGCACGTCGGGGTCGTGCCGCCGGATGACCTCGAGGACCAGCGGCAGTCGGGCCGGCCAGTCGTGGGCCGGGTCCGGGTTCTTCACGTTGTAGGTCATCAGGGTGATCGGGCGCGCGGCGGAGGTCACGGCACGAACCTACCGAGGCGGTCCTGCCCGGTGCGCCAGGGAACGCCGGAGCGCCGAGACGCCGTCGCGCGCGCGGCTCTTCGCGGTCCCGAGCGGGACCCCGAGCCGGTCCGCGAGCTCCGGGCCGCTCAGCTCGACCAGGTGGCGGAGCACGACCGCCTCGCGCTGTCGGTCCGGCAGCGACCGGACGGCGTCGCGGAGGGCCGCCCGGTCGAGCACCCCCTCGGCCCGCTCGAGCGACGCGTGGTCGACGAGCTCGAGGTGCCGCGCCCCGATGCGCAGGTCACGCTGCCGATCGGCCTGGCTCGACCGCACCCGGTCGATCGCCCGCCGCTGGGCGATGGTCCGGATCCACGCGACCGCAGTGTGCCGGGGGTCGTACCGTCCGGCGATCTGCCACACCTCGAGGAAGACGTCCTGCACGACCTCCTCGGACTGCCACGGGTCGACCACCACGAGTCGCACCCACCGCTCGACGAGTGGTCGGAGCCGACCGTACAACCGGCCGAACGCGAGCCGGTCACCCTTGGCGGCCGCAAGGAGCCACGCACGTTCTTCGTCCCGGTTCGTCTGCAGTTGCGCTCGCACCGTGACATTCCACATGCCGGTCGGTGCGAGCGCCAATCGACGGGCACCGTCACAGCACCCTGCCGGGCAGCACTCAGTTGATGCAGACGCCTTCCTTGCCGTACGACTTCACGTCGGTCGACGACGGCGACGGCTCCGACGACTCCGACGAGGACGACGACTCCGGCGCAGCGGGTTCGGACGAGCCGGCGTCCGGCGACGCGGGGGCGGCCGGGGCGGACACGGTCTTGCCGTCGGACCCGAGCACGAGCGTCACGCCGGTCACCTTCGTCGAGCGCACCGCGACGGCACCGGGCACGACCGCGGCGACGGCCTTCGCCTGCGCCTCCTGGCCCGCCGGGTACTGCACCTGGGTGGTCTTCGTCTCGTCGGAGGACCCCGGGGCGCCGACCTGGAAGCCGCGCGCTGTCAGGTTCTCTCCCGCGGCGGCGGCGGCACCCGTGACACCGCTGCCGTTCAGGACCGTGACGGTCGTCGCCGCGGGTTCGGCCGCGGTCGCCTTCGTGTACTCCTCGGGCTCGCCGACGAGTCCCTGCACGAAGGCGGGCAGGCCGACGGTGTCGACCTGGACGATCGACAGCGCGGAGCCGCCGACGTAGATCGTGGGGGTGCCGAGCGTCGGGATCGTCGCCGACTGGATGTTCCCCGGCCGCAGGTTCCGCATCTGCGTCGCGAGCGAGATGAGGTCGGTGTCGGTCTGCACCGAGCCGCCCACCGCGCTGAGGATGTTGTTCATCTTGACGGGGTTGAGCAGGGTCCCGGCGGAGAGCACCTTGCGGGCCTCCTGCGACAGGAAGTACTGCTGGCGGACGTTGCGGTCGAGGTCGCCGTTCGGCAGTCCGTGCCGCTGCCGCACGAAGGAGAGCGCCTGCTTCGCGTCGAGCTGCGACGTCCCCGCGGGCAGGTCCACCCCGGAGTACGGGTCCTTGGCGGGCTGGTTCAGGCAGACCTCGACCGGCCCGAGTTCCTTGACGACCTGGTAGAAGCCGAGCAGCGAGACGCGCACGTAGTGGTCGATCGTCAGGCCACTGAGGTCCTGGATCGTCTGGATGAGGAGCTTCGCGCCGCCGGTGTCGCCACCGCCGTTGAGCGTCCCGTAGTAGAAGGCGCTGTTGAGCTTGCCCTTGCCGACGCCCGGGATGTCGACGTACGAGTCGCGCGGGAACGAGATCATCGTCGCCTGGGACCCGTCGGCGCTGATGTGCAGCACGATCATCGTGTCGGTGTTCGTCGCGCCGCCGTCGGACTCGGTGCTGAGCTCCGCCATCTCCTCCGGCGTCGCGTTGTCCGGCCGGTGGTCGTCACCGACGAGCAGGATGTTCTGCGCGGTGCCGTCGACGTCGTCCGCCCCCTTGGCCTTCGGGACGATCGCGTCGATCTTCGTGACGTTGTTGGACAGGCTCGCGTACGCGAACGCGGCGTACCCGCCGGTGAGGACCAGGCCCATCGCCAGCACTCCCGCGACGGCGGGCAGGACGACCCCGCCCCCGCGCTTCTGGCGCCCGTGGCGCGGCGGCACGTGGCCGCGGCGGGCGCGGCGCGTCGTCTGCTCGGGATCGATGCTCACCCGGAAACCATAACCGCACAGCGTGGAACGGACAGGGAGAGTCCTGGACACTCGCCCCGGCGCGGGGCCGGGACGGGCCGGACGGGAGGCACGTGGCGGCGCCGCCACGTGCCTCCCGTCCGGCACGCACCGCGTCCGCGACCGCAGCCGCGTCGCGGTGCCGATCCGTCAGGAGCGCGTCGGGAGCAGGTGGATGGCCTCCATCGCCAGCTCGGCGGCGATCGGGTCCTCGGCGAGGACGGCGGCCTTCAGGTCGTCGAGCTCGGGCCGGACGACCTCGTTCGGGACGAGCTCGGCGAACTCCGGCACGCGCAGCTTGAACGCGAGGCCGTCCGTGGTCGCGCGGCAGAGCTGCGCGAGCGACGGGTTCCCGCAGGCGTCGGCCCACATCCCGTACAGGTCCGAGCCCTCGCGGACGACCTCGGCCTGGTGCTGCGCGTCCATCCGGGCCGCGACGTCGTCGAGCATCGCGACGATCTTCTTCCGCTCCGCCGCCGTGAACCGCGGCACCGCGAGCCGGACGACTCCGCCGTAGATCACGCCGAGCGTCCGGAATGCGTCGAGCATCTCGTCCTTGGACGGTGCGGCGACCCGCGTGTAGCGGTTCGGCGCCATCTCGATGAGGCCGGCCCGGGCGAGCTCCGCCAGTGCCTCGCGGATGGGGGTCCGGGAGACGCCGAGCCAGGCGATGAGGTCGTCGTCGTTCAGACGTTCGCCGGGCTCGAGCGTGCCGTCCATGATCGCGTCACGGATCTTGTCCTGCACGGTGTCGCGGAGGAGCTTCCGCTCGGCGGCCGGCTGCGTGGAGGGTACGGGCATGGGACCAGCGTGTCACATGTGATGGGTCGCGCGCGAGCGGCGCGACGGCCACCATGCGCGGCGACCGAGGTCGTACACGACCGCCGGCACGAGCAGGGAGCGGACCACGACCGTGTCGAGCAGGACGCCGAACGCCACGATGAACGCGATCTGCACGAGGAACAGGATCGGGATGACGCCGAGCGCCGCGAACGTCGCCGCGAGGACGATGCCCGCCGAGGTGATCACGCCGCCCGTCGCCCCGAGGCCGCGGAGCACGCCCTCGCGCGGTCCGTGCCGCAGGGCCTCCTCGCGGACCCGGGTCATGAGGAAGATGTTGTAGTCCACCCCGAGCGCCACGAGGAACACGAACGAGAACAGCGGGACCGAGGGGTCGGCGCCCGGCAGGTGCAGGACGTGGTCGAAGACGAGCGCGCCGACGCCGAGCGCGGCCACGAAGGACACGATGACGCTCCCGATGAGCACCAGGGGCGCCACGACGCTCCGCAGCAGCAGCATCAGGATGAGCAGGATGACCACCAGCACGATCGGGATGATGACCGTCCGGTCGCGGATGCCGGTGTCGTTCGTGTCGAGGGCGGTGGCGGTGACCCCGCCGACGAGCGCGTCCGGCGCCACCCGCTCCACCGCGGTCCGCAGGTCCCGCACGGTCTGCTCCGCGCGTGCCGAGTCGGCGGGTGCGGTGAGCGTGGCCTCGAGCAGGACGTCCCCGCCCGAGACCGTCGGGTCGGCGACCGGTCCCCGGGCAGCAGTGTCGGCCTTCGTCGTGGTGCCGACGGGGGTGGTCCCGGACGGGCTGTCCTTCGCCGCCGCCACGACGCCGTCCACCCCGTCGACCGAGCGGATCGCCGTGACGAGCCGGTCGAGGTCGCGCTCCGGGCCGATCACCTGCGCGGGGCTCCCGGAGCCGCCGGGGAAGTGGTCGGCGAGGACGTCCTGGCCGTCCCGGGCCTGCGAGGACCCGATGACGAGGTCGCTCTGCGGGACGCCGTCCGCCCGGAGCCCGACGATACCGGCCCCCATCGCGAGCAGGGCCACCGTGCAGACCACCCACACCGTGCGGGTCCGACGCGCCACGAGCCGCCCGACGCGCGCCCAGATCCCCCGGGCGTCCGGCCCGGTGAGCACCTTGTGCGCGCTGCCGTACGCCGGCCGCAGCGGCCAGAACGCAGCCCTTCGGAACGCCATCAGGAGCGCCGGCAGCAGGGTGAGGGCGGCGAGCAGGCTGAACGCGATGCCGATGGCCGCGACCGGACCGAGCGCCTTGTTGGAGTTGAGGTCCGAGAACAGCAGGCACAGCACGCCGACGATGACGGTGCCGCCCGAGGCGACGATCGGCTCGACGGCGCCGCGCAGGGCCGCCTTCGTCGCTCCCCAGCCGGTCCGGTGGTCCCGCAGCGCCTCGCGGTACCGGGCGGTGTACAGGAGCGCGTAGTCCGTCGCGGCACCGATCACCAGGATCGACAGGATGCCCTGCACCTGGCCGTTCACGGTGACGATGCCGGCGTCCGCGAGCCAGTACACGACGAGGATCGAGGCGCAGAGGGCGAAGGTCGCGGTACCGAGCACGAGCACCGGCAGGAGCGGCGAACGGTAGACGACGACGAGGATCACGAAGACCGCGGCGAGGGCGACCCCGAGCAGGATGCCGTCGATGCCCGCGAACGCCTCGGTCAGGTCGGCCGTGAAGCCCGCCGGACCGGTGACGTACCCGGAGAGCCCGGCGGGCAGCGCGTCCTCGACGTCGGCGCGGATCGACGCCACCGCCTCACCGGTCTCGGCGTCCTGGGTCAGCGTCGCCACGATCTCGACCGCGTCGCCGTCCTCGCTCGGGATGACCGGGCTCACCCCCTGGACGTCGCTCCGGTCGCCGAGCGTCGCGGCGAGCTGCTCGGCCGCGGTCCGGTCGCCGTCGCGGAGCCCGCCGTCCCGGTCGAGCACGACGATCGCGGGCGCCCCGGACGCCTGTCGGAACGCCGAGGAGCGCTCCTGCACCTTCGTCGCGTCGGCCGAGGCCGGCAGGAAGGACGTCTGGTCGTTGGTCGCGACGTCGGAGATCTTGCCGAAGACCGGACCGCCGACGGAGGCGACGACGAGCCAGACCACGATGACGACGGCGGGCAGCACGATGCGGAGGAAGCGGGGCACGACGGTGAGCGTACACGGATCGTCAGCATGCTGATCACTTTGGTCGTCCGGGCGCGCCGTAGACTCCGGTCATGCACGAGCAGGCGGAGCAGTGGCCCCTCGGCCGCCTGCTCTCCGCAGCAGCCCGGGCCGTCGAGCGCGACTGGGACGAGCGGCTCCGGGCGATCGGGCTGACCCACGCAGCGCTCATCGCCATCGACATCCTGATCCGCACCGGGCCGACCGGCGCCGACACCCTCGCACGGACGGCGCACGTCCGACCGCAGACGATGTCCCTGACGCTCGAGCGGGCCGAGCGTGACGGGCTCGTCGAGCGGACGCCGCACCCCGACGACCGTCGACGCCGGGTGGTCTCGGTCACCGATGCCGGACGCGCAGCGTGGGACACAGCGCGGCACATCGAGCGCGAGGTGCTGCCCGACGACGACGCACTCCGGGAACGACTGACGAGGATCCTGTCCACGGACTGATATTCGCATATCACCTGCGGTATGCTGGTGTCGTCGACGTCAGGGTCGACCCGACCCGCAGGAGCAGCCGTGCCCGACCGTGCCGACGTCCCGTCCCCCGTCTCCGAGCGCCGCGCCGCCCGCGCGGCGGCCGAGGCCGAGCTCCGAGCATCCCGGGGCAGCCGCCGCCCACGGCCCGACCAGCAGGCACGCAAGCCACGCCGTCGACGTCCGGTCCTCCGTGCGGTCCTCGCCGCGACCGCCTCGCTCGCCGGCGTCGCCACCGTGCTGGCCGTCGTCGGGGCGGTGTTCGTCGGCGGACTCGTCCGGAGTTTCGACACCGAGAAGGACGTCATCCCCGACGCGTTCCCGACCGGGAACCGTCCCGCCCCGACGGCCGGCGCGCAGAACGTCCTGCTCATCGGCTCGGACTCGCGCGCAGCTCGCGACCCCGACGGCGACCAGGCCCTCGGCGGGCGGTCCGATGCCCTGATGCTCGCGCACGTCCCGGCGGACCGGCACGCGGTCTACCTGATGTCCATCATGCGCGACGCCTGGGTCGACGTGCCCGGCCATGGCCAGGCGAAGATCAACGCCGCGTACTCGTGGGGCGGCGTCCCCCTCACCGTGCAGACCGTCGAGCAGCTGCTGGACGTCCGGATCGACCACGTCGCTGAGATCGACTTCGCCGGGTTCGAGGACCTGACGGACGCGCTCGGCGGTGTCACCGTCTCATCGCCGCAGGCGTTCACCGCGCGCGGACACACCTTCACCGCAGGGCCGAACCGGCTCGACGGCGCCGGGGCCCTCGCGTTCGTGCGCGAGCGGTACGCCTTCGCCGACGCCGACCACACCCGCGTACGCAACCAGCAGGCGTTCATGCGGGGGGTGTTCCAGCAGGCCCTCTCCCGCGGGACCCTCACCCAGCCCGGTCGGATCCAGGAGGCCGTCGCCGCGACCAGCCGTCACCTGGCGGTCGATCCAGGCCTGGACGCATCGACGCTCTTCGGTCTGGGATGGTCCCTCCGTGGCGTCCGGGCCGACGACCTCCGGACCTTCACGATGCCGACCGCGGGTTCGGGCACGAGCACCGACGGCCAGTCGTACGTGACGCTCGACGACGGCGACCGGCGGACGCTCGCCCAGTCCCTCCGCTCCGACGACCTCGACCGGTGGCTCGCCGCCCGGAACCACTGACCCCACACCGACCCGGCCCCGGACCCGGACCCGGACCCGGACCCGGACAGCACGAGACCCCCGCGACGTTCGTTCGCGGGGGTCTCGTGCTGGATCGGGAGGTCGATCAGGCGGGGAGCTGCAGCTGCTGGCCGGCGTAGATCAGGTTCGCGTCGTCGATGGTCGACGTGTTCGCGGCCCACAGCTTCATGTAGCCGCCGTCGATGCCGAGCTTCGTCGCGATGCTGTCCAGGGTGTCGCCGGACTGGATCGTGTACGTCTTGCCGCTCGTCGGGACCGCGGCGGGCTTCGACGGCGCAGCGGGCTTCGCCGCCTGCGTGGTCGCCGGCGCCGTGCGCTGCTGCGGGGCGACCTGCTTCGGCGCCGCCTGCTGCGGGGCGGCCTGCTGGGGAGCGGCCTGCTGCGGGGCCGCGGCCTGCGGTGCTGCACCGGCGGTCCCGCTCAGGCCGAGCTTCGCGGAGCAGGCCGGCCAGGCGCCCCAGCCCTGCGAGGCGAGGACGCGCTCGGCCACGGCGATCTGGGCCTCGCGGCTCGCCGACGCCGGGTTGCCCGAGCCGCCGTTCGCCTGCCAGGTGCCGAGGGTGAACTGCAGGCCGCCGTAGTAGCCGTTGCCGGTGTTGATGGCCCAGTTGCCGCCGGACTCGCACTGTGCAAGCGCGTCCCAGGTCGAGCCGGACGCTGCGTTCGCGGGCGCCGCCGCGAGGCCGACACCGGTCGCGGCGATGCCGGCGAACGCCAGGCCACCGACGATGGTGCGGGTACGGGAAAGCTTCTTCATGGTTGATCGCTCCACCGGGACCACGGACCGCACACCGCCGGAGCGGTCTCGGTCGCCACTGCCCGTCCCGACCGATCGCGGTCGTGTCGTGGGGTGCGCCTCCGGGGGCAGTGGTCTCGTGCCGGCGGCGTCTGGTCGGCCACCATAGGAAACTCAGGACTGTTATCAAACCGAGACCAACGGTTCTACCCGTTGCTGCTATGTACCCCACCGCCGTTCCTGTACGCGGCGATCGCCGCGTCCATGGTGATCGCGCCGTACCCGGGTACGTGACCTTGGCAGTTCCCTGGCAATGCGACGGGCTGGAGGCGCGGGGCGGGCTGGTGCAGAGCCTCCCGTCCGTCCCCTGGTCGCCTCCTGGTCAGTCCCTGGACAGCAGGGTGACCGCCTCGAGGTGGCCGGTCTGGGGGAACATGTCGAGCACCCGCGCGCGGCGCAGCCGCAGCGACGGCATGCGGGCGAGGTCCTTCGCGAGGGTCACCGGGTTGCAGCTCGAGTAGACGACGTGCTGCACGTCGGACTGCTCGAGCCAGCTGGACAGCGTCTCGCCGATGCCCCGCCGGGGCGGGTTCACGACGACGAGCTCGGGGACGGCGTCCGGACGGGCACGGAGGGCGTGCTCCGTCGCGTCGTCGGCGGCGAAGCGCACGTCGGACAGACCGGCCTCCCGCGCGGACTGCTTCGCGGAGCGGACGGCCTCGCGGCTCGTCTCGATGCCGGTCACGGCGCGTCCGGGGCGTGCGGCGTGCAGGGCGAAGCCGCCGACGCCGCAGTACAGGTCCCACATCGAGGCCGGTCCCACCTCGTCGATCCAGGTCGACGCCTGGGCGTACAGCTGCGCGGCGACGGACGTGTTCGTCTGGAAGAAGCTCTGGGGCCGCAGGTGCATCGTGACGTCGTCGAAGCGCATCGGCAGCGTCTCCTGCTCGGTGAGCACGACCTCGCGCTCCCCCTCGGTCACGGCCTTGTGCTCCGGGAGCAGGTTCACGGTGACGACGACGGCCTCGGGCAGCACCTGCCGCAGGGCGCCGAGGTGGTCGCGGAGGCGCGGGAGCTGCCCCTCCGAGCGGAGCACGAACCGGACCATGAGCTCGCCGTCCGGGGACTCCGTGACGAGCACGAACTTCAGCTCGCCCCGACGGGCCGCGACGTCGTACGGGATGAGCCCGACGTCCGCGACGAAGTCCGCCAGGACGGGGAGCGCCCGCTGGACGCCGGGCGTGCAGATGCCGCAGTGCCGCAGGTCGACCCCGCGCTGACGGTCGTCGAGGATGCCGATCGTCGGCCGCTGGACGGTCCCGCCGACGACCATCTTCGCCTTGTTCCGGTAGCCGGACTCCGGGCTCGTGATCGCCGGGAGCCAGGAGACCGCTGCCGCACCCCCGGCGTGCTCGACGGCGTCGCGCAGGAGCTCGCGCGTGCGGATCTCCTTGTCGAGCACCTGGTCGGCGTAGGGCTGGCCCATCAGGGTGCAGGACCGGCACACCCCGCGGTCGAAGTAGTCGCACTGCATGGCCGGGTCAGGATACGGCAGCGAGCTCCCGGACACGGTGGCCGGACACCTCTGCGAGCAGTCGCTCGTAGGCGGCGCACACCGAGGGCCAGTCGTACGCCGAGGCCGCCCGGGCCCGCACAGCCGTCCGGAGCGCCCGCTGCGCTGCCGGATCCTCGAGCAGGTCCGTCACGGCGTCCGCGATGGCCGCCGGCTCCGGCTGGACCAACCGGGCACCGGTGTCGGCGAGGACCTCGCGGTTGTAGACGGTGTCTCGGGCGACCACCGGGGCACCGCAGTGCATCGCCTGGACGAGCGCGGGGTTGGTCCCGCCGACGCTGTGCCCGTGGAAGTAGGCGCCGGCGTGCTGCCAGAGCGCGAGGAGCCGGGCGTCGTCCGAGACGTGGCCGAGCCAGCGGACCCGCGGGTGCTCGTCGGCGAGCGCGCGGGCCTGCTCGTCGAGGTCGCCGCCGTACCCGGTGGACCCGACGATCACCACCGGGTGCCGCTCGCCGATCCGCCGCGCCGCCGCGAGGAACTCCGGCACGGTGTTCTCCGGGACGAACCGGGCGACCAGGAGCGCGAAGGGCACGCCGTGGAGGTCGGCGTCGTCGTCGTGGAGCGGCAGTGGGCCGAGCTCCGTGCCGCCGTAGGGGATGACTGCGCCGTCCCGACCGAGCTCCCGACGCCAGTAGCGTCCGATCGCCTCGGCGTCGAAGACCAACTCGGTCCCCCACCGCGCAGTCATCCGGGCACCCCACCAGAACACGGTCCGAGCGAGGCGCCCCCACTTCGCACGCTCCCACTCGAGGCCGTCGACGTTGACGACCGCGGGGATGCCGGCGAGACGGAGGAGTGGGAGCCAGTACCCGTTCGCACAGTTCATCACGAGGACGGCGTCGGGGCGGCGGCGCAGGACGTCGAGCGTGGCGGTGAGCCCGTACGTGAGCGTCGACAGCGACCGGGTCTCGAGTCCGCGGGTCGTGCGCCGGGCGACGCGTGGGTCGAGGTCCGGGTCGTCGGACCGCTCCTGACCGGGACGACCGTAGACCGTGACGTCCCAGCCGGCCTCGGCCAGCGACGGGGCGAGCTGTCGGACGGCGGTCTCGAACCCGCCGTAGTAGGACGGGTACCCCCGCGTCCCGATGATGGCGACCTCGGGCATGACGACACTCCTGATCTCTCGGCTGCGGTGGAATACTACATCGCAGTCGACCAGAACGGAATGTCAGATGCTGGTTGCGTCCCGGGTCGTGGTGCGCAGGCGGTGCACGGACGTGGTCGCGGTGACGAAGAGCGTGCGACCGTCGGCGCCGCCGAAGCACAGGTTCGCGACGACCTCGGGCACCGGCACGTCGCCGATCCGGGTGCCGTCCGGTGCGAACACGGAGACCCCGCGGTGGGTTGACGACCACACGTGGCCGTGCTCGTCGACCCGGATGCCGTCCGGCACCCCCTCCCCGGGGTCGAGGCGGACGAACTCGCGGCCGTTCTTGACCCGGGCGCCGTCGCGATCGTAGGCGCGGATCACGGGCAGGTCCGCGGAGGAACTGGCGACGTAGAGCACCCGCTCGTCGGGCGAGAACGCGAGGCCGTTCGGCTCGTCGCAGTCGAGCACGACCGGTCGCAGGTCCTCGCCGTCGGGGCCGCACCGGAACACCCAGTGGTCGCCGTACTCCCGCTCGCCGGGGTGCCCCTCGCGCGGCTGCGTGATGCCGTACGCCGGGTCGGTGAACCACACGCTTCCGTCCCGCGCGACGACGACGTCGTTCGGCGAGTTGAGGCGTCCGCCGGCCCACGCGTCGACGATCGGGGTGACGACGCCGTCCCGGTCCCGTTCGATCCGACGGCGGCCGTGCGAGCACTGGACAACCGAGCCGTCGCGGTCGAGCACGCGGCCGTTCGTGAACTCGACCCCGGTGGCGTACTCGGTCGTCTCCCCGGTGTCCTCGTGCCACTGGAGGATGCGGTCGCCGGGGATGTCCGACCACCGCAGGGTGCCGGTGGCGGGGACCCAGCACGGCCCCTCGGCCCAGGTGCTGCCGGTCGCGATCCGCTCGAGCGCGGTGGGGTCGGGGACGAGGTCGGTGAGTTGCACGGGGGTCTCCTCCGGGATCTGCGGTCAGTGCTGCGCGACGGGGGACAGCACGAGTTCGTCGATGCGGACGTGCGGCGCGGCGCCGAGCACGAACGCGACGGTCCGTCCGACGTCCTCGGGCTGCAGCATGCGCGCCCGGGCGTCCGCGTCCGGCACGACGGGGCGCTGGTCGAGGAAGTCCGTCGCGACGTCGCCGGGGCACAGGTGGGTCGCCCGGACCCCGTGCTGCGCCTCCTGCTGGTTGAGCGTCCGCACCACCGAGCCGAGCGCGGTCTTCGACGCCGAGTAGGCGACGCCGGCGCCCGGCTGGAACGACCACCCGGCGTAGGACGACACGGCGACGACCACGCCGCCGGTGGCGCGGAGGGCGGGCAGGGCGGCATCGACGACGGTCACGACGGCCGTCAGGTTCGTGTCGAGGACGGCGCGGACCTGGTCGAGCGACTGGTCGTCCCACCGGCGCCGGGGCGTGTTCAGGCCCGCCGCGAGCAGCAGTCCGTCGAGCCTCCCGTGCCGTTCGAGCACCGTGTCCCGCGCCGTACGCACGGCGTCGGCGTCGGCGACGTCGACGGGCAGGACGTCGGCGGTGCCACCCGCGGCGCGGATCGTCGCGGCGACCTGCTCGAGCCGGTCCGCCCGACGCCCGCTGAGCACGACCGTCCAGCCGTCCCGCGCGGCCGCGACGGCTCCGGCCGCCCCCATGCCGCTGCCGCCACCCGTGGTCCAGAGCACCTTCGCCGTCATGGTGGAACAGTATGGCTCTCGCGGCGTCGCGGTGGTCGGCGCGCGACACCGACGACAGGAGCGACGATGCACCTCGACCTGACCGACCGCGTGGTCCTCGTGACCGGGGCCGCCCGAGGGATCGGCGCCGTGCTCGCCGACCGGTTCGTGACCGAGGGCTGCCGGGTGGTGGCGCTCGACCTCGCGTTCCCGGACGCACCGACGACCGGCGTCGACCAGGTCCGCTGCGACGTGACCGACCCCGCGTCCGTGCGCGCGGCGGTGGACGGGGTCGTCGCCCGGCACGGCACGGTCGACGTACTCGTGAACAACGCCGGCATCAACGTCGAGGGGACGGTCGCCGAGCTCGGGTGGGACGCCTGGCGCCGGTGCATGGACGTCAACGTCGGCGGCACGTTCCTGGTGGCCCAGGCGGTCGCGCCGGTCATGCAGGCCGCCGGACGCGGACGGATCCTCAACGCGGCGTCGTTCGCGGCGATCGTGCCGAGCGTCGGGAGCGCGGCGTACGCGGCGTCGAAGTCCGCGGTCGTCGCCTTCACCCGGGTGCTCGCGTCCGAGCTCGGACCGTGGGGCATCACCGTGAACGCGTACGCGCCGGGCATGGTGCCGACCGCGATGAACGGGTTCGCCGAGATGCCGTCCGCCGCGCAGGACCGGCTGCTCGACACGCTGTCGATCCGGCGGTGGGAATCGGCCGACGACGTCGCGGACCTGCTCGTGTTCCTCGCGAGCGACGCAGCCGGGTACGTCACCGGGACCCTCGTCGACGTGTCCGGCGGGAAGCTCGCGACGCAGATCCCCGCGAAGGCGTACGAGCGCTGACCCGCAACGCCCGCGCCGGTCGCGGTGCAGAGTGGTGGGGCAGTCTGCTCCCGCACGTCGCCGGCTGTCCGGCCGTACAGGAAGTTGCCAACCGCCTGCTCGTAGGCTGTGAGGGCCCAGTGAGCCGGACTGCAGCCCGACCCCGAGGAGGTGCCCGATGGTCTCCGTCCTCGTCGCGTTCGCGATCGTCGCCCTGATCGTCCCCGCCCTGACCCCCCTGCTCGGGCGCCGCGTGTTCTACGTCGCCGCCCTCGCACCGGCCGCCGCCGCGGTGCTGACCGTCGCCCGGACGGACGCCGCACTGCACGGCGGGGTGACGAGCACGTGGCGGTGGATCCCCGAGCTCGACCTGGCGATCGCGCTGCGGATGGACGCCCTGTCGTGGGTGCTCGCGCTCGTGGTGTCCGTCGTCGGCGCCCTCGTGCTCGTGTACTGCGCGTCGTACTTCGGTCGCGACGAACCCGGGACCGGCCGGTTCGCGGGCGTCCTGACCGCCTTCGCCGGCTCGATGTACGGGCTCGTGGTCGCCGACGACGTGATCGTGCTCTTCGTGCTGTGGGAGGCGACGACCGTCTTCTCCTACCTGCTCATCGGACACGACGCCGCGAAGCGGGCCAGCCGCGCGGCCGCCATGCAGGCGCTCATCGTCACGACCGCCGGTGGTCTGGCGATGCTCGCGGGGCTCGTCGCCCTGTCCGTGACCGCGGGGACCTCGAGCCTGTCCGGCATCATCGCGCGGGCCCCGGAGCTCGTCGACCGGCCGGGTCCGCTCGTGCCCGTCGCCGTCGTGCTCGTGCTCCTCGGCGCCCTGACGAAGTCGGCGATCGTCCCCTTCCACTTCTGGCTCCCCGCCGCGATGGCCGCCCCGACCCCGGTCAGCGCCTACCTGCACGCCGCGGCGATGGTGAAGGCCGGCATCTACCTCGTCGCCCGGCTGGCCCCCGCGTTCGCGCTGGTGACCGGCTGGCGCGAGACCGTCACGGTGCTCGGCGTCGCCGGCATGCTCATCGGCGGGTACCGCGCCCTGCGCCAGACCGACGTCAAGCTCCTGCTCGCGTACGGCACCGTCGCGCAGCTCGGCTTCCTGGTGCTCGCGGTCGGATGGGGCGTGCCGGCCCTGGCGCTCGGCGGGGTCGCCCTGCTCGTCGCGCACGCCACCTTCAAGTCGACGCTCTTCCTGGTCGTCGGGGCGGTCGACCACGCCACCGGCACCCGCGACCTCCGGAAGCTCAGCGGGCTCGGGCGCCGCACGCCGTGGCTCGTCGTGGTGAGCGTGCTCGCCCTCGCGTCGATGGCCGGGCTGCCGCCGACGATCGGCTTCGTCGCGAAGGAGGCCGTGCTCACCGGCTTCGTCGAGGAGCTGCACGGTGCCCAGGCCGGGTGGGCGTGGGTCGCCCTGATCGGGGTCACGCTCGGGTCGGTCCTGACCGTGGCGTACTCGCTGCGCTTCCTCTGGGGCACCTTCGCCCGGAAGCCCGGGGTCGCGGCCACGGAGCCGCACGGACTGCACGGCCTCGGCGTCGTGCCGTCGGTGCTCGCCGTCGCCGGGGTCGTCCTCGGCCTGCTGACCCCGGTGGTCGCGCACGGCATCGAACCGGCGGCCGCCGACGCCGCGCTGCCGGGCGAGGTCCCGCACCTGGCGCTCTGGCACGGCCTCGAGCCCGCCCTCGGCATCTCCGCGCTGACGCTCCTCGGCGGCACGGCCCTGTTCCTGCTCCGTCGTCCGGTCGGCGCCCTGCAGGACCGGCTCGAGGGCTCGCCGAGCGCCTCGGGCACGTACCGCCGGACCATGCGCGGGCTCGACCGCTTCGCGACCGGCCTGACCGCCAGCCTGCAGCGCGGCTCGCTCCCCTACTACCTGACCGTGATCCTGTCGGTGTTCGTCGCCGGGGCCCTCGCGAACCTGGTGCTCGGCGGTCCGTGGGCGTTCCACGTCCGGTTCGCGGACTCGTGGGGCCAGGTGCCCGTCGTCGTCGTGATGGCGATCGCGGCGATCGCCGTGCTCACCGCGAAGACCCGGTTCGCCGCGGCCGTCCTGGTCGGCGTCACCGGCTACGGCATGTCCGTGCTCTTCGTCCTGCACGGCGCCGTCGACCTCGCGCTCACGCAGCTCGTGGTCGAGACCGTGACGCTCATCGCGTTCGTGCTCGTGCTCCGCCGGCTCCCCCCGCGGATCGCGACCGCGAACCCTTCGCGGTTCCGGATCGTCCGCGCGCTCTTCGCCGCCCTCGCCGGGGTCACCCTCGCGGTCGTCGTCGTCGCGGCCTCCGCCCGGACGGCCGAGCCGCTCTGGCCGGACCTGCCCGCGCTCACGAGCTCGTTCGGGCACGGCCTGAACGTCGTGAACGTCGCCCTCGTCGACCTGCGCGGCTGGGACACCCTCGGCGAGCTGACCGTCGTCGTCGCCGCGGCCACGGGCGTCGCGAGCCTGATCTTCCTGGACTCCCGCGAGGACACGCTCCCGCGGCTCCGGGACCTGCCCTCGAGCGTGACGAGCGACAAGCACCGCTCGGACGGGGAACCCCGCGCCTGGCTGCCGACGAGTGCCGCGATCCCGACCGGTCGCTCGGCCCTGCTCGACGTGGTCGTGCGCCTGCTGTTCCACGGTCTCATCGTCCTGTCGCTCTACCTGCTGTTCGCCGGGCACAACGCCGCCGGCGGTGGGTTCGCCGGTGGTCTCGTCGCCGGGATCGCGCTCGCTGCCCGGTACCTCGCCGGTGGTCCGGCCGAGCTCGGCGCCGCCGCCCCGGTCCGCGCCGGACGCCTGCTCGGGCTCGGGGTCGCGACCGCGGCGACGACCGCGATCGTGCCGCTGTTCTTCGGGAAGGAAGCCCTGTACTCCGAGTTCTTCGAGGCCACCGTCCCCGTGCTCGGCCACGTGGAGTTCGTCACCGCGACGTTCTTCGACATCGGGGTCTACCTGGTCGTCGTCGGGCTCGTGCTCGACGTGCTCCGGAGCCTCGGTGCCGAGGTCGACCGCCAGCGCCTCGAGGACTCCCGCGCCCCGATCGCCGACACGACCGAGTCCGACCCCGCCGACAACGCCGCAGCCTCGACCCCGGAAGGGAGTGCCGCATGACCATCACGCTGGTCCTCGTCATCGCGATGGCGGTGCTGTTCTCGTGCGGGGTGTACCTGCTGCTCGAACGCTCGCTGACGCGGATGCTGCTCGGCTTCCTGCTGCTCGGCAACGCGCTCAACCTGCTGCTGCTCATCATGTCCGGCGCCGCAGGCCGGCCGCCGATCGGCAAGTCCGCCGAGGGCATCACCGACCCGCTCCCCCAGGCCTTCGCCCTCACCGCGATCGTCATCACCTTCGCCGTGAGCGCGTTCCTCCTCGCGCTCATCCACCGGTCCTGGAAGCTCTCCCGCGCCGACGAGGTCGAGGTCGACGAGGCCGACGCCGCGATCGGCAAGGACCGCGACGACCCGGCGGACGAGGACCCCGAGATCGACACCGACCCCGAAGCCGCGCAGCGCGAGGAGGCCTCCCGATGACCTGGCTCGTCCCGCTGCTCGTCCTCGTCCCGCTGCTCGGCGCGGCCGTCGCGCTCGGGCTGCTCCGGCACCAGAAGCTCCAGCGTGCGATCACCGTCGCGGTGCTCGCGGTCGCCGTCGCGGTCGCGGCGACGCTCATGGTCCTGGTCGACCAGCACGGCACGATCGTCGTGCAGGTCGGCGGCTGGGAGGCGCCGTACGGCATCTCGCTGGTGGTCGACCGGTTGAGCGCCCTGCTCCTCACCGTGAGCGCGAGCGTGCTCCTGCTCGTCCTGCTGTTCTCGATCGGGCAGGGCCTGGCCGCGGACGACGAGGACGCCCCGGTCACGATCTTCTACCCGACCTACCTCGTGCTCGCGGCGGGTGTCCTCGACGCGTTCATGGCCGGCGACCTCTTCAACCTCTACGTCGCGTTCGAGATGCTCCTGGTGGCGAGCTACGTGCTCATCACCCTCGGCGGCAGCGAGCAGCGGGTGCGCGCCGGCACGACGTACATCGTCACGAGCCTCATCGCGTCGGCGATCTTCCTCGCCGCGATCGGCCTGGTGTACGGGGCCACCGGCACCGTGAACATCGCGCAGATCTCGCAGCGCATGGCCGAGCTCCCGGAGCACGTGCAGCTGCTCCTGCACACCATGCTGCTCATCGGGTTCGGCATCAAGGCCGCCGTGTTCCCCCTGGCGTTCTGGCTGCCGGACTCGTACCCGACCGCCCCGGCCCCGGTCACGGCGGTGTTCGCGGGCCTGCTCACGAAGGTCGGCATCTACGCGATCATCCGCCTCGAGACGATCATCTTCCCGAGACCGCAGCTCAACACGGTCCTGCTCGTCGTGGCGGTCCTGACGATGATCGTCGGCGTGCTCGGCGCGGTGTCGCAGACCGACGTCAAGCGACTGCTGTCGTTCACGCTGATCAGCCACATCGGCTTCATGGTGATGGGCATCGGCCTCGGCACGGTCGCGGGCACGGCGGCCGCGGTGTTCTACACGGTGCACCACATCGTCGTGCAGACCACGCTGTTCCTGGTGTCGGGCGTGATGGAGCGCGTCGGCGGCACGACCTCGAGCCGGTCGCTCGGCGGGCTGCTCAAGGCGGCACCCCTCCTGGCGGCGCTGTACCTGGTCCCGGCGTTCAACCTCGGCGGGATCCCGCCCTTCTCCGGCTTCATCGGCAAGCTCGGCTTGTTCCGCGCAGCGGCCGAGGACGGCTCCCCGATGGCGTGGGTGACGGTCGCCGCCGGGGTCGTCACGAGCCTCCTGACCCTGTACGCGCTGATGCGCGTCTGGGACGCCGCCTTCTGGCGACCGAAGCCGGCCGCCGAGGCGGCGGCCCCGCACGTCACGACGGCCGAGCCGCACGCGCACCTGCGGTCGCCGGAACCGGCGCCCCTCACCGTCTCCGAGGAGACGGGCGAGGCGTACCACCCGGGAGGATCGACCACCGTCACCGACGCACCCCACGCGAGCAGCGCCTCCCGTCCGGCGACCGGCGCGACGGCCACCGCCGGCGAAGCGCCGGAGCCGGCCCGCCTGCCCCGCATGCTCGTCGCCGTCACGACGGTGGCGGTCCTCGGTTCGGTCGCCCTGACGGTCGTCGCCGGGCCGCTCTACGGCTACGCGACCCGCGCGGCGGAGTCCCTCGAGTCCCCCGACCGCTACGTCCAGGCCGTCCTCGGAGGTGCGCGATGACCGACGTCCGTCGGATCTCGAACGCACGACGCATCGCCGTCGCGTGGCGCTACGACGTGCCGCTCGTCGCCGGGCTGACCGTGCTGTGGGCGCTGCTGTGGGGGTCGTGGACGGTCCTGACGCTGCTCTGCGGCGTGGTCGTCGCGCTGCTCGTCACCCAGCTGCTCCCGCTCCCGCCGGTCCCGCTGTCGAAGCGGCTCTCGCTGCCCCGGCTGCTCTGGTTCCTGGTGGTCTGGGCCGGGCTCGTCGTGGCGGCCTCGTTCCGGGTCGCCTGGGTCGCGGTCCGGCCGCGCGGTGTGCGGCGGAGCTCGATCGTGCTCGTGCAGCTGCACACGACGTCCGAGATGACCTTCACGCTCGCGACGCTGGCGATCTCGCTCGTGCCGGGATCGTACGTCGCCGACGTCGACCTGCCCCGTCGACGGCTGCTGCTGCACGTGCTCGACACCGAACGCGTCGAACAGGTGGAGGCCGCGACGCGCGAGGCGCACCGGATCGAGGAGATGGTGATCCGGGCGATCGGTTCGCGACAGGACGTGTCCGAGCTGGCCGAGCCGCTGCCGGAGGTGACCCGGTGAGCGCCGCGGTCGTCGTGATGGCCGTCGGGGTCGTCCTGCTGCTCGTGCTGCTCGGTGCGACGCTCGCCCTGGCGGTCGGTCGGATCGTCCGCGGGCCGACCATCCTGGACCGGATGATCGGCTCCGACATCGTGCTGACCACCGCGCTCATCGTCATCGCCGCGGCGATGGTGGTCCGCCGGGACCTGACCGCCGTGCCGGTGCTCGTGGTCATCGCGGCCACGAGCGTGTTCGCCACGATCGCGGTCGCCCGCATCGTCACCCCGTCGTCCGACCCCTCCGACGAGGGCCTCGACGCGACCACCCCGGAGCACGCCGTCGACGAGGAGCGCCGCCCGTGATCGAGATCCTCGAGTCCTTCCTCGACACCGCCGGCGTCCGCGCCTGGGTCGCCCTGGTCCTGCTGCTCGTCGGCGCCGCGCTGTCCCTCGCGGCGGCGATCGGCATCGTGCGGTTCCCGGACCCCCTCGTCCGGCTGCACGCGATGGCGAAGCCGCAGGTCCTCGGGCTCGCGATGGCGCTCGCGGCGGTCGTCGTCGCGGTGGGGACCTGGACGGCGTTCTGGGTCGTGCTGCCGGTGATGGTGTTCCAGCTGTTCCTGGTGCCGGTGTCGTCGCACATGATCGCCCGGGCCGGTCTGCGGTCGAACGACTACCGGCACGAGGACCTGCTGGTCGACGACACCGAGGACTGAGCCGGCGGGGCGGCCGGTGCGGCTCGGGGCGTCGCTGCCGTCAGCGCCCGGTGAGCAGTGCGTCCTCGTCGTCGTCGGACAGTCCCGCGCCGTGCGGGTGCTCCGGCTGCCGCACCTCCCACGCCAGGGCATCGCACAGGGTCTCGGCGAGCGGACGCAGCGTCAGTCCCGCACGGACCGCCCGGGCGTTCGACCGGTCGTTCATCCCCTGGTGGTCCGCGTCGGGGATCCAGAGCGGCAGCGATCGCGCACCGGCCCACGGCGCGACACCGTGCCCGATCAGGGTGTCGTCGTCGAGCGCCACGACCGGCGCGGACGCCCCCGCGACGCTCCGCGCAGCGCCGAGGTGCTGGCGCAGGGTGACGGGGTCACCGGTGACGTTCGAGACGCCCGGCCGACCGCCCTCCGCGGCGCCGACGAGCCAGCCGGCGAGGTCGCGGACGTCGACGACCGCGGTGGGACGGTCGCCGTCGGCCGGCACGACCACCGAGCGGCCGGTCGCGGCGGCGTGGGCGAACCGCCAGGGCCAGTACCCCGACCTGCCGGTGTGGTCGCCCGGTCCGCCGACGAGTCCCGCCCGGGCGATCGACGCGCGCTCCGGGCCGAAGCCGTCGGTGACCGCGCGCTCGCACGCGACCTTCGCGGCGCCGTACTCGGCGGGGTCGTCGCTCGGCGGCAGCAGGGCCGCGGTCTCGTCAGCACCGCGCTCGGCGTGCGAGGCGTACACGCTGACGGTCGAGACGAACACGTACCGGTCAGCGACCGGCTCGAGGGCCCGGACCGCGCGGCGCACGTGCGCGGGCGTGCGGGACACGTCGACGACCGCGTCCCACCGACCGTCCTCGACGACCGCCTCGAGGGCGTCCGGATGATCCCGGTCGGCGACGACCGAGCGGGCACCCGCGGGGACGGTGGAGCTGCGGGCGAGGCAGGTGACGTCGTGACCGGCGCGGAGGGCGTCGTCGGCGACCGCTACGCCGAGCCAGGCGGTGCCGCCGAGGACCAGGAAGCGCATGCCGCCATCCTGCTCCGGTGAGCGGGCCTGCGGTCTCCGGCGGCCCGGCCCGTCAGGCCGTGCGGCGGGCCAACACCAGGTTGAGCACCGCCGCGAGCACGACGAGCGCCGCCGCGTACGCCGGGAACGCCATCGCCGCGCCGGCCCCGGCACGTTCGGCGACCTCGCCGACGATCGCGGACGCCACGGACTGCCCGACGATGACCGCCGAGCCGAGGATCGTCATCGTGGTCGCCGAGCGACCGACCGGGGAGCGCTCGGACCCGAGGCTGTACTGCGCCACCAGGGTCGGCCCGATGCCGATGCCCATCAGGCCGAGCACGAGGGCCACGGCGCCGACCGAGTCCGCCGCCGCGAACGCCACCGCGCCGGCGAGCAGCACGACGCCGAAGGCGAGCCAGCGCCACCCGACGCCGAACGCCCGAGGGAAGGCCGCCGAGCCGAGCGCCAGGGCCGCGGAGCCGATGCCCATGATCCCGTAGAGCAGCCCCGCCTGGGACGACTCCCCGTGCTGCTCCATGAACGCGGTCAGCGAGGTCAGCGTCGAGCCGAAGAACAGCCCGACGCCGAGGATCCCGAGCACCACGACGACGAGCCGCGGGCGGAGGAGCTGCGTCGCGGGCGCCGGGGTCTCGCGCTCGGCACCGCCGACGACGAGCCGTCCGGTCGGGTGCAGCGCGAAGGCCGTCACGAACACCAGGGTCAGGGCGGCGGCACCGGCGACCGCGACCCACGGGGCGATCGCGCTCGCCAGGAGCCCGACCAGGAACGGTCCGACGATGAACACCGTCTCGTCGGCCGCGGACTCGTACGCCATGGTGCCGCTGAGGACGCGCCCGTGCCGCTGCGGTGCCATCCGCTGCCGGATGATCGCGACGAGCCGGGTGCGGGACATCGGGGCGACCTGCGGCGCGCTCGCGCCGATGCAGAACGACATCGCGAGGACGGCGAGGTCCGGCGCGGTGCCCGCGACGACGAACGGGAGCGCGCCGAGGAGCACCGCGTTCGCCAGGCCGACGGGCACCAGCACGGCACGTTGGCCGAACCGGTCCGCGGCGGCACCGACCAGCGGGCCGAAGACGGCCGAGCCGATGCCGACGAAGGCGGAGTTGACGCCGCCGAGGGCGACCGAGTCACGGGAGGCGACGACGAGCGTCAGGACCCCCACGACCATCATGGCGAACGGGAGCCGGGCGACGAACGCGATCGGGAAGTACCAGCGACCGGCGAGGGAGACGAGGGACGCATCGGTGCGTCGGGGTTGGAGCATCAGGGGTGTGCCTTCTGGGGCCGGCCTGGATCGAGCGGGCCCATCGGGTGCCGCCGTTGTCCGTCGGGGTGCCGACGGCCGGTAGATACACACTGCGTGTCTTGTTCGCCGTCGAGGGTACCAGGGGCCGCTGCGCGCCGTCGTAGGATCTCGACCATGGTGGAGATCCCGGAGCCGAAGCCGACCGACCTGCTCTCCATCGGCGAGGTCGTCCAGCGCACCGGGGTGGCCGCCTCGGCCCTGCACTTCTACGAGCGCAAGGGCCTGATCCACCCCGAGCGCACGACCGGCGGCACACGGCTGTACCCACGGCACGTCGAGCGGCGGATCGCGATCATCCAGGTCGCCAAGCGGCTCGGCATCCCGCTCGCCGAGGTCGCCGAGCAGTTCGCCGCGCTGCCGACCGACCGGATGCCGTCGCTCCGCGACTGGGCACGGCTCAACGAACGGTGGCGGGCACGGCTGCGGGCGCGCCAGCTCGAGCTCGAGCGGCTGCAGCAGGAGATGACGCAGTGCATCGGCTGCGGCTGCGTGTCGCTGAACGCCTGCCTGGTCGTCAACCCGGGCGACGCGCTCGGCGCGGAGGGTCACGGCGCCCGCCGGCTGCTCCCGATCGACGACGAGGCGTCGCGACAGCGCGCCTGACCGCTCGCCCGATCGCGCGGACCGGCCCCACACCGGACGGGAGGATCGTGGCGGGCCCGCCACGATCCTCCCGTCCGACGTCAGTCCCGTCGTCGCAGGCCGTCGTCGAGTCGTGCCAGCAGGGCCGCTGCGGCCTCGAGGCCGCGCTCGTCGCCGCCGAGGGCGGCGCGCAGCCGCCCCGCCCAGGACGCGTGCAGTCGGGCGATGCTCTCGTCGGCGAGCGGCGTCGGGTGCAGCTGGACGGTGCGGGCGTCCTCCGGGGCGGTGCGGCGCTCGACCATGCCCTTCGCGACGAGGGAGCGGAGCGCGGCGCTGCAGTTGCTGCGCTGGAGGGCCGTGGCCTCGGCGACCGCACTCGGAGAGGCCCCCGGGTTGCGGTGCACCCAGCGCATGACGAGCGCCTCGGTCCCGGTGAGCGGGACGATGTCGAGGGCGTGCTGGCCGTGCGGGTCGACCTCGCGACCGATGCGCAGGACGACGTCGGCGAACTCGGCGAGGGCGTCGTCGGAGACCGCTGGTGCCATGCGGTCACTGTACCGTCCCGACCGCATCAGTTATGCTTTCATAACCATGACGACCGACACCGGATCCATCCGCGCCACGACGGCGAAGCCCTCCTCCCGGCCGAAGGGCATCACGACACCGCTGCTGCTCGTGCTCGGCCTGCTCAGCGCGGTCGCCCCGTTCGCGACCGACCTGTACCTGCCGGCGTTCCCGCAGATGACCACGGAGCTGGCGGCGTCCGCGACGACCGTGCAGCTGACCCTGACCGCCTTCCTGGTCGGGGTGACCGCCGGGCAGCTCGTGTTCGGCCCGCTGTCCGACCGGTTCGGCCGCGTGCCGCCGCTGCTGGCGGGGGCCGCGCTCTGCGTGCTCGCGAGCGCCGCCGCGGTGCTCGCGCCGAACGTCGCCGTGCTCGTCGTCGCCCGGCTGCTGCAGGGCCTGGGCGGCGCAGCCGGGATGGTGATCGGGCGGGCGGTGATCTCCGACCTCGCGACCGGCAAGCCCGCGGCGCGCGCGTTCTCGCTCATGATGATCGTCGGCGGGGTCGCCCCCGTGGTCGCGCCGCTGCTCGGCGGGCTGCTCACCGGGCCGATCGGCTGGCGCGGGCTGCTGACGATCGTGCTCGGGCTGTCGGTGGTGATGCTCGTCGCCGTGCTCGCGGTCGTGCGGGAGACGCACCTGCGCTCCCGGCGGGACGCGCTGCGCGCCGAGCGGGTGTCGGCCGGGTCGCCGCTGCGGGCGCTGCGCTCGCGGACGTTCGTCGGGTACACCGCGGTGTTCGGCTTCGCGTTCGCGGTGATGATGGCCTACATCTCGGCGTCGCCGTTCCTGTACCAGGGGATGCTCGGGCTCGACACGGTCGGCTACGGCATGGCGTTCGGCCTGAACGCGCTCGCGCTGATGGGTGTGAGCGTCCTGTCCGCCAGGCTCACCGCAACCCGTTCGGTCGAGGGCGTCCTGACGCTCGGGATCGTCCTGGTCGTGGCGTCGACGGTGGCGTTCGCGCTGCTCGTCGTCACCGGAGCCCCGGTCCTGTGGCTCGCCGTGCCGCTGTTCACCGCGGTGGGGTCGCTCGGCCTGGTGCTCGGCAACGCGACGGCGCTCGCGCTCGGGGCGGTGCCCGGGGTGGCCGGCAGCGCGTCGGCGGTGCTCGGGGCGCTGCAGTTCGGCCTCGCGGCGCTGGTGTCGCCGCTCGTCAGCCTGGGCGGGGAGGGCACGGCGGCGCCGCTCGCGGTGGTGATGCTCGCGTCGGCCGTCGTCGCCGTCGGGGCGCTCGTGGTGGCGCGGCGGCGCTCACGCCACGCGGGCGTCAGCGGCCGGGGCTGACCGGGACGGCGGCGCCCTCGCGCGGACGGAGGAACGGGATCCGCGGGGTGATCCAGTCGACCCAGACGACCCGGGCCGCCGGGGACACCGCGAGTGCCCAGAGGATCGAGGCGGCCGCGTCCGTCGGGAAGTGCACGGCGTCGATCGACACCGACAGGAACACGACGACGATCGCCACGACGCCGAGGACCTGTGCGAGCCGGTGCCACCGGGTCTCGCGGACGACCCAGACGAGGGCGATGACGAACGCCGTGATGTAGACGGTGTGGCCGCTCGGGTAGCTCGGGTCGGGCTGCACGGGGAACGGGTGCGGCAGGAGCGCCACGTCCGGCCGGGCCCGGTGCACGATCTCCTTCACGACCGCCGAGGGCAGCCACGTGATCGCGATCGTCATCCCGAAGCCGAGCGCCGGTCGCAGGTCCCGGGCCCGCCACCAGATGATCCCCGCGACGACGAAGGTCAGCGCGATCGCCGGCACCGGGCTGATCACGTGGTAGACCGCGGTCGTGAAGGCCCCGAGGGCACCGACGTGCACGGTGTTGAACGCCTTCGCGAGCCCGAGGTCGACCGCGCCCAGGAAGAACCCGACGACGGTGAGCACCAGGACGGCGACGACCGCGACGAGGACCGTGGTGAGCGGGCGCGGGTTCGGTTCGAGGATGCCGACCACGTCGGCCGTGCGCCGACGGCGGCGGAACTCAGGGTCGGTCATCCGTCCATGGTGGCAGGGGCGACGGCTCCCGGGGCGCCGAGCCAGCAGCGCGAGCCTCCGAGAGCACTCAGGAGGTGCTTCGAACTCGCAGCACTAGACTGCCGCCGTGACCGAACCCGTGCCGCCGCTCGACCCCGCCGAACTCGGTGCCTACTTCTCGCTCATCGAGGTGAGCAGCCTGCTCCGGCACACGGTCGAGCAGCAGCTCAAGGACGCCGGGGGCCTGAGCTACGTGCAGTTCCAGCTGCTCGCCACGCTCGGCGACGCCGCGGACGGCAGCCTGCGGATGACCGACCTGGCGGACGGGGTCGTCTACAGCCGGAGCGGTCTGACCTACCAGGTGGGGCTGCTCGAACGGGACGGCCTGGTCGTGCGGGCCCCCTCGGCCGAGGACGAACGGAGCGTCACGGTCTCGCTCACCGACGCCGGCCGCGCGCTGCTCGGTCGGGTCTTCCCCGGGCACGTCGAGGTGCTCCGGCAGCTGTTCCTCGTGCCCCTGTCGCGCGAGGACGTGCAGACGCTCGACGACGTCCTGGGCCGGGTGAAGGCGCACATGCGGACGGTCCCGCCACGGTCGGCACGGCCGCGGCGCAAGCAGGCCTGAGCGGTCGGCCCGGTCCGGTCGATCGGCCCGGTGCGGTCAGTCGGCGACGTCGAACACCACGACGCGCTCGCTCGACGCCCCGATGTGGTTGGCGACGGGTCGGTGCTCCGGGTGCGGCAGGTAGGCGGCGAGCGCTTCGGGGTCACGGAAGCGCACCGCGAGCATCCAGTCGAAGCCGCCCTCCAGGCCCTCCGTGCTGATGCTCGGCCCCGAGTGCACCGACTCGACCCCGTCGATGCGGACGAGGTGCTCGCGGCAGAGCGCGTCCGCGCGGCTCCCGGCCTCGTCGTCGCCTGCCCACGTCACCAGCACCACGTGCGTCACCCCGGCCATCGGTTGCTCCCGTCGTCGTGACCGATGCTGCCAGCGTGCCCCTGGGACGGACGGGAGGCTCAGGGCGGTGTCGCCACGTGCCTCCCGTCCGGTGTCACGCGCGTTCCGTCCCATCGCACCCGACGTGGGATGCCGAACCGCGCGTACCGGGTCGGAACGGACGACCCGCTACGCGCGGAACAGCTTCCTTCGCGCGGAACGGCCCGCTACGCGCGGAACGGCCTCCTGCGCGCGGATCAGAACGCGGGGGTGCCGCCGGCGATCGTCACCGTCGAGCCCGACTGGTAGCTCGACTCGGGGCTGACCAGGTGCACGTAGGCGGCGCCGAGCTCGGCGGGCTGGCCCGGGCGACCGTACGGGGCCTGCTCGCCGAAGTGCGCCACCGTCTGCGCGTCGTCGGAGCCGGGCTGCAGCGGGGTCCACACCGGCCCGGGTGCGACCGAGTTCACACGGATGCCCTTCGGTGCGAGCTGCTGGGCGACGGCCTCGGTGAAGGTCTTCACGGCGCTCTTCGAGATCGCGTAGTCGACCTTGTCGGGCGACGGGGTCGACGCCTGGATCGACCCGGTCGTGACGATCGTCGACCCGGGCTCGAGGTGCGGCACCGCCGCCTGGGTCAGCCAGAACAGGGAGTAGATGTTCGTCTTGAACGTCGAGTCGAAGTGCTCGGTCGACAGCGTCAGGATGTCGTCGTTGCTGTCCATCCGGCCGGCGACCATGACCAGGGTGTCGAGGCCACCGAGCTCGTCGACGGCCTGCTGGACGAGGTCCTTGCAGTACTGCTCGTCGGAGATGTCGCCCGGGACGAGCACGGCACGGCGCCCCTCGGACTCCAGGAGGTCGCGGACCTGCTCGGCGTCCTCCTGCTCGGCGGGCAGGTAGGAGAGGACGAGGTCGGCGCCCTCGCGGGAGAGCGCGATCGCCGCCGCGCGTCCGATGCCGGAGTCGGCGCCGGTGACGATGCCGCGGAAGCCGGTGAGCCGCCCCTTGCCGACGTAGCTCTGCTCGCCGTGGTCGGGCTCCGGGTCCATCTTCCACGCGGCACCGGGCAGCGACTGTTCCTGCTCGGGGAACGGCGGCTTCGGGTAGAGGGAGATCGGGTCGCGCTTCTCGTACTGGCTCATGGGGCCATGGTGCTCGGCGGCTGCTCCGCGCCGGTCCAGCGGGTGCTGTCACCCGCGCACCCAGGCCACGCCCGGGCGACGGGCGTTGCCTGCTCGCGGTCACCCGAACAGCAACAGGAGGCACCACATGGCCAAGACCTGGTTCATCACCGGCGCATCGAAGGGCTTCGGCCGCGAGTGGGCGGAGGCCGCCCTGGAGCGCGGCGACTCCGTCGCGGGCACCGCCCGGGACACCGACGACGTGCAGGCGCTCGTCGAGCAGTACCCCGACACGTTCCTGGCGATCCGCCTCGACGTGACGGACAAGGACGCGGACGTCGCCGCCGTCCGGCAGGCCGCCGACCACTTCGGCCGGCTCGACGTCGTCGTGAACAACGCGGGCTTCGGACACTTCGGCATGGTCGAGGAGCTCACCGAGGACGAGGTCCGCGCGCAGCTCGAGACGAACTTCTTCGGAGCGCTCTGGGTCACGCAGGCGGCGCTGCCGATCATGCGCGAGCAGGGCTCCGGGCACATCGTGCAGGTGTCGAGCATCGGGGGCATCAGCGCCTTCCCGACCGTCGGCGCCTACCACGCGTCCAAGTGGGCGCTCGAGGGCCTGTCGCAGTCGCTCTCGCAGGAGGTCGCGGGCTTCGGGATCCACGTCACGCTCGTCGAGCCGGGCGGCTTCTCGACCGACTGGTCGGGCCCGTCCTCGAAGCACAGCGAGGAGCTCGACGCCTACGCGGACGTCCGCGAGGCCGCGTCGAAGCGCCCGTCCGCCTCCGACCCGGGCAAGCCCGAGGCCACGCGCTCCGCGATCCTCAAGGTCGTCGACGCGGACCAGCCGCCGCTGCGGGTCTTCTTCGGCAAGGCGCCGCTCGGCATCGCCGAGCAGGACTACCAGTCGCGCCTCGCGACGTGGCGCGAGTGGCAGCCGGTCGCCGAGGAGGCGCACGGCGCCTGACGCGGGTGCAGACCGCTCGCGTCGCGGACGCGGGTGGGTGCTGTCCGCTCGCGTCGCGGACGCGGGGGTCGACGGACGGGAGGCGCGGTGCGGGCCGGCACCGCGCCTCCCGTCCGTCAGGTGGTGGCGCTGGTCAGACGCCGGCCGTGGAACGGATCCACGAGGACGACTGCGACAGGAGCGCGTAGTTCGAGCCGGCCGTCGTGTCCGCGCCGGGGTCGGCGCTGTCACCGGTCGAGCAGACGGCGACCACCTTGCCGTTCACCAGGAGCGGGCCGCCGGAGTCGCCGTGGTTCGAGGCGCCGGTCACGCCCGTGACGTGCTGCGCCTTGCCGCTGTAGGCGTCACGCGAGGCGCCGGTCAGCGAGACCGTCGCCTGGTAGAGCCCGTCGGACTGCTGCGCGTTCGCCCGCAGGCCGTAGCCCTGGATGACGCCGGTGCCGCTCGACTTGGCGGCGGCCGTCAGGTCGAGGGGCGCGTAGGTCGACAGGGAGTAGGTGCTGCGCAGGTGCACGAGGGCGATGTCCCCGGCGGGGGCCGCGGTCACCCGGTCGACGGCGACGGCGGAGCCGCGGTTCGTCGTGGAGTTCGAGTGGTAGACGTTCATCGCCCCGATGCCGTCGATGCAGTGCCGCGCGGTGAGGATCCACGAGGCGTTGATCTGCTCGCCGGTGCAGTTGCTGACGTAGCCGGACGGGATGGTCCCGCCGGAGGCCTCGAGCTGGACGGCCCAGGTCGTGGTGGGCGCCTTCTCGCCGCCGACGACCTCGGTCCCGGCGGGCAGCGCCGTGGCGGGTGTGGCGGCGAACACGCCGCCGGCGACGACGGCCACGGCGGCGAGCGCCGCTGCGAGGGTGTGCTTCATGTGGACTCCTCGGTCAGGACCCTGCTGCGTTGCAGGGTGCAACTAGGAGGCCCATCCTGACCCCCGTCCAGGGGGTGCGGTAGTCCGCACTTCGACCGACACGTGCCGGCCGACGGCGCTGCCTATGCTGTGACCGTGTCCGACTCCGCCGTCCCCGCCGCCGTCGCCGCGCCACGCCGTCCGGTGGTCGCTATCGCCGGACTCGCGATCGAGACCTCGACCTTCACGCCGACCCGGACGGACGCCGCGGCGTTCCACCCGGTCCGCGGGCAGGACGTCGTCGCCCGGTCCCCGTTCCTCGCGGCGTACGCGGACGTGGTCGACCTGCGTGGGACCCTGACCGGGCACGCGCTGCCCGGCGGAGTGGTCCTGCGCTCGGCGTACGAGGCGCTCGCGGGCGAGATCGTCGACCGGCTGACGTCGGTGGTCGCGGACGGCCCGGTCGACGGACTCTGGTTCGACGTCCACGGCGCGATGGTGGTCGAGGGTCTGGACGACGCCGAGACGGACCTGCTCGGGCGCATCCGCGCGGTCGTCGGGCCGGACACGATCGTGTCGGCGTCGATGGACCTGCACGGCAACGTCACCGCGGAGCTCGCACACCAGCTCGACCTCGTCACCTGCTACCGGACCGCCCCGCACGAGGACGTCCTCGAGACGCAGGAGCGGGCCGTGCGCAACCTGGTCGACGTGCTCACGACCCGCGCGCCCGGGCAGCGCCGGCCGGTGAAGGCGTGGGTGCCGATCCCCGTACTCCTCGCCGGCGAGCAGACCTCGACCCGGGTCGACCCGGCCGCCGCGCTGTACGCGCAGGTCCCCGAGGTCGAGGCGTCCGAGGGGGTCCTCGACGCCGCGGTGTGGGTCGGGTACGCGTGGGCCGACCAGCCGCGGGACCGCGCGGTGACGGTCGTGACGGGGTGGGACCGGGACGCGGTCGTCGCCGGGGCCGAGCGGCTGGCGCGGGCGTTCTGGGACGCGCGCGAGGACTTCGGGTTCGTCGCGCCGACCGGCACCTTCGCGGCCTGCCTCGACGCGGCACTCGCCCCGGGAGCGCCGCGGCCGTACTTCGTCTCGGACTCGGGCGACAACCCGACCGCCGGCGGCTCGGGCGACATGACGTGGGGGCTGACCGAGGTCCTCGCGCACCCCGCGTTCCGGGACCCGGACGGTCCCGTGCTCGTCTACGCGAGCGTCCCGGGACCGGCCGCCGTCGACACCGCGGTGGCCGCCGGCGTCGGTGCGACCGTCACGGTGACGGCCGGGGCCGCGGTGGACGACGAGCACGCCGGACCGGTGACGATGACCGGACGGGTGCACGCGGTCCGGCACGGCGACCGGGACGCCGACACCGAGGTCGTGCTGCAGGTCGGCAGCGTGTACGCGGTCCTGACCCGGCTGCGGAAGCCGTACCACCACGAGCACGACTTCACGGACCTCGACCTGTCGCCCCGTGACGCGGACGTCGTCGTCGTGAAGATCGGCTACCTGGAGCCCGAGCTGTTCGACATGGCCGCCGGGTGGATGCTCGCGCTGACCCCGGGCGGGGTCGACCAGGACCTCGTCCGGCTGGGCCACCACCGCGTCGAGCGCCCGCTGTTCCCCTTCGACCGGGACTTCCCGTCACCGCCGGACCTGCACGCCCGGATCGTACCGCCGTCCGACGAGCCGCTCGGGACCCTGGCGTGAGCGCCGGAGGCGCCGGGATCGGCAGGGACGCCGGAGGCGCCGGGGTCGCGCTCGAGGTGGCGGTCACGTCGCCCGCCGGTGCGGTCGTCGCGCGGGACGCCGGTGCCGACCGGGTCGAGCTCTGCTCCGGACTCGAGCTCGGTGGGCTCACACCGTCGCAGGCGCTGGTCGAGATGACCCACGAGACCGGCATCCCCGCGCACGCCCTGGTCCGGTGCCGTCCCGGCGGGTTCGTGCTCGACGCCACCGAGGTCGAGCTCACCGAGCGTGAGGTCCGCACGGTCCTGCGCTCCGGAGCGGCCGGCGTCGTCGTCGGTGCCCTGCGCCCGGACCGGACCCTCGACGAGGACGCCCTCCGCCGCTTCGTGGAAGCGGCCCGCTCGGTCTCCGCGCACGCCGAGGTCACCCTGCACCGTGCGGTCGACCACGCTGCCGACCCCGTCGCGGCCGCCGCCCGCCTGGCCGACCTCGGGTTCACGCGGGTGCTCACCTCCGGCGGGGCGGCGAGCGCCGTGGCGGGCGCGGGCACGATCGCCCGCATGGTGGCGGCGGCGGGGCCGGTGCAGGTGATGGCCGGAGCGGGGGTGACGCCCGCGGACGTCCCGGCGCTCGTCGCCACCGGGGTCGCGGCCGTGCACCTGTCGGCGAAGCGGCCCGCTGGTGACGGGCACGCCGGGGTCCCGATGGGCGCCGGTGACCGGGGCGACGGGCACTTCGTGACCGACGGCGCGGTGGTGGCGGCGGCGCGGGCGGCGCTCGGCGGCTGAACCGGGCGCGCTCAGCCGAGCGTGACGACGCGGTCCGCCGCCGCGACGGCGACCGGGTCGTGTGCGGCGTGCACGACGACCGCGCCGCGGGAGGCCTCCTCGGCGAGCGCTGCCACGACGAGCGAGGCGGAGGCCGCATCCACGCCGGCCGTCGGCTCGTCCACGAGCAGCACCGGCGCGCGCTGGGCGAGCCCGAGCGCCACGAGCGTCCGCTGCCGCTGGCCCCCGCTCAGCTCGTCGAGCGACCGGTCCGCCAGGTCGGGGATCTGCATCCGGTCGAGCTGTGCGTCCACCACGTCCCGGTCGTGCCGGCCGAGCGGTCGCCACCAGGGCTTCCCGCGCCAGCGCCCCATCGCGACGGTCGCGCGGACGGTCAGCGGCAGGGCGCTCGGTGGCACCGCCTGCACGACGTAGGCGACCCCGTCCCCCGGTCGCGAGACGGCGCCGGTCGCGGGCGCGACCACACCGGCGAGCGCGTCGAGCAGCGTCGACTTGCCCGAGCCGTTCGGTCCGGTGAGCGCCGTGACGGCACCGGCGGGGAACGTCGCGTCGACGCGGTCGAGCACCGTGCGGTGGCCGCGGTGGACGGTCAGCGCGGCGACCCGCACGGCGGGGTCGGTGGTGGTCGGTGGCACCTGAGCACGCTATCAGTATCGATAGTCATTTTCATGTAGCGTCTCGGCCGTGACCTGGCTGACCGACCCGTTCTCCGTCGACTTCATGGTGCGCGCCCTCGTCGGCGGCGCCCTGGCCGCGGTGCTCTGCGCGGTCGTCGGCACGTGGGTGCTGGTCCGCGGGATGGCGTTCCTCGGCGAGGCACTCGCCCACGGGATGCTGCCGGGCGTCGCGGTCGCGGCCCTCACGGGTGTCCCGGCCGTCCTGGGTGCCGCGGCGAGCGCGGGCGTGATGGTCCTCGGGGTCGGGGCGCTCCGACGTCGCGCGCGGCTGTCGTACGACACCTCGATCGGACTGCTCTTCGTCGGGATGCTCGCCCTCGGGGTGATCATCGTCTCGTCGTCGCGGTCCTTCGCGACCGACGTCACCGCGATCCTGTTCGGTGACGTCCTGGCGGTCACCCCCGCGGACCTCGTCGGGCTCGCGGTCGCCGTCGCCGTCGCGCTCCTGCTCGCGACCGTGTTCCACCGCGCCTTCACCGCCGCCGCCTTCGACCAGCGCACGGCCACGGCGCTCGGACTGCGGCCGCGCCTGGCCGAGGTCGTGCTCGTCGCCCTCGTGACGCTCGCGGTCGTCGCGTCCTACCGGGCGGTCGGCACGCTCCTCGTCGTCGGCCTGCTGCTCGCGCCGGCGGCGGCGGCCCGCGCGTGGACCCGGCACGTCGCCTCGACGATGGTGCTCGCCGCCGTCCTGGGGTCCGCGGCGGTCACGGTCGGCCTGCTCGTGTCGTGGCACCTCGGCACCGCAGCCGGCGCCACCACCGCGTTCGCCGCCGTCGCCGGGGTCGCACTGTCCCGCACCCTCGCCGCCCTCGCGGCCCACGGCCGTCGACGCCGGGCCACACCCGCCACCCGACCCGAACCCGGTCCCGCCCGGCGGACCACACCGACCCCAGCACCACGAGAGGGAGCATGAACCCGACCGCCCGACGCACCCAGCGCCTCCTGGCCGCAGCCGTCGCGACCACCCTGACCACCGGCCTCGCCCTGTCGGCGACCGCCTGCACGACCGGCGGGTCCGCCGGCCGGTCCGACGAACCGTCGCCGGACCGCTCGTCCACGGCGCGGCCGCACGGCTGGGTCGAGGGGGCGAGCGAGGCGCAGGAGCCACAGCTGCGACTGCTCGCCGTGTCCGCGTCCGGCACGACGACGCTCCACGACCTGCTCGGTGGTGCCGCCACGTCCCTCGACGCGGTCGACGCCCCGGCGCACTCGGCGACCGACGGACGGTTCCTCGTGACGAGCGACGCCGACCGGACCACGATCACCGACGGCGGCGCGTGGACGGTCGACCACGGCGACCACACGCACTACTACACGGCCGATCCGCGGGTCGTGGGCGTCCTCGACGGCGGCGGACCGGTCGCGGTCCACTCGTCGGAGACCGTCACCACGATCAGCTGGCCGGAGCGCCGGCAGGCCGTCGTGCTCGACCGCGCCGCACTCGGCCAGGGCGACGTCGACGTGACCGCACGGCTGGAGGCCGCCGTCCTGCTCCCGTTCGGTGACGGCCTGGTCGCCGCCACCGACGCCGGGGTCCGGCTCCTCGACGCGGACGGCGAGCCCGTCGGAGCCGCTACGCCGTGCGCCGCACCCGCGGGCGGCACGGTGACGCGCGCGGCGGCCGCCGTCGGGTGCGCGGACGGCGCGGTGCTCGTCGCCGAGGACGGGACGGCCACCGTGGTCCCGCTCCCCGACGGCGCCGAGCGGCCGACGTCCTTCGCGGCACGGGGCGGACGCCCCACCGTCGCCGGGACCGCCGGGGACCGCGGTGCGTGGTTGCTCGACACCCGCGAGGGCAGCTGGCGACTCGTCCAGACCGAGCGACCGCTCCGGACGGTCGTCGCGGTCGACGACCAGGAAGAGCACGTCGTCGGGGTCGACGACCTCGGGCGGGTCGTCGTCCTGACGGTCGCGACGGGCGCGGTCGCGACGACCGGTCCGCTCCTCGACCCGGACGCCGAGCCGTTCCTGCAGCTGGACGCCCAGCGCGCCTACGTCGCGGACGACGCCGGGCCGCGCGTGCACGAGGTGGACTTCGCCGACGGTGCCCGCGTGGCCCGGACGATCGAGCTGCCCGCCGCCCCCGCCGCCCTCGCGGAGGTCGGGCTGTGACCCAGCGCGACGCCGAACGCCGCGGGGCCGGACGCCGGGGTGGACGCTCGGTCACCGCGCTCCTGCTCGCCGCCCTCGTGCTGGGCGGTACCGCGGCGTGCACGACCGGACCGCCCGACCGACCGACGGTCGCGGTGACGACGAACATCCTCGGGGACGTCGTGCACGAGGTGGTCGGCGACGCCGCCGACGTCCTCGTGCTCATGCCGCCCGGAGCGGATCCGCACTCGTTCGAGGTCTCCGCGCAGGACGCCGCCCGACTCCGCTCCGCGGACCTCGTCGTCGAGAACGGCCTCGGACTCGAGGAGGGCATCGCGCGGCACGTCGAGGCCGCAGCGACGGACGGCGTCCCGGTCTTCACCGCCGGCGATGCGGTCGACGCGCTCGAGTGGACCGCGGACGGCGACAGCGGACCGGACCCGCACCTGTGGACCGATCCCGTCCGGATGGCCGAGGTCGTGCAGGACCTGGACGGAGCGCTCCGCGACGTCGGCGTGGACCCGACCGGCACCGACGCCTACCTGGACGAGCTCGCCGCGCTCGACGCCGAGATGGCCGCCGCCTTCGCCCGCATCCCGGACGACCGGCGCGCCCTGGTCACGAACCACCACGTCTTCGGGTACCTGGCCGATCGGTACCGGTTCCGGGTGGTCGGCGCCGTCATCCCGAGCGGCACCACGCTCGCGTCCCCGAGCGCGGCGGACCTGCGCGACCTCGCCGAGGCGATCGAGGACGCGGGCGTCCCGACGATCTTCGCCGACCTGTCGCAGCCCGAGCGGCTCGCCGAGGTCCTGGCGGACGAGGTCGACGTGCACGTCGAGATCCGCTCGCTCGCGACGGAGTCGCTGACGCCGGACGGCGCGGCCTCGACGTACCTCGGCATGATGCGTGCGAACACGGCGTCGATCACGGCCGGGCTGTCGGTTCGTAATTGAGAATGAGAATCAGTACAGTGTGCCCCATGACCCCTCGAACCGCCCTCGTGCCGGCGACCCTGCTCGGCGCGACCGCCCTCCTGCTCACCGGCTGCACCGCCGCTCCGAGCGGCGCCGACCGCGCCGACGACCGCCCTGACACCACCGCTCCCGACGGGGCGCGCATCGTCGTGACCTACGACGGCGGGCTCCTGACCCTCGACCAGGACCTGCGGGTCGTCGCCGACGATCCGATCGACGGCTTCACCCGCGTCAACCCGGCCGGGGACGGCCGGCACGTGCTCGTGACCGTCCCGTCCGGCTTCCGCGTGCTCGACACGGCTGCGGACCCTGCCCTGACCGACGCGGTGTTCCCCGCCGACACCGGTGGCCACGCGGTCGTGCACGGCGACACGACCGCACTCTTCGCGGACGGGACGGGCGACGTCACGGTCTTCGAGCACGACGACCTCGACGGCGACCGGCTCCCCGAGACCCGCACCACCACGTCCGAGGCCGCGCACCACGGCGTCGCGATCCAGCTCGAGGACGGCACGCTCCTGACCACCGTGGGAACGGAGGCGTCACGCTCCGGCGTGCGGGCGCTCGACGAGGACGGCACCGAGACCGCGCGCTCCGAGTCCTGCCCGAACGTGCACGGCGAGGGGGCCGTCGAGGACGAGGTCGCCGTCTTCGGGTGCACCGACGGCGCGCTCGTGTTCCGCGACGGCACCTTCACGAAGATCGACGCCCCGACGACGTACGGCCGCACCGGCAACCTCTTCACGACGGAGTCGAGCCCCATCGCGGTCGGTGACTACAACGACGACCCGGACAGCGAGGGGTACCTGCTCGACCAGGTCGCCCTCATCGACACCGCGACCGACGAGTACCGCGTCGCCGACCTGCCCGAGGGCGTCGGCTTCACGTTCCGGGACCTCGCCCGTGGTCCCGGCGACGAGGCCGTCGTGCTCGGGTCGGACGGCGCGCTGCACACGATGGACGAGCAGACCGGCGAGCTCCTGGCCTCGTACCCGGTGATCGACGCGTGGCAGGGTCCGGCCGAGTGGCAGGACGCGCACCCCGCGCTCAAGGTGGTCGGCGACGTCGCGTACGTCACCGACCCGGCGGAGCGGAAGGTGCACGCCGTGGACCTGACGACCGGAGCGGTCCGCACGTCGAGCGACGTCCTGCCCGGCGTCCCGAACGAGATCGCGGTCGCGTAGCGCGGGTGGTCACCACCCGGCGGACGGGAGGCACGGGGCCGGCCGGCACCGTGCCTCCCGTCCGTCGGTCCACGGGACGGGCGGTCAGCGCCAGTCCGGCCGCGCGCTGCGGATCGCGGCGCGCGCCCGGGCGATCTGCCCGCGGACGGTGGACTCGGGCAAGCCGACCGCGTCGGCGATCTCCCGGTAGGACAGGCACCGGAGGTGTCGCAGCTCCCAGCAGCGGCGCTGCGCGTGCGGCAGGGCGCCGAGGAGCCGTTCGGCCACCGACACCATCGCCGCGCGCTCGGCGACGGCGTCCGGGCAGTCGTCGGTCCGTGCGACCGCGTCCGCCTGCAGCTCGGCGCGACGGCGACGATCGGGAGCACGGAGCCGGTCGTAGCTGCGTCGTCGGGCGGTCGTGGCGAGCCACCCCGCGATCGCGTCGCCCTCGACGAGGTCCGCCATCCGCAGCCACGCGGTGAGGAAGGTCTCCTGCACCACGTCGTCGACCTCGGCCGTGCCGTCGAGGATCCGACCGACGACGGCCCGGAGCATGGTCTCGTGCCGGCGGACGAGCGCGGCGAACGCCCGGTCGTCCCCGGTGGCGGCGCGGGCGACGAGCGATCCGGGCCTGGCCGCCGACGGCGACGGCGGCGGGGATGACGGCTCGGGTGGCAGCAGGTGGTCGGGCGGGGTGGTGGTCCGGGTGGGGTCCGGGAGCGTGGCGAGCATGGTGGGTGCCCTCTGATCGGCGGGGGTGGTTGCCGATGGTTCGGAGGGGACGGTCACCGGGGCTGGTGCGGCCGGTACCCCAGATCACGGGGCAGACAGCGTCAGTGCCGTCCGGGCAACCGCAGGTCCCGCCACGTGAAGCCACCGCGCGGCGGGAGGGCCGCCCGGATGTGCTCGTCGTCGAACCGCGCCGTCGGCGCCAGGTCGGCGGGCAGGTCCTCCGTCGGCGGCGCGGCCTCGGTCACGCCCTCGGCGAGCATCCGGACCTGCGCCTTCGCCACGAGCGGCACACGCATCGTCCACTCGGTCAGCTGGCCGAGCGCCCGGTGCGCCCAGACCGGCGCGGGGAACACCAGGACGCGCCGACCCACCACTCGCGCGACCCGGCGCACTGCCTCGCTGAGCAGCAGGGCCTCACCGCCCCGGACCGCGACGGTCCGGCGGGACAGCCGACCGTCGAGCGCAGCCACGACGACGTCCACGAGCTCCGCGACCGGGATCGGGCTGATCGTCCGCTCGTGGAACCCGACCGACGCGAAGAGCGGCACGGTCTGCACGGTGTGGCTGAGGTGGTCGACGAGGTGGTCCCCGTGCCCGTAGACCATCCCGGCCTTCAGCACGGTGTGGTCGAGGCCCGAGGAGCGGACGAGCTCCTCCGCCGCCCACTTCGTCTCGTGGTACGGCGAGCCGGTGCCCGGACGGGCGCGCAGGAAGCTCAGCAGGACGACGCGCTGCACCCCGGCCCGCCGGGCGGCCTCGAGCACGGCTGCGGTGCCGTCGACGTGCACGCGCTGGAAGGTCTGGTCGCCGATCTCGCGGTTGATGCCCGCGCAGTGCGCCACGGCCTCGACCCCGGCGAACGCCGCGGTCAGGGCATCGACGTCGTCGATCGGCACTCCGGTGCGCCGGGACACCACGACGACGGCCTCGGCCGGGTACCGCTCGGCGAGGTGTCGTCCGACGAACCCCGTCCCACCCGTGATCGCGATCCGCACCGGTCCTGCTCCCCCCGGGTGCACACCTCGTGCCCCGCTGCGGACACTAGCGCGTCGCGGTCGCCGCCGGCCGCCACATCGACACGGGTCGCGCCGCGCCGAGGCCGGTGATCGGCGCCCCGTCCCCGAACCCGTGCCGACGGTAGAGCCGGCGGTTCTGCGGCGTGGACGACTCCAGGTACGCGTCCTCGCCCCGGCCGTCCACGCGGTCGAGGGCGTGCTCGAGCAGCAGCCCGCCGACGCCCCTGCCCCGGGCGACCGCCGCGACACCGATCTCGGCGAGGTACCAGTGCGGCGCCTCCGGACGGGCACGGTCCATGCGGCCGAGGTGTCGGACGGCGCGGAGGGCACCGCCGACCCCGAGCGTCCGCAGGAAGGCCGGGACCTGCCGGAGGAACGCGAGCGCTCCCCCGGCGTGCGGCCGCGGCGCCTGCCAGAAGGCGGCACCGACGACCCGGCCGTCCTCGACCGCCACGTCGAGCGCGCGGGACGCCGGCGGGACGGAGCGGACCAGCGCGGTGAACAGGTCGGTGAGGACGAGCACGCGGTCCTCGTTTGAGCGGGCCGGGCGGAACGCCCGGAGGACGGGGTCGTCGGCGAAGGCCTCGGCGAGGACGGCGGCGGCCGCCGGCACCTCGTGCTCGGCGGCGGGTCGGACGGTGATCGACACAGGGGCTCCCTCCAGATTCGGCCACTTGGCCGAATGCAGTCTCCCGAGCAGACCTGCACGCAGGCCGTACGCTGCCTGTGATGACCCCGGAACCCGCTCCGCGCGCCTACCGCAGCCGTGCCGAACGCCGCGACGAGCTGCTCGACGCGGCCGCCCTCGTGGTGCGGGACGGCGGGGTCGAGGCGCTCACCACCCGGGCGGTCGCGGAGCGCGCCGGTGTCGCACACGGGGTGGTGCACTACGCCTTCGGGGCGCGGCAGCACCTGGTGCTCGCGCTGCTCGAGCGGCAGGCGCGGGACGTGCTCCCCCGCGTGCTGGCGGCGGCCGAGGAGCACGACGACCTGGCGGGAGCGCTCGAGGCCGGCGTCTCGGCGTACCTGGCGCTCGTGCGGGCCGAGCCGGAGCGGTTCCTGCTGCTCGAGTCGTTGAGCGGGACGGCGCTGGGTGGGCCGGCACTGGGCGGGGACGATGCGCTCGTCCGGGGAGAGCGTGCGCTCTGGCACGACGGCCTGGTCGCCGCGATCGAGCGGTGGACGGCTCGACACGGGGTCGCGCTCGCGGAACCGCCGGCGGTCGTGGCAGATGCCGTGCTCGCGTTGGTCGACGGGCTCGGCCGGGCCGCGTGGAGCGATCCGGACGGGTCCGCCACGGACCGCGCGCGGGCGCTCCTGGTGCGCGGCCTCGCGCACGCGCTGACGCGCTGACCGACCGCACGCGCCCAGGGTGGGCCGGTCCACGAGACGCCCCGTTCGGCGCGAGACGCCGCGGATCGTCGGGGCGTCTCGGCGCGTCGGGGGCGTCTCGACGATCCGGGGTCGCGGACCGCGACCCCAGGACGGACTGGAGGCACGGTGCCAGCCGGCACCGTGCCTCCAGTCCGTCAGGGAGGTCGAGGGCGTCAGCCCTTGACCGGGATCGACTGCGCCTCGAGGGCCGCGATCGTCTTGGACTGTCCGCTCTTCAGCGCGTCCTCGAGCGTCCCCGAGCCGGAGGCCGCGGCACCGAAGCCGTCCGAGACGTCCGCGTAGGTCTGCGTCATCGTCGGGCCCCAGGTGAAGGGCTGGATGTCCTTCGCGGCCGAGGCGAACTCCTCGTAGATCTTCTGGTCGCCGTAGAAGGGCAGGCCCTGGGTGAGCGCCGGCAGGTCCGCACCGGTCGAGGACGCCGGGTACAGGTTGGCCTCCTTGTTCAGTGCGCTGAGCGCCTCGGTCGAGGTGTTCAGCCACACGAGGAACTTCGACGCCTCGGCAGGGTGCTTGCTGCCCGCGAAGACGACGTTCGACGAACCGCCCCACGCGGCGGACTTGCTCTCACCGGACTTCCACTGCGGCATCGGGGCGACGGCCCACTTGCCGGAGGTCGAGGGCGCACCGCTCGAGATGGTGTTCGCACCCCAGACGGCGGAGACCCAGGTCCAGTCCTGCCCGCTGTCGTACGCGGCGTTCCACTGGTCGGTGAAGCTCGGGACGGTGTTGACGAGCTTCTTGTCGATCAGGCCCTGCCAGTAGTCCGCGACCTTCTTCGACGCGCTGTCGGTCAGGTTCACGTCCCACTCGTCGCCGGAGTTCGAGAACCACTGGCCGCCGGCCTGCGAGACGAGCCCGGCGAACTGGTTGACGTCACCCTTGGCGAAGTTCGTGATATTGCCGCCCTTGGCCTTGATCTCCTCGGCGGCCTTCGCGTACTCGTCCCACGTCTTCGGGACCGGGATGCCGGCCTGCTCGAACAGGTCCTTGCGGTAGTACAGCGCCATCGGGCCGGAGTCCTGCGGCACCGCGTAGACCGACTTCGACTCGCCGAAGGTCACCTGGTTCCAGAGGCCGTCGGAGAAGTCCTTCTTCGCGGCGCTGATGCCGGAGCAGGCGCCGATGTCCTCGAGGCCGCCCTGGACGCGGAAGGCCGGCAGGGTGTCGTACTCGACCTGACCGATGTCCGGCGCCTGCTTGGCCTTCAGCTGGTTGAAGAAGTTCTGGTACGTGCCGCTGTTGCCGTTCGCGACGATGGAGACCTTGACCTGGATGTCCGGGTTCTCCTTGTTCCAGATGTCCACGACCTTGTCCATGTTGGGCACCCAGGTCGTGAAGTCGAGGGTGACCTTGCCGCTCGACGGCTTGCAGCTCGCGGCGGCGGAGTCGGAGCCACCGCTGCCGGAGCCGGAGCCGCCGGTGCTGCAGCCGGCGAGGGCCACGGTCGCGGCGACCGCCACGGCGGCGACGCTGAGGAACTTCGTTGTCTTCATGCTGTTTCCGTTCGGATGTGGGTGAGGAGGAGGTGCTGGTCCGGGGTGTGGGCCGCGGTGGCTCGGGGCCGGGCTACTTCAGGCCGCCGGCGCCGAGGCCGGACCGCCAGAAGCGCTGCAGGGAGAGGAACGCGACGAGCAGCGGGATGATCGAGACGAACGACCCGATGAGCACGAGGGTGCGCAGGTCCGGGTACTGGTTCACGCTCGAGTTCCACGTGTAGAGGCCGAGGGTGACGGGGAACAGCGACGAGTCGCGGAGCATCACGAGCGGCAGGAAGAAGTTGTTCCACACGGCGACGAACTGGAACAGGAAGATCGTCACGAGCGCGGGCGACATGAGCCGCACGGCCACGGTGAAGAACGTGCGGACCTCGCCGGAGCCGTCGATGCGCGCGGCCTCGATGATCTCGTCCGGGACGCTCGACGCCGCGAACAGCCGCGACAGGTAGACGCCGAACGGGCTGACGATGCTCGGCAGGAACACCGACCAGAACGTGTCGGTCAGGTCGACCTGGCTGAAGATGAGGAACAGCGGCAGGGCCAGCGCGGTCGCCGGCACGAGGACGCCGCCGAGGAACACGTTGAACAGGGCCTCGCGACCGCGGAACCGGTACTTCGCCAGGGCGTACCCGCACATCGCGCTGAGCACCGTGCCGAGCAGGCCGGCGACCCCCGCGTAGGCGATGCTGTTGAGCAGCCAGCGCAGGTAGATGCCGTCCTGGCGGGTGAACAGCTCGACGAGGTTGCCGAAGAAGTCCTGGAACGAGGTCGCGCTGAACCACAGCGAGAACGTCGTGTTGAAGTTCGACGCCGTCTTGGTCGACGAGACGAAGAGCCAGAAGATCGGCAGCAGGAAGTAGACGGTGAAGACGCCCATCACGATCATCGCGGCGGAGCGCGAGATCACGCTCTCGCGCGGTCCGCGGGCTCCCGGCTCGTGCGGACGGGAGGCACGGTTCGGCTGCAGGGGTCGGCCTGCGTCCGCGACGAGGTCGCGTCGGGTGGGTGCGTTGACGGTCACTGGGCGGCCTTCCGCTGGGTCAGTCGGAGGAACCCGATCGACAGGACGAACGTGGCGAGGGCGAGGACGACCGAGAACGCGGCCGCGAGGTTGAAGTTCGGCACCGACGAGGTCGAGTAGACGAGCATGTTCGGCGTGAAGGTCGACGAGATCGTCGAGGTGAACTGCCGGAACACGGTCGGCTCGGTCAGGAGCTGCAGGGTGCCGATGACGGAGAACACGGCGGTGAGGATGATCGCCGGGACCACCATCGGGATCTTGATCGACAGCGCGATCCGCAGCTGCGACGCGCCGTCGAGCTTCGCCGCCTCGTAGATCTCGGTCGGGATCGCGAGGAGCGACGAGTAGATGATGAGCATGTTGTAGCCGACGTAGACCCAGGTCACGACGTTCGCGACGGCCCACAGGACGGTGCTCGCGGAGAGCAGGTCGACGTTCGACGTCAGGAACGAGAACGGCGACAGGTCGGGGGCGTAGAGGTAGCCCCACATGATCGCGGCGATGACGCCGGGGACCGCGTACGGCGCGAAGAACGCCAGGCGGAAGAACCGCTTGCCGCGCAGCAGCGGGGAGTCGAGCAGCAGCGCGAAGACGAGCGCGAGCCCGAGCATCACCGGGACCTGCACGATGCCGAACAGCAGCACGCGGAGGACGGAGCCCCAGAACTCGGTGGCCTGGAACACGAGCACGTACTGGCTCAGGCCGCCGAACACCTGCGTCGGGGCGCCGAACGTGCCCTGGCGCTCGATCTTCTGCAGCGACTCCCACACGGCGTACAGGATCGGTGCGAGGTAGAACGCGGCGAACAGCAGCGCGAACGGCAGGACGAAGAAGGCGATCGCGCGCCGGTAGCGCGTGCCGCCGGGGCGACGCCGGGGCGTGGTCGGCCGGGTCGTGCGGCGCGACTGGGCGGTGGTGGTCATGGGCGGGCTCCGTCGATGCGGTCGGTGCGGATGATCTGGGTGCCGCCGGCGGCGAGGACGGTGACGCCGTCGACGGGCCGGTCGGCGACGAGCTCGTGGCCCGCCACGGTGTGCGCGACCTCGCGGTCGGTGTGGTTGAGCAGGAAGACCCACTCGTGCGCGTCGTCACGGCGACGGACGACCTCGAGGCCCGGCTCGGCCACGGGGTCCGGGGCGACGCCGGCGGTCTCGAGGACCCGACGGAGCAGGGCCGCGCGGGCGCCGTCCTCGAGCACGGTGGAGACGTACCAGGCGTCGCCGGTGCCGACGGTGTTCCGGGTGACGGCCGGGCGTCCGGCGAGGGGCCCCTCGGCGTAGGTCGTGACCGCCTCGGCGCCGCGCAGCTCGACGGGCTCCGACCAGGTGTGCGCCCGGGTGCCGTCCGACAGCGCGAGGGTCTCGCGGGCGCCGAGCGGGCGGAACTCGTCGACGCGGATCCCGAGCAGGTCGCGGAAGGCGCCGGGGTACCCGCCCGTCCGGACCCGGTCGTCCTCGTCGACGATGCCGCTGAAGAACGTGACGACGGCCTGGCCGCCGCGGGCGACGTGGTCGGCGACGACCGCCGCGTGCTCGTCGCGGACCAGGTAGAGCTCCGGGACGACGACGACCGCGTACCCGTCGAGCGGGGCGCCGGGCGCGACCACGTCGACCGTGACGCCGAGGTCCCACAGCGCGGCGTGGAACGCGTGGACCTGTTCCAGGTACCGGAGCGCGGTGGTGGGGTGCGCCTCCAGGTCGGCGGCCCACTGGACCTCCCAGCTGAAGACGAGCGCGACGTCGGCGACGACGCGGGAACCGCGGAGCTCGCCGAGGCGCTCGACGAGGGCGCCCAGCGCGACGACGTCGCGCCAGGTCTGCGACTCGGTGCCGGCGTGCGGCAGCAGTGCGGAGTGGAACTTCTCGCTGCCCTGCACGGACGCGCGCCACTGGAAGAAGCAGACGCCGTCGGCGCCGCGGGCGATGTGCGTCGCGGTGTCGCGGAGCATCTGGCCCGGGTCCTTCGCGACGTTGTGCGGCTGCCAGTTCACGGCGCCCGTCGAGTGCTCCATGAGCAGCCAGGGCGCCCCCTTCGCCAGACCGCGCGTGGTGTCGGCGGCGAACGCGAGCTCGGTGTGCGGGCGGGGCAGGCGGTGGTCGAGGTAGTGGTCGTTCGCGATGACGTCCATGTCGTCGGCCCACGTCCAGTAGTCGAGCGCGGTGATGTGCGCCGCGACCATGAAGTTCGTGGTGACGGGCTTGTCGCTCAGCTCGCGGAGCACCGCGGCCTCGGCCCGGTGGTGGCCGAGGAGCTCGTCGGACGAGAACCGGTCGAAGTCGAGCGTCTGGCCGGGGTTCGTGAAGGAGAGCGTCGCGCGGGGCGGCAGGACCTGCTCCCACGCGGAGTACCGCTGGCTCCAGAAGGCCGTGCCCCACGCGGTGTTGAGCGCCTCGAGCGTGCCGTACCGGTTGCGGAGCCAGCCGCGGAAGGCGTCGGCGGAGACGTCGCAGTAGCAGTGCGCGTTGTGGCAGCCGAGCTCGTTCGAGACGTGCCAGAGCTTGACCGCGGGGTGGTCGCCGTAGCGCTCGGCCGTGGCGCGGACCAGGGCCAGGGCGTGCTCGCGGTAGACCGGGGAGCTCGGGCAGAACGCCTGGCGGCCGCCGGGCCAGCGGGTGGTGCCGTCCGCGACGACGGGCAGGACCTCGGGGTGGGCGGTGGTCAGCCACGGCGGGGTCGAGGCGGTCCCGGTGCCGAGGTCGACGCCGATGCCGGCGCCGTGCAGCAGTTCGACGACGCGGTCGAGCGCGGTGAAGTCGTACTCGCCCCGGTGCGGCTCGACGTGCGACCAGCCGAAGATGTTGATCGCGACGAGGTTGACGCCGGCCTCGCGCATGAGCCGGACGTCCTCGACCCAGACCTCGGGGTCCCACTGCTCGGGGTTGTAGTCGCAGCCGAACGCGAGTCCGGTCGAGCCGAGCCCGAGCGCCGTGGTGGCTGGTGCCGGGAGGGTGGTGGTCACGGTGGTCCTCGCTGGTCGGGGCGGTCCGCCGTCCCGGTCGCGTGCGACCCCTTCGACGGCGAAGGCCACCCAGTGTTCTGGGAGCGCTCCCAGATGCCGCCGACCGATCGGGGTCCGAGGGTTTCTGGGAGCGCTCCCAGAGTGAACACGAGATCGCGGCCGGTGTCAACCCGGGGGTGCTCGCGCGAAGCGGGGGCGACTTCACGGCCTCAGCGACACTTCACGGCCGCCCGGGCCCGTGAAGTGTCGCTGGGCGCGTGAGGTCGCCACGGACGGGCAGCCGGCATCGCCACGATCACGGCACCGCGCGGCCCGGGCGGGCGGCCCCCGCGACCGGCCCCCGCCCGCCCGCCGGATACGCTTGCGCCATGACCGACGTCCGTGCCGCACGCACCCGTGCGACGATCCAGGACGTCGCGGACGAGGCCGGCCTGTCCCGCGGCACCGTCTCCCGCGTCCTCAACGACGAGCCGTACGTCTCCGCCGAGGCCCGCGAGGCCGTCCAGGCAGCCGTCCGCCGCGTCGGCTACGTGCGGAGCGCTGCGGCCCGCAGCCTCGTCACCCGCCGCTCCGGCGCCGTTGCGCTCATCGTGCACGAGCCGAGCGTCCAGGTGCTCGACGACCCGAACATCGGCAACATCCTGATCGGCACGAACACGGTCCTGTCCGAGGCGGACCAGCAGCTCGTGACGATCATGGTCGACTCCGGCCGGGACAACGAGCGCGTGGTCGAGTACCTGCGCGGCGGGTTCGTGGACGGCGCGATCGTGCTCTCCGCCCGGGACGGCGACCCCGTCACCCGGGCCATCGAGGAGATCGGACTCCCGGCGTGCTTCGTCGGCCACCCGTCCGACGCCCCGAACACCTCGTACATCGCGATCGACAACCGCGCCGCCGCCGAGCAGATCACCCGACGCCTGGTCGAGACCGGTCGGCAGCGCATCGGCATGCTCGCGTCCGGGCTCGACCGCGACTCGGGGCAGGACCGCCTCGAGGGCTTCACCGCCGCACTCGGCGACCGGTTCGACCCGTCACTCGTGGCCAGGAATCCCCTGTTCAGCTACACCGCGGGCGTCGAGGGCATGCGCGAGCTGCTCGACCGCGCACCCGATCTCGACGGGGTCTTCGCGGCGTCGGACGCGGTGGCCGCCGGGGCGATGGACGTCCTGCAGCGCGCCGGCCGATCGGTGCCGGGCGACGTCGGCGTGGTCGGCTTCGACGACAGTGCGTGGGCGCTCCGCTGCGACCCCCCGCTGTCGACCGTCCGGCAGCCGGCTCGCACCCTCGGCGAGCACGCGGCGCAGCAGGTCCTCGCGCAGATCGCCGGCACCGACGAGGGCCCGCACGGTCTGATCCTGCCGACCGAGGTGGTCTGGCGCGGGAGCGCGTAGCCACCCGCGCACGCCCCACCCGCATCACCGCCAGGTGCGCGCCACCACCCAGCCGTCGCCCTCCGGCACGATGTCGACCACGACCGCGTCCCCGTCGGCGCTGACCTGGAACCGCCACCCGACCGTCCGCTCCGGCGCGTGGGTCATCGCCGACGGCAGGAACTCCGCCGTCGCGGTGAGCCGCGTGGGACTGTCACTGACCCGCCAGCGCCGGTCGCGCCACACCATCCGGTCCGGCACGCCGCGCTCCCACCACACCGTGGCGACCTCGTGCGTGAGCATCATCTCGACCTCCTGTTCGAACGTGTGTTCGAATGCTACGCGATCCCCGCCGACGTTCCGCGTGTCGGAGGCCGTTCCGCGCACCGGGCGCCGAACCGCGCATCGGGAGCCGATCCGCGCGTGGTGCGCAGGTCCTTCCGCCCCTCCACGCGCGGATCGGCACCCCATGTCGGGTGCGATGGGCAGGAACGCCCCACACGTCCCACACGTCCCAGCGCACCACACGTCCCAGCGCACCACGCGTCTCCGCACCACCCGTCCCCGCACCACGCGTCCCCGCACCACCCACCGGACGGGAGGCACGTGGCGGCCCCGCTCCGCGCCTCCCGTCCGGTGTGGAGTCGCGCCCGCCCGCACGACGCGCCCCGGCGCGCACGTCCAGGTGCCACGACCCACCGCGTGCGCACCGCCGAGGGTGCGCGACACGGCCGGTGTCGCGCCGAGGTGCCACAATTCCAGCACCTCGGCGGACCGCCCCGAGAGCGTCCCGACCGCATCCCGTCGGCGCCGCGGGGCACCGCCCCCGACGCGCCGCACGCCCCGGCCACCCGGACGCCGGCGGCCCGGGGTACGCAGCCGCCACGAGGACACAGTCGCCCACCACTAGAAGGGCACTATGACCACTTCCTCCCGCACGCCGCTCGGCGTCACGCTCGTCGACGGCGGCGCCAACGTCGCCCTCTTCTCCAGCACCGCCGAGCGGGTGGAGTTCTGCCGGTTCGACGAGGACGGCACCGAGCACCGCACCGAGCTGCGGAACCGCACCGGGTACACCTTCCACGACGTGGTCCCCGACGTGACGGTCGGCACCCGCTACGGCTTCCGCGTGCACGGCGCCTGGGACCCGGCGAACGGCCTCCGCCACAACCCCGCCAAGCTCCTGCTCGACCCGTACGCCACCGCGATCGACGGCTCCTACGAGTGGGGCCAGGCACTGTTCGGCCACGACATGGACGCCCCCGAACAGCTCGACGAGACCGACTCGGCGAGCGCCATGCCGAAGTCCGTGGTCGCCGACCGCGACTTCGACTGGGACGGCGACACGCAGCTGCGCACCCCGTACGCCGACACCGTCGTGTACGAGGTGCACGTCAAGGGCTTCACGAAGCAGCACCCGGACGTGCCCGAGGAGATCCGTGGCACGTACGCGGGTCTGGCGCACCCCGCCGCGGTCAAGCACCTGACCGACCTGGGCGTCACGGCCGTCGAGCTCCTGCCGACCCACCAGTTCGTGCAGGACTCGACCCTGGCCGACAAGGGCCTGCGGAACTACTGGGGCTACAACTCGATCGGCTTCTTCGCGCCGCACGACGAGTACTCGTCCTCGGGCACGGCCGGGCAGCAGGTCGCCGAGTTCAAGGCGATGGTCAAGGCCCTGCACGCCGCCGGGCTCGAGGTCATCATGGACGTCGTCTACAACCACACCGCCGAGGGCAACCACATGGGCCCGACGCTGTCGTTCAAGGGCATCGACAACCAGGCCTACTACCGCCTGGTCGAGGGCGACGAGGCGAACTACTTCGACACGACCGGCACGGGCAACAGCCTGAACGTGTCGCACCCGTCGGCGCTCGGGCTCATCACCGACTCGCTCCGCTACTGGGTCGAGGAGATGCACGTCGACGGCTTCCGCTTCGACCTCGCGACGACGCTGACCCGCCAGGACGGCGAGGCCGAGAAGCACTCCGCGTTCCTCGACATCATCCACCAGGACCCGGTGCTCCGCGAGGTGAAGATGATCGCCGAGCCGTGGGACACCGCGGGCTACCAGGTGGGCGGGTTCCCGGCCGACTGGTCCGAGTGGAACGGCAAGTACCGGGACGACCTGCGGGCGTTCTGGCGCGGCGACGAGGGCACGCTCGGCGACGCCGTGCAGCGCGTCCTCGGCTCCCCCGACGTGTACGAGGGCTCCCGCCGCTCGCCGCTCTGCTCGGTCGACTTCGTCACCGCGCACGACGGCTTCACGCTGGCGGACCTGACGATGTACGCCGAGAAGCACAACGAGGCGAACGGCGAGGACAACAACGACGGCGAGAGCAACAACACCTCGTTCAACGGCGGCATCGAGGGCCCGACCGACGACGGCGCGGTGAACGACTACCGCGACCGTCAGCGCCGGAACTTCCTCGGCACGCTCCTGCTCTCGGCGGGCGTCCCGATGATCCTCGGTGGCGACGAGATCGCCCGGTCGCAGGGCGGCAACAACAACGCCTACTGCCAGGACGACGAGATCTCGTGGTTCGACTGGGCCGCGGCGGACCGGGACCTGCTCGCGTTCACGACGTCGGCGATCGCGTTCCGCAGGGAGCACGCGGCGCTCCGCCCGCTGTGGTTCCGCACGGCGCCGGGCGACTCCGAGTCGACCGTGACGGTGCTCCGCGCCGACGCGGAGGGGTTCGAGGACGGCGACTGGGCCGACGGCGGCAACCGTGCGGTGCTCCTGGTGCTGCAGCAGGGCGACGACACCGTCGCGGTGCTCCTGAACGCGTCGGACACCACGGTCGAGTTCACCCTGCCCGAGAAGCCGGGCGGCGGCAGCTGGGCGCTCGGCCTGTCGAGCGACCCCGACCAGGCCGTCGAGGACGGCGCGACGACGCTGCTGGTCCGCGACGCGTCGTTCACGGCGCTCGTCTGATCTGCTCGGCTGCGGTCCGACATGGACCGGGTGCCGGACGGGAGGCACGGTGCCGGCTGGCACCGTGCCTCCCGTCCGTCAGGGGGTGGCGTCCGTCAGGGGGTCGCGTCGGGACGGACCTCGGCGGGCAGCTCGTCCGTGGTGGGCGGGTCCGCGCCGGGGCGGGAGACCGTGACGGCGGCGCACGCGAGGGCGAGCGCGGCCAGGCGCCCGAGGTCGTCCTCGTCGGGGGCCGTCGGCGCGGTCCCGGTCGCGAGGACGGCGGCGAGCAGCCCGGCCATGAACGAGTCCCCCGCGCCGATCGTGTCCGCCACCGTCACCGCGGGAGCGGCGATCCGTCGGCGGGCGTCTCGGGAGGCGATCGCGCACCCCGAGCCGCCGAGCGTCACGGCCGCGAGCGTCGCACCGGCCGCGAGCAGCCCGTCGAGCACGGCGTCGACGTCCCGGTCCGGCCAGAGCCAGGCGGCGTCCTCGTCGCTGCACTTCACGACGTCGGCCTCGGCCAGGAGCGGCTCGAGGGTCGCGAGCACGGCGCCGCGGTCCGGCGTGATCGACGGCCGGACGTTCGGGTCGAGGGACAGCAGTGTGCCGGCGGGTCGGGCGCGCACGGCGTCGAGCACGGTCGCGGCACCCGGCTGCAGGACCGCGCCGATCGACCCGACGTGCACGAGCGGCGTGCCCTCGGGGACGTCGACCGGGTCGATCCGCCAGTCCAGGTCGAACTCGTACGAGGCCCCGCCGTCCGCGGCGATCGTCGCCACCGCCGTCGAGGTCCGCGGGACCGCCGTCGCGTCCACCCGTACGCCGCTCGCCTCGACGTGCGCACGGACCGCGGCACCGCGGTCGTCGTCGCCGAGTGCACAGACGAGCCGGGCCGGACGGCCGAGCCGGGCGAGCCCCACCGCGACGTTCATCGGACTGCCGCCGGGGTGCTCGGACCGTCCCTCGGGGCGGTCGACGACGTCGACCAGGGCTTCTCCGACGACGATGACGCTGCTCATGGCGACCAGCCTGACAGAGGTGCGCGCCCCGTGACGGCAGCGGCCTGACGGACGCACCACGATCCTCCCGTCCGTCCCCTGGTTCCCGTGTGCCGGACGCGCGCCGGGGAGTTGACTCGGCCGTACCCGACCCGACCGTCGAGATGGAGCCCCGATGCTGTCCCTGACCTACTCGAGCGTCGCCACCGACGCGCTCGACGACGCCGATCTCGCGCAGCTGCTCGCGCAGAGCCGGCGGGCCAACGCCGAGAACGACATCACCGGGGTGCTCCTGTTCCGGAACGGCTACTTCCTGCAGCTGCTCGAGGGCCCGGACCAGGCCGTGCGACGCAAGATGGACACCATCAAGCACGACGCCCGGCACACCAAGGTGACCGTGCTGCTCGAGGAGGTCATCGAGGAACGGCAGTTCCCGGAGTGGACCATGGGCTACCCGGCGGCCGACACCGACGTCGAGCAGGCGCCCGGGTACCGGACCACCTTCGACGACCTCGACGCGGCGGGCGGCGACTCCGTCACGTCGCTGCCGGCGCTCCGTGAGCTGATCCGCTGGTTCCGGCCCCGCGGCTGATCGTGACCCCGGCGTGACCACGGGCCGTGGCAGGATCGCGGCATGGGGGACGTGGTCGTGGTGCCGGCGGATGCGCCGCGCCGGGTCGAGCTGGAACGGCGGGGGTGGCGGGTCGTCGCGCGCTCGTTCGGGGCGCAGCTCGACGGTGACGCGGTCGACCGGACGCGGCTCCGCTCCCTGGTGGACCGGGCCGGGCTGCCGGTCCGCGCGCTCGACGTCGCCGACGTCGACGCGGTGCTCGCCCTCGACGTGGCGACCGTCGGGCACTACCCGGGCAGCGTCGCGACGCGGCACGAGCCGTTCGACCGCGAGCGCGCGACGCCCTCGGCGGTGCGGCGAGCGTTCGGAGCATGGTCCGGGGACGACCTCGTCGCGATGACGTTCGTCGACGTGCTGGTCGGTGCTGGCGGTGCTGCTGCCGGTTCTGATGCCGGTTCCGATGCCGCTGCCGGTTCTGATGCCACTGCCGTTTGCGCTGCCGCGTCCGTTTCGGCGGAGACGGACGTCACGGTGGTCGCCGCGGACCACCGCGGGCGCGGGATCGGGACCGCGGTGAAGGCCGCGTCGGTCCTCGCGCTCCTCGACGCCGGCGTGACCCGGTTCCGCACCGGAGGCTCCGCCGACAACCCGGCGATCATCGCCGCGAACACCGCGCTCGGCTACGTCCGCGACGAGGAGTGGGTCACGCTCGAGCCGAGCGCGCCGTGAACGACCGCTCCGGAGGAAGGCCGTGGTGGCACGTCGTGTCGGCGACGCTCGTCGGGGTCGGCGCAGCGTACCTCGTGCACGTCGGCGTGGTCCTGCTGTTCCTCACCGGCGTGGGGGGCCTCGTCGCCCTGCCGGTGGTGACCGTCCTGGCCGGTGTCGGACTCGGCCTCTGCGGGTTCGTGGGCACCGGTCGTCGTCGCGCGTGGTGGCTCGGGACGACGTCGCTCGTGCTGGTGCCCGGCGCCCTCGTCACCGAGGTCGTCCCGTGGTTCGTCCCCGCACCGGGGCCGCTGCTGCTCGCGCCGTCACCGCTGCCGTACTTGATCGGGGCGGTCGTCGGTGCCGTCCCCGCGCTCCTGGTGCACCCCGGAAGGCCGCGGCTCGCAGGGCTGGTCGCCGGCGGGACCGCGGTGCTCGCCGTCGCCGCGCTCGTCACCGTGCTCGGGGTGCAGGCGCACGGCCGCGCGGTCGAACGCGACCAGCAGGCGATCGCGCGGGCTCAGGTCGCGATCGGCGCCGACTTCCGCCCCGTCACGATCTCGCCGCCGGGCTACGGCTCCGACTTCGAGGCGAACATCGAGCGGCGGCTGCCCGGCTTCCTGCAGGTGTTCTCGTCCCCCGCCTCCCCGGCGCACTACCCGGGCAACACGAGCGGGGACGACCTGACCGTCGTCACCCTTGCCGCGGATGCGCCGTCGTGCGGACGGGCGCTCGAGGGCGTCGGTCCGGACGGTGCGTCGGAGCCCGAGACCGGGTGCACCACCACGGACGGGGTCGTGGTCCGCACGAGTGCGCACGGACACGAGGTCGCCGCCGTCGTCGGGGACACCTTCGTCGCAGTGAGTGCCTTGCGCGCGGTCGACGAGACGGTGCTGCGGGCCGCGGTCCGGTCGGCCGAGCCGATCGGTGACGCGGCGTACCGGCACGTGCTGCTCGGGGACGGGGACGAGTACACGGACGAGCTCGACGGGAACCGGTGCCCGGTCACGGGGGCGGTGTGCGGTCCGTGACCGCGCCGAGCGTCGCGCTGCTCCCGGTGGACCTGGCGCACCCGGTCGGTCGGTCATGGCTCGTCGCTTTCCTGACCACGAACCGCTTCCCGTTCCACGTCACGTCGGCCCCGACGCGCAACGAGGTCGAGCGGCGCGTCGCGGACGGGGACTTCTCGGGTCCGGCGCACGCCCTGTTCCGTGTCGAGGCCGACGGCGCGGCAGTGGGGATGGTCGCCCTGGACGACCTGGACGACGGCGCACCGTTGATCGACGTGCGGCTCGCGGAGCGGGCCCGAGGGCGGGGGCTCGGCGTGCCGGTCGTCCGCGCACTCGCCGACACCGTGTTCACGGGGTACCCCGACGTCGATCGGCTCGAGGCGCAGACCCGGGACGACAACGTCGCGATGCGGAAGGTCCTGGTCCGGTGCGGGTGGGTCCAGGAGGCGCAGTACCGGCGGGCGTGGCCCGTCGAGGGCTCGGCGCCGAGGGACTCGGTGGCGTACGGGCTGTTGCGGGAGGACCACCGGACTGGGCGGGTGACGCCGTTCCTCGGACGGTCCGACGCGGGCGAGTGAGTCGGACTGGTCGGAACGCCCCCTGAGACCGACGTCCGTTCAGCGCCGCGGCCGTCGACCGAGTCGGACGGCCTCGGGGCTGCGTTCGTAGCCGAGGTAGCTGATCACGGCCAGGATCCGGGTCCGCATCGCGGGCCGGACGGTCTCCGGACAGTTCAGCACCCGGGACACCGTCTGGTGCGAGACCCCTGCGGCTGCTACGACGTCGTAGATCGTCGGCCGCTCCGACGACGGCATCGGTCAGTCCCGCGGCGCCGCGTCGCGCGGTGCCGCGGTGCTCTCGCGGATCAGGACGGGCGGGTCGACGGTGTCGAGCGCGAGCGGCGCGGCCCCGGTCAGGAGGGCGTCGAGCTGGGCCATGCCGTGCCGGCCGAGCTCGGCGAAGTCCTGGCGGGCCGTCGTCAGGGACGGCAGGAACATCGCCGCGAGCGGGTGGTCGTCGAACCCGGCGACGCTGACGTCGTCGGGGACGCGCTTGCCCGCGTCGTGGAGTCCGCGGATCAGGCCCATGGCGGTCTCGTCGTTGCCGCAGAGCACCGCGGTGACGTCGGACTCCCCGGCGATGGCGACACCGACCTCGTACGCCGAACGCGGGTCCCACGAGACGTCGCGGATCTCGGGCACGGCGATCCCGGCTTCGTTCAGGGCGTGCCGCCACCCGGACGTACGCCCGTCCTCCTTGCCCGACGGCGGGACCCGCACGTGGTGGACGGTGCGGTGGCCGAGACCGAGCAGGTGCCGGGTCAGCGCCGCGGCCGCGTGCGACTCGTCGAGCACGGCCTGCGGGACACCGCTCTCGGGGACACCGGAGAGCGCGACGACGGGGATGTGCGGTTGGAGCGCGGCGAGGGCCGCGACGCCGGGCGGATCGAACTTCAGGACGACGACGCCGGCGGGTGACTGCCGCAGCACAGCGTCCGTCGCCGCGGCCACGTCGTCCTGCTCCGCCGTCTCGACCACGACGATGAAGCTCAGGAACCCGGCCGCGCGCGCGGACTCCTCGACGCCGCGGATCGCCTCGGCGTAGCCGTACCGGGACGTGTTCCCGGCGACGATCCCGATGACGTTCGATCGGCGGGAGGCCAGGGTCTGCGCTGCGGCGCTCGGGCGGTACCCGAGCTCGGCGATCGCGTCGAGGACGCGCGACCGACGACCTTCGCTGACCTTGGCCGCTCCGGTGAGGACGCGGGACACCGTCGGCACGGAGACGCCGGCGAGCTGGGCGACGTCGCTGATGGTGACGGGTTTGTCGCGGCGCGGCGGGGTCATGGTCCCCTCACGATACGACCTGCCGACGATGACGCTCACTTCACCGCTCCGCTGGTGATCCCGGCGATGATCTTCCGCTGCATCACCACGAACGTGACGAGCAGCGGCAGGCTCATCAGGATGATGTAGGCGAAGATCAGGTGCCAGTTCTGCAGGTAGAGCCCGCTCGAGGCGACCTGGTACAGGTTCAGCGGCAGGGTGTCGAGCCGGCCGCCGACGACGAACAGCGCGTAGAAGACGTCGTTCCAGATGTACAGGCAGATCAGGATCGTCGCGGTCGCCAGGGTCGGGCCGAGCAGCGGCAGGATGATCCGCACGAAGACCCGGACCGGTCCGGCACCGTCGACGCGGGCGGCTTCCTCCAGCTCGGCGGGGATGGTCCTGACGAAGCCGGTGACGAAGAAGATCACCGTCGACAGGTACATGCCCATGTAGACGCCGATCATGCCGACCGCGGTGCCCGCGAGGCCGAGCTGGCGGAGCAGCAGCACGATCGTCACGACGGCCGGGGGCAGCACGATGCCGCTGATGCCGAGCGCGTACACGACCGAGATGAGTCGGCCCTTCCGGCGGGCGAGCACCCACGACGCCATCGCCCCGAGGACCAGGACGCCCAGGACCGACGGGACCATGACGAGCATGCTGCCGAGGAACGCGGGGACCATCCGGCCCTGGGTGAGGACGGTGCCGAAGTTCTGCAGCAGCTGCCAGTGTGACGGCAGGGAGAGGTTCGGGTTCAGTGCCTCGGCCTGGTCCTTGCCCGCGGTGACGACGACCATCCAGAACGGCACCCCGAGCAGCGCGACGACGAGCAGTACGACCACGACCGGTTGCAGCCAGCGACTGACCGGACGACGGCGGCGGAAGGCGGGATTCGCGACGGTCATGAGAGCACGTCCTCTCGCTTGCGCAGGAAGAAGATGACGGGGAACGCCAGCAGCGTGACCATCACGAAGAGCGACAGGCTCATCGTGGTGGCCTGCGCGAACAGTCCCTGCCCGAAGGTCCGGAAGATGAAGATGTTGAGCAGCTCGGTGGTGCCGCCGGGTCCGCCGGCGGTGGTGGCCTGGACGATGTCGAAGCCGTTCATCGACCCGAGCAGGGCGGTGGCGACGTTGAACGTCACCGCGGGGGCGAGCAGCGGGAAGCGGATGGACCGGAAGGTGCTCCACCAGCCGGACCCGTCGATGCGCGCGGCTTCCAGGACGTCGCCGGGGATGGTCTTGAGTCCGGCGAGGTAGATGAGCATCGACAGGCCCATCCACTTCCAGGCGTGGATGATCGCGACGACGAGCAGCGTCCAGGTGGTGCTGCCGAGCCAGGCGATCGTGACCTCGTGGCCGGTGAGGAAGCCGAGGATGGCGTTGAGCCCGCCGGCCGGCTTGAGCAGGGCCTGGAAGATGTACCCGACGGCGAGGGCGGACATCACGACCGGCACGAAGAACGCAGTGCGGGCGATCCGGTTGATCCGGGTGTCCGCCTCGAGCACCAGGGCCAGGACGAGGCCGAAGAGGTTCTGGAACACGGCGACGAGGACGGCGTAGACCAGCGTCGTGCGGAGGTCGGTGAGCAGGGTGCCGTTCTGGAACAGCGCGGCGAAGTTGTCGCCGCCGACGAAGGCGATGTCGCTGTGGAAGCTCGACCAGTTCGTGAACGCGTAGACGAAGTTGAACAGCGTCGGGATGAAGAAGAACACGACCAGGACCGCGAGGGCCGGGACGAGGAACCACAGCGGGTGGTCGCTGCGGCGCGGCCGACCGGCGGTCGGCGGATCGGCGGAGAGGGTCGGGACCGGCCGGGACGGCCGGGTCCGACCGGGGGTGAGCTGTGCGGTCATGGGGTCCTCGTGGTGCTGATGGCGCGTTGATCGAGTGAGCGGCTGACGGACGGGAGGCACGGTGCGGGGCCGCCACGCGCCTCCCGTCCGGTGTCGGCCGACTGGGTTCAGAAGCCCGCGGCGCCCTGCGCCTTGGCGAGCTGCGCGAACTGCTGCTGCGTCGCCTGGGTGACCTGGTCCGGGGTCTTGGTGCCCTGGATCATGTCGGCGAGGTAGAGGTACAGGTCGGGGTTCGCGATGGCCTCGGCCTGCATCGAACCGACCGACGACGGCACGGCTGCAGCTGCGTCCTCGAGGGCGGTCGGGACGGTCGAGGGCGTGTCGACGCCCTTCTCGATCGAGACGGTCGACTGGTCCTTCACGAAGTCGGCGTAGCCCTTCCCCATCCAGTACGACAGGAACTGGCGGGCGGCGGCCTCCTGCTTGTCGTTGCCGGACTTGAACGCGACGAGCGCGTTGCTCTGGTCGGGGATGAACGTGCCGGTGTTGCCGGAGGGCGAGATCGGGAAGAAGCCGATCTTCTGGTCGAGCTCGTCGGTCTTCGCCAGGGTCTGCAGCTGGTTGAAGAACGAGTTGACCTGGATCACCATGCCCGCGTCACCGGCGAGGAGCGCCTTGCCCTGGTCCTCGAACGTGGCGGTCTTGATGTCGCTGTTGAACATGCCCTGTTTGATCAGGTCGTCGTACTCGTCGACAGCCTTCTGGACGGTGGCGTCGGTGAACTGCTCCTTCCCGGTGTTGATCTGCTTCCAGAGACCGTCCTTCGCTGCGTCGGCGAGCTGGACCTGCACCCACCACTGGGTGGCCCACTTGTCGCCGCCCATCTCGTAGAACGGGGTGACGCCCTTGCTCTTGAGGGTCTTCGCATCGGCGAGGAACTCGTCCCAGTTCTTCGGCGTCGAGGTGATCCCGGCCTTCGCGAGGACCTCCTTGTTGTAGTAGACGCCCTCGACGGCCGGCGTGCTGACGAGCGCCGCGTAGCGGGTGCCGTCGAGCTTGCCGGTGATGTCGGCGAGGTTCGCGGTGTACTTCGACGTCCACGGCGCGCCCTCGAGCGACTGGAGGTTCTGCTTCGCGTTGAGCGAGGTGAGCTCCGACGCGGTGGGTTGCCAGAACGCCAGGTCCGGCTTGTCGCCCGTCGCGACCTTGGTCTGGACGCCCTGCTCGTAGGGGTCCGGGATGGTGACGACCTTGACGGTCGCGCCGGTGGCCTTCTCGAACCCGCTGATCACCGAGTCGGCGGTCTTGTTCGAGTTCTGCGCGGCCCAGATCGTGAGCGTGGTGCCCTTCAGGTCGGCGGTCTGCGACGGCCAGGTGACCGAGCCGGAGCCGGTCGTGGTGCCGGATCCGGGGTCGCTGCAGCCGGTGAGGAGCGCTGCCGCCACGGCGGCGACGGCGACGGCGCCCTTCCATGCGTGCTTCATGTTCGTCCTTGGTGTGAGGTGTTCGTCGAGTGGGGGTGCTGCGAGGTGTTCGTGTCTCACGCCGACGGCGCCGTCGGAGTGAGGGAGAAGGTCCGAGCCGTCGGGGTGGTGACGGTGGTGCGGACCGACAGGGTGCCGGTGTCGGCGTCCCACGCGGCCTGCCATCCGGGCAGGTCGCGCGGGAAGATCGTGGAGACGGAGCAGGCGTGGCCGGCGAGCGTCGGGAAGTGCAGGACGGTCTCGTCCGGGCCGTCTCCCCGGTCCCAGACGGAGACGACCGTGCGGGACGGGGTGTGCCGGGCGGCCGCGACCCAGCGGTCGGTCCACCCGGGCAGGCCGAGGGGCCAGGACGGCTCCGCGTCGGTGAGGTCCCGGTGGAGGGACCGCGCGGCGTCGACTGCCTCGCGGACCCGGGCCGTCTGGTCGTCCGTCATGCCGTCCAGGTGCCCGGACAGGTAGAACCGTCCGGCGAGCCCGGTGACCAGGGTGAAGACGTTCTGCTCGTCGGACAGGTCCGGCTGCGGGTAGGCCCAGTTCGCCGCCTGCTCGGGCAGCACCGACAGGCTCGCGGATGCTGCGATGGGCGGGTACAGCAGCGGGTCCTGCTGGTCCGACGTCGACTGGAGCTGCGTCCGCGCGAGCACGGCGGGGTCCGCGCGCATCGCGCCGGACGCGCAGTTCTCGAGCACCAGGTCCGGGTGGCGCGCGAGCACGCCCTCGAGCCAGGTGAGGTGCGCCCGGTTGTGTTCGAGCAGTCCGGCGCCGACGCTGTCCGTCGCCCGGTCGGTGCCCGGACCGCCGTCGATGTTGTAGTCCAGCTTGAAGAAGCCGATGCCGAACTCCGCGACCAGGCGGTCCACGACGGCGTCGAGGTGCGCGCGGGCCGCGGGGTGCCGGAGGTCGAGATGGTACCGGTCGTGCTCCTCGACACGATGGCCACGGCGCTGCAGGAACGCCTCGGGTGGCAGGCGGTCGGCGACCGGGCTGCCGACCCCGACCACCTCGGGCTCGAGCCACAGGCCCGGCGTCATGCCGGCGTCCCGGATCGCCTCGACGACCTCGCGGAGCCCGTTCGGGAAGCGGGTGCGCGACGGCTCCCACGCTCCGACGGTGTCCCACCAGTCCGCGGTGTCCGAGTACCAGCCGGCATCGATGCAGAACGTGTCCACGCCGACACGGCCGGCCGCGGCCACGAGGGGCAGGAGCTTGTCGGTGGTGGGATCGCCGTCGAGGGTGTTCATGTAGTCGTTGAAGACGATCGTCGGCACCGTGTTCTCGGCGTGCGGCAGACGGTTCCGCCGCCGGGCTGCGGCCATCGCAGCCGCCGCGGTCGGCAGGTCCCGGCCCAGCGCCACGGTCGCCGGCACCGTCGTGAACGTGTCACCGGGCTCCAGCGACACCGACCACTGGTGGTCGCGGTCCGTCGGCCCGGACACCGCGACGTAGCAGTCGGAGACGTGCTCGCCGACCTCCCACCGCCAGGGACCGTTGTGCTCGACCTCCCACAACCAGGTCAGGCCCGGCGCCGTCAGGCCCGCGACGGGCAGGTGCCCACCGGTCGACCAGGTCCCCGCCGCCGTGCGGGTGACGGCGGACCGGGGCGTGTGGCCCGTGAGTTCCTCGTGGAGTTCCGGCAGGAGGACACCGCGGAGCGGTCGGGTGGTCCAGCGCCCCTCGCCGAGCCAGTCGTTCACACCCTCGATGAGGGACCAGTCCGAGGGGAGCAGTGGGCGCTCGGCACCCGCGTCCCGCCCGAGACCGCTCGCCCAGCTCGTGACCGAGGTGAGCAGGACGGCCTCGGCACCGGCGTTCCGGACCGTGGACACGCACCGCACCGCACCGTCGACCGCGCGGAGCGTCACGTCGACCTCGACGGCCGGCGTGGTGCCCTCCGTGCCGAGGTGTACCACGAGGGTGTCGGCAGCCGGCTCGTCGTGCGAGCGGTACCGCAGTGCGGCGCCGATCGACGTCTGCACGAGTCGGTCGTTGGAGAGTGTGTGCCCGGAGCCGACGGCGAGCACCTCGACGAGGGGCACGTCGTCGCCGAGGCACGCGTCGGCACCTCGGCCGACGAACCGCGTCACCCTCAGGGGACGGTCCTCGTCGTGTCGGAACGCCAGGTGGACGCCCTGCGGGGTCCAGTCGAACTGCGGCAACGCTGCCTCCTCGTCGTGGGGCCCGACGGTGGGCCGTGAGGCGATGATAGCGGTTTCAGTGCGTGATGCAAGAGCAATTGTGAAATCGCTATCTCGACTTGAGCGGCCAGACGATCGCGGTCTTCACCTCTTGTTGAAATCGCTTTCACGACCTAGGGTTCCGATCGTCCCGACTCAGGGGCCCAGTACGAAGGAGTACGAAGTGCCACGTCCTGTCACTCCCGGTCGCCGTCGCGCGCCCGGGTTCGCCGCGGCCGTCTCGGTCGCCGCCCTCACCGCCCTCGGACTCGTCGGGATCGCACCCACGGCGTCCGCTGCCACCGTCGACCACCTCGGCGTCGCGTTCGGATCGTCCACCGGAGCCGTCCGCGGTGGAGCCGGCGGCACGCTCTACGGTCTCGGCGACCTGGGCAACCCGACCCAGGCGCTCGTCGACGGAGCGCACGTCACGAACACGTCGCAGAAGCCGCCGGGAGGCGCACAGCACCCGACCGGCGACGCGCTCCGTGTCGAACCGTCGTTCTTCGCCGGCGCTGGGAAGGACGAGTACGTCTACATGCAGGACCATTACCCGGACTTCCCCTACAACGGCGGCAACCGCCCCGGCGACGCGAACAACGACGGCGTGTGGGACTACCTGCCGATCGTCAAGCAGGAAGCCGAGACGATCGCCACGCAGTCGGCGCACCCGAAGCAGTACGTCTTCATCCCGTTCAACGAGCCCGACCTGGACTGGTACACGAACTGGACGAACGACAAGTCGCAGTTCCTGTCCGACTGGTCCGCCGTGTACACGACCATCCAGCAGGTCTGGACGGCGCACGGACTCGGCCACGCGAAGATCGGCGCGATGGGTGACTCGTCGTTCCACGCGGACCGCACGACCGACTTCCTGACCTACGCCAAGGCGCAGAACCAGCTGCCGGACGTCACGATCTGGCACGAGCTGAACCCCGGCAGCCTCGCGAACTTCCGGACGAACATGTCGACGTACCGCGGCATCCTGTCGAACCTCGGCCTGTCGGCGATCCCGGTGAACATCACGGAGTACGGCAACCCGCGCGACATGGGCGTGCCCGGACAGCTCGTCCAGTGGATCTCGATGTTCGAGGACCAGAAGGTCGACGCCCAGACCGCGTACTGGAACTACGCCGGCAACCTCAACGACAACTCCTCCCGCACGAACAGCGCGAACGGCGGCTGGTGGCTGTACAAGTGGTACGGCGACCTGACCGGCACGACCGCGACCGTCACCCCGCCGCAGCCGAACACGACCGACACGCTGCAGGGTGTGGCGTCGATCGACACGACCGCGAAGAAGGCCACGGTCCTGCTCGGAGGCGGAACGAACGACGTCTCGGTCGACCTGACCGGCCTGTCGAGCAGCGTCTTCGGCAGCTCCGTCGACGTCACGGTGCGCGCGGACCGGCTCAACGGCAAGGAGGGGCTCTCCCAGCAGCCGCCCGTCATCGTCTCGCAGCGCGCGACCGTGTCGAACGGCACGCTCAGCGTCACGGTCCCGAACAGTGACCGTTACGCCGCCTACCAGGTCGAGGTCACCCCGGCGCGGGCCAACCGTCCCGCGGTCGACACCTCAGCGGTCAGCACCGTCGAGGCCGAGAACACCACCCTGACCGACGCGACGGTGTACACGCAGGACCCGTCGTCAGTGAACGGCATGGCCTCCGGCGGGAAGGACGTCGGGGCGTTCGACAAGGCCGACAGCGCCGCGACCTGGACGGTGAACGCTCCGACCGCCGGGACCTACCGACTGACCGTGCTCGGCGGCGCGAACGGACAGCCCGGTCAGCACGCGCTGTTCGTCGACGACACGTTCAACCAGCTCGTGAAGTACTCGGCCGACCAGAGCTGGACGTACCGGGGCACCACCTCGGTGCTCGTGCAGCTCGCAGCCGGGTCGCACACGTTCTCGCTCCGGGCGAGCAAGGACGGCACGAACGTCCTGCCCGGTGCCGACATCACGCTCGACCGCTTCACGGTGCAGAACGTCACGATCGGCGACACCGACACCTACCCCGCGGTCGATGCCCGGCTCGCCGGCTCGGCGACGATGACCTACGGGTCGAGCACGTCGGCGGCCAACGGCGGCGCCACCCTGTCCGGCTCCGGCTCGGCGACGTTCTTCGTCTCCACGCTCGAGTCCGGCTACCAGGACGTCAGCGTCGACTCCGTGACCACCGGCGCTTCGGCGCTGACCCTGTCGGTCGGCGGCCGCAACGTGTCCCTCGGCTCGGTCAGCGGTGCGGGCTCCTGGCGCACCACCGTCCGGCTCTGGCTGCCGCAGGGCATCTCGGAGCTGCGGGTCGGGGCGCCGAACGGGGCGACGGTCACCGGCATCACGACCGTCCGCGGGTCGACGCAGCGCGCCGCCGACACCGCCACCGCCAACGCGGTGCGCGTGCAGGGTGAGTCCCTGACGCTCGCCGGGTCCGCCCGTGCCGTCCAGATCCCGGCATCGGCCGGCTCGAACGGCGACGCGGACGCGAACGGGGTCGTCACGAAGCTCGGGTACCTGGGCAACGGCGCAGGCAACACCGCGACCCTGACCCGTCCGTCGTCCCTCGGCGCCGGGGCGTACGTCCTGACCGTGTCGGCGGCGAACGCCGACCAGTCGTCGAACCTCAACTACAACCCGCAGGTCGTCAACCGGTTCCTCGACGTCACGGAGGCCGGCGGTGCGACCACGCGCGGCACGTTCCGCAACGGGTACTCGTGGAACAGCTTCTGGGACACGAGCATCCCGCTCGACCTGACCACGGCGAGCGGATCCCTCACGCTCGGCAACGCCGGCGCCTACGCACCGGACGTCGACGTGGTCACGCTGGCGAAGCTGACCGCGGGGAGCGCGACCACGGTCGCGCGGTGACCGTCGACAGCGGCGCGTGTCGGGACGCGCCGCTGTCGGCCGGAGGCGGAGGGTCCGGGGCGGAACGGCCTCGGGCCCTCCGCCGTTCGCGCGCTCACGCCGCTGCAGAGATCAGCGCGGCCACCGGGCGGTCGGGGAACGCCACGCAGGGATGCCGTCCGGTTCCGTGAGGAAGGACGTCACCTCGACGCTCGCGAGGCTGCCGTCATCGCCGAAGACGGGCAGCACCTAGACCGATCTCCAGCGGCTCGGCCAGAGAAGAGGGCCCGCCGAAGCGGGGGGGTTCCCGTGGCCGATCGTCACGGTCAGCCCTCGCTCCGCCGGGTCCGGCATCGGCGTCATCGGCCAGTCCGACGGCATGTGGTGGTCGGGCACGACCTACCCGCCGCAGTTGACGACCTCGCCGGCGGCGCTGATCGTGACGCACGGAGCACGCGCGGCGATCGGGCCTGCCCCGAAGAGGTCCGTCAGGAGCTCAGGGTCTCGAGGACGACGAGCACTGCCAGGACAACACCCGCGATGGAAGTGCTGACCCCAAGCACTGTGACCGTCTGCGCGAAGGTGTGGACCGCACCCTGCGCGGAGAAGCGGTCGATGGCCGATGCAGCCAGGATCGTCGCGGCCATCGCCACGGGAACAGTTGCCATCCAGATCAGGGCGAGAGCCCGCCGCGCGGCCCAGACACCCGCTGGCTGAGCGTGCAGGACGCCGCGGAGACGCTCAGGGTCGGCCTCCCACGCCGCGTCGATCGGAGCGAGGCGCAGACAGGCGAGGACGCAGGCGATGGTCCGCGCGATGAGGACGACGAGGGCTGCACTCGGCAGGATCCCTGTCAGCCTCGCGGCGGCGCGCACGCTCGAGCTTCGCAAGGCGCTCACTTGTCGAGGAAGTGGCCGAGGTAGACGTACGAGCCGCCCGAGCAGGCTCCTCCGAGCTGGAGCCACTGGTCGGCTCCGAGTTCCGCCGCTCGATGCACCTCGAGGTCCGTGGGCTGCTTGTCGGACCAGTCGCGGCGTTCCGGGTAGTCGGAGGGTGTGCGCGGGACGAAGCCGTCGGCCTCGGCCGCGTCGAACACTCGCTGCGCCTCCGGCACGCACGCCACCGCCCACGATTCGGACGCCTTGAACATGTCCCGGCTCCCGGAGGAGACGAGTCGTGTTCCTGCCGGGAGCGTGATCCCGACCATCTGCTCGACGGCAGAACGCGAGAGCTGGCTGCACTCACCGCTGAGCGGGCTGCAGGTGCTGCCGTCCGCGGTCCGCGAGGGCCCGAGCGCGTGCTGCGCTGCGGTGCCGACGGTGGCGAGCACGCCGATGACGAGCGCTCCGGCCAGGACCAGCAGGCCTGCGAGCGTGACGAGCAGTCGCATCAGGCTCGGACTGCGCACGTCTTGCACTCGGCCACCGTAAGCGGCGGGGTCGCCGCCGACCACGAGCATCGACCTGCATGTGCCCAACGGACCATGGACCGTGCCATGCGCCGCGGATCTCGCTGGTCTACCGATCGACAGTGGTGCGCGTCCCTCGCCGACGGTGCGCACGCACGTTCACGAACCCGAGCACCACGTCCGCGGCGAGAAGAAGCCAACCGAATCCGCTGCCTTGCGCGATGAGCCAGACGGCGCACCCGGTCAGAACCAAGCCGAGGAACACCAGCACAACTGTGACCGCTGTCCAACGCATGCCTCTGAGCCTACGGGCGGGACTCCCTGGTCCTCAGACAGACGCAGGACCAGGTCACTGCAAGGGGTGTGACCCGCACCGCGGCAATGGCCCGCATCGCAACTCTTCGATCGACGACGCTTGCCGCGGCACGGACCGCACCGTCCGCTCAGCGCCGCGGGGGCCGACAAGCGCGTCTCGCGGGGGTCTGCGCCGAGGACGCACCGTCGGCGCTCCCGAAAACAAGAAAACCCCCGCGTGAACGGGGGTTTTCTGTGGCGGTACCGGTGGGATTTGAACCCACGGTGGAGTTGCCCCCACACATGTTTTCGAGACATGATCCTTCGGCCGCTCGGACACGGTACCGGGGAAGAGTTTACACGATCCGGGAGGCGCGTCGAACCACCGCAGCTCGGCCACCCTCCACAGGCGGTGCTGTCCGACCTCCTGTCCACAGTCCAGCTCGGCCGGAGTCGAGGACGAGCCGGCCCGCGTACCGTCCTCGGCATGAGAACGCGCACCATCGTCGCCCTGCTCACCTCGGTCCTCGGCGGACTCGCCGTCGTGGGGGGTGGGCTCTTCGGCGCCCGTGCCGGGGTCCGCGGGCAGCGCGCCGCTGCGCAGCGGGTGGTCGACATGCTGCCCGTGCACGCGGACTGGTGGCGGGAGCGCCTGCAGCACGATGGCCAGCTGACTTACCTGGCGATCGGCGACTCGGCGGCGCAGGGCGTCGGAGCGACGACGCCGGCACGCGGGTACGTGGGGCTCCTGGCACGCCGGATCCGACACCGGTCGCGGATGTCCGTGCGCGTGGTCAACCTCAGCGTCTCGGGGTCGACGACGTGGGGGGCGAAGAACGACCAGCTCCCGAAGCTCCGGAACCACACCCCGGACATCTGCACGGTGTCGATCGGCGCCAACGACATCGCGGACTTCCACCCGGACAAGTTCGAGCGGAACATCCGGGCGATCTACAGCGCGGTGCCCTCCCACGCGATCGTCGCGGAGCTGCCGTGCATGTTCGTGCCGGACCGGGAGCGCAAGGTGGCGGTGGCGAACGAGATCGTCCACCGGGTCGCCGACGAGCTCGGGCTGACCGTGGCACCGCTGCACGTCATCACGAAGCGCGTGGGGCTTCGTCGCACGTTCTTCAACAGCTACGGCGACCTGTTCCACCCGAACGACCGCGGCTACGAGATCTGGGCGAGCGCGTTCGAGCCCGCGGTGGACGCCCGGGTGGACACGGTGGCGGCGATCCGGCAGTACCTGTCCGCGCGAGAGGCCGAGGACCTCGGGCGCGAGGCCGGCGCGGTCGCCACTGCGCGTGCGGAGCAGGACACAGAGCACGCGGCGGAGCTCGACCACAGCGAGCGACCGGGGCGGGTGGAGCGGCTCCGGCATCGGATGACGGGCTCGATCCCGCTGCCGCACCAGCAGGAGAGCGAGAGCGAGAACGAGGGCAGCACCAGCATCAGCTCCCACTCCGACACCGCCCCGGGCCGGCGGACGGGTGATGTCGGCGGAGCGGCCTAGCCTCGACGTCATGGCGCGCACCCAGTCCCTGTACCGCTGCTCGGAGTGCGGGTGGAGCAGCATCAAGTGGGTCGGCCGCTGCGGCGAGTGCCAGGCGTGGGGCACGGTCGAGGACACCACCGCTGCGGCCGCGAGCTCCCGCGGCACCGCTCCGGTCGCCGTCGCCGGAGCACGGGTGGCCCGTCCGATCACCCAGGCGACCGGCACCGCCGTGCAGCGGTGGAACACGGGCATCGGCGAGTTCGACCGCGTCCTCGGCGGCGGCATCGTCCCCGGCGCAGCCGTGCTGCTGTCGGGCGAGCCGGGTGTGGGCAAGTCGACGCTGCTGCTCGAGGTCGCCTCGCGCGCGGCGGCGACGGGGAAGCGCGTCCTCTACGTCAGCGCCGAGGAGTCCGTCGACCAGGTCCGACTCCGCGCCGAGCGCACGAACGCCATGCACGACGAGCTCTACCTGGCGAGCGAGGTCGACCTCGGCGTCATCCTCGGCCAGATCGACCAGGTCCAGCCCGACCTGGTCATCGCGGACTCGGTGCAGACGATCTCGTCGAGCACCGTCGACGGCATCGCGGGCGGGACCTCGCAGGTGCGGGAGGTCGCGTCCACGCTCATCCGGGTGGCGAAGGAGCGGGCGCTGCCGGTTCTGATCGTCGGGCACGTCACGAAGGACGGCACGATCGCGGGGCCGCGGCTCCTCGAGCACCTGGTGGACGTGGTGTGCCACTTCGAGGGCGACCGCCAGACCGCGCTCCGTTTCGTCCGGGCGCTCAAGAACCGCTTCGGTCCGACCGACGAGGTCGGCTGCTTCGACATGGCCGGCGACGGCATCCACGAGGTCCCGGACCCCAGCGGACTGTTCATGTCGCGCAACGGCACGCCGGTGTCCGGCACGTGCGTCACCGTGGCGATGGAGGGGCGTCGGGCCCTGCCGGTCGAGGTGCAGGCCCTCGTGGTGCCGAGCTCCGCACCCCAGCCGCGCCGCGTGGTCAACGGGGTCGACGCGTCCCGGGTCGCGATGCTCCTCGCCGTGCTCGAACGTCGTGCCGGGCTGAAGCTCTCCGACGCCGACGTGTACGTGTCGACGGTCGGCGGCATGAAGCTCACCGAACCGGGCGCCGACCTGGCGATCGCCCTCGCGCTCGCGAGCGCCGCGCGGGACCGCCCGTACCCGCACACGCTCGCGGCGGTCGGCGAGATCAGCCTCGCCGGCGAGATCCGGCCGGCCACGGGGGCGAAGCAACGGGCGAGCGAAGCCGCACGACTCGGCTTCACGACGGTGCTCGGCGCGGGGTCGGAGCACCTCCGCGAAGCGCTCCGGGTGGCCTTCTCGATGACGCAGTCCGCGCGCGAACGCGAGCTCGACCGGGCGTTCTGACCCGGCGCACGCCAGCCCGGCCACCGGAGGAAGCAACCGGCGGGACGGGGGCGATCCGATCCTCCAGGCCGGAGCGGCCGACTGCCGCAACAGCCGACCCTGCCAACCCTGCCAACCCTGCCGACCCTGCCGACCCTGCCGACTGACGCGACTACCGGACCACCGGACCGCCGCGACCGTCGGACCAGCCGCACTGGCAGGACCGACCCCGACCGCGTCAGGCGCGCAGCGCCGCCAGCAGGTCCGCAGGGGTCGACTGCATCGTGTGCGGCCCGGCGATGTCGAAGAACACACCCTCGAGCGAGTCGAGGTGCGCAGCGAGGAACTCCTCGAGCCGGGGCCCGTCGTAGACCATGACCTGCCTGATCTTCTCGTCCGGCACCATCGCCGTGTACGCGTCCGCGGACGAGAACAGCAGCAGGATCCGCTTGTCGGACCCCTCGCGGCCGAAGACGCGCACCTGCATGTCCTTCTTGCCCGTGACGAGCCGCGGCACGATCACGATGTCGTTGCGCAGGGCAAACGCCACCGCTGCCACGTCCTGCTTTGCGAGGGCCTCCTCGAGCTGCTCGCTCCGGAAGCGCTGTTCCTTGTCTGCCATCGCCTCTAGTCCACCACTTCTGCGGCGCTCCCGTGACCGCACCACGCGCCGCTCGGACGGCGCGGGACTGCGGAAAGCGGCGGTGGAACGCTGTCCTCGTGCACAGATGTCGTCACGGGACTCCCGCTGGGGCCGTTCGGCACGGTAGGTTGGTCACAACCGCCTCGGCGGGAGTCCATCGTTCTTCTGGTGCTCTGCACCTTCGAGCGCCAACGGTCACTGACCCTCTCAGGTCGCCTGGCCCCGAACCCGTTCCGCCGGCCCATGCCCGCGGGGCGCATCGATCTGACGACAATCCGTCGGTGGATCGGCGGCAGTACGTGTCGCCTCGCAAGACAGGCAGCGATATCTCGCCTGGCAAGAAAGTAAGGAAACGCCATCATGGCAACTGGCACCGTCAAGTGGTTCAACAACGAAAAGGGCTTCGGCTTCATCGCTCCGGACGACGGCAGCGCCGACGTCTTCGCGCACTTCTCCGCGATCGCTGGCAACGGCTACAAGTCGCTCGAGGAGAACCAGAAGGTGGAGTTCGAGATCACCGAGGGCCGCAAGGGCCCGCAGGCGGAGAACATCTCCGTCATCGGCTGATCACCTCAGCTTCTCGAACGGGCTCGTCGTCTTCGGACGGCGGGCCCGTTCTGCGTTCCCGGGCGGTCACGGTGCTCGCGCCGCCCGCACCGTCGCCGTGCCGCCGCCGCCGCGCACGGAACCACGGAAGCGACGTCGAACCAGCGGAAGCGCCTGGTTCGACGTCGGAAACCTGGTTCGACGCGCAACGCACGCCGCCGACACGCGACGCCACCGCCGGCCGCCAGCGCCTCAGTTCAGGACGAACTGCGCCGACTTCTCCGACTTCAGGTCCCCCACCGCCACCTGCAGGTGGTAACTCGCACCCCCACCGGTGACCGCCGGACGGGACGAGTCGCACGTGGTCGTCGACGAGCGCGTCCGGTCCCACGTGATCGACGGCGTCGTCAGGGTCTGCCCGGCCTTGATCGTGACGTCCTGGTTCGTGCCGTTCGTCTGGCAGTCCTTCGACGACCAGTACTGCTCGTCACCGGAGCTGATCGTCAGCACCTGCTGCGCCGAGCCGAGGTCCATGTGGCAGGCGTCCGAGCCGGTGTTCGTGATCGACATCGCGATCTTCGGGTCCTCGGTGGGGCCGTACACGGTCTTGTCCAGCACGGCGGCGAGCGTGATCTGGTCCGCCGAGCAGGTCGACCCGGATCCGGACGCCGCCGCAGAAGCCGATGCGGACGGCGCAGCAGGAGCGGAAGCAGCAGAGTCGGCTGCGGAACCGGCAGCACCGCCGGTCGAACCCGCTGCCGAACCCGATGCCGACGCCGTCGCCCCGGGCGCCGACGCCGAGGACGCCCCGCTCCCCCGGCCGACCACGATCAGGACGACCACGACGACGATGAGCAGCAGGACCCCGCCGACGAGCGCACGACGGCGCCAGTAGACACCGGACGACTCGGGGCCGACGGGGTGGCGGAACGAGGACATGCGCACAGGGTAGGACGGGATCGCCCCACGCCCGGGACGCGACGCCGAGGCACCGTCGAAAGCGTCAGAGGATCTTCAGCATGCGGGTGTTGCCGAGGGTGTTCGGCTTGACCCGGGCCAGGTCGAGGAACTCGGCGACACCTTCGTCCGACGAGCGCACGAGCTCGGCGTAGACGTCCGGCGACACGACCTGCTCGCCGATCTCCAGGTACCCGTGCTTCGCGAAGAACTCGACCTCGAACGTCAGGCAGAAGATCCGGGCGACGCCGAGCTCGCGGGCGTCGTGCTCGAGCGCCTCGAGCATCCGGTGCCCGACGCGCTTGTGGATCCACCGCTCGTCGAGGGCGAGCGTCCGCACCTCGGCGATGTCGTCCCAGAACACGGCGAGGGCGCCGCACCCGATCGGCACACCGTCGGGACCCTCGGCGATCCGGAACTGCTGGATCGACCCGTACAGCGCGACGTTCTCCTTGCCGAGCAGGATGCGCCGGTCGACGTACGGCGCGATGAGCCGCTGGATGTGCGGCACGTCCGACGCGAGCGCCGGTCGCACGCGGATCCCGTGCTCGTCCCGTTCGTCGAACGCGTGCTTGGCGTGTCCAGTCATCCGTTCGAGCATAGAACGCCCGCCGCCAGCCCGCCGCCCGAGCAGGGGGACACCGCCCTGGAGGCCGCCCAGCCGTCCGCGCCTACCGTCCCAGGTGTACCCAGGACCGAACGAAGGAGCGAGCATGCCCCAGATCATCGAGACCGTCGACGTCAGCGTCCCCGTCCGCCAGGCCTACGACCAGTGGACCCGGTTCGAGGAGTTCCCCACCTTCCTCGACGAGGTCGAGAAGATCGTCCAGGTCGACGACAAGACCACCGACTGGACCGTCAAGGTGGCCGGCCAGGAGCGCGACTTCCGCGCCGTCATCACCGAGCAGCACCCGGACGAGCGCGTCGCGTGGACCGTCAAGGACGGCGACGTCGAGCACGCCGGCGTGGTCACCTTCCACAAGCTGTCGGACAGCGAAACGCGGGTCACGGCGCAGATCGACTGGGAGCCCACGGGCCTGCTCGAGAAGCTCGGCTCCGCCGTCGGCGTCGGCGGGCACGCAGTCAAGAAGGACCTGCAGAACTTCAAGGAGCGCGTCGAGAACGCGCCGACCGAGCCCGGCTGGCGCGGCGACGTCCAGGCCTGAGACGGTCCGGACCCACTGACGGACGGGAGGCGCGGTGCCGGCTGGCACCGCGCCTTCCGTCGGTCCGTGGTCGCGCCGGGTCCACGCACCCGGCGGTGGCAGAGTGGGCACCATGAAGCTCCTGCGCACCGCACTCACCGGCACGGTCATCGCGAGCGCGGGCAGCGTGGCCCTCGGGGCGGCTGCCGCGCGGCGACTCCTCCGTCCCGCGCCGTTCACCCCGCCGGAGTCCGAGCTCGTGTACGCCGACGAGCGGGACGTCCCGGGCACCGAACCCGACGGTGTCGCCGAGACGCACGTGGTGCACGTCCACGGCCAGTCGATCGGTCCGCAGCAGGTCCTCCGTGGTCTGCGGGTCTGGCGGTCGCTCGGTGCCTCGAACCAGGTCGTCGACACGACGGACCTACCACTCCGCTCCCTCGACCCGGCCGCCGTCGACCGGATCGCCGCCGCGGCCCACGCCGCCCGGGCCCGCGGTGCCCAGCGCGTCGTGCTGCAGGGCTGGTCCGCCGGGGCCCTCGCCGCATCCGCCGCCGCGGCCCGCACGCCCGTGGACGGCATCGTCGGCGTGGCCCCGCTGCTCGACGTCCGCTCGGCGCTCCGCGGAGCGGTCACGGCCGCACGCTTCCCGGCCGCCGTCGGCACGGTCGCCGTGCGGGTGGCCACGACCCCCGGGCTCAGCCGTCTGGCGGGCGTCCCGTACCCGCTGACCGCGACCCGGTGGCAGGACGACGGGACGCCGACGCTCGTGCTGCACTCAGCGGCGGACGCCCTCGTCGCCGCAGACGACGTCGCCCGCCTGGCGGCACGGGGTGCCCGTGTCGAGACCTTCCGCGACGCCCGGCACACCCTGGAGTGGAACGAGGACCCGGACCGCTGGGAGGGTGCCGTCCGCGCGTTCGCCGCGGGGCTCTGACCCCGTCCGCGCACACGCAAGTGGCCCCGGTCCGAAGGACCGGGGCCACTGACGTCCGACCTGTTGGGGGGAACCAGCCGGACATCGTGCACGAGGCGTTGGGGGGAACCCTCGCACGTCCACGATGCTACCCCCGGACGGGGGTCCGGTCCGGCGCGAGCCGGATCACGCACATCGGAACCACGAACGGACGGGCGCGCCCCGCTGAGTGGCAACGCGAAGCGTTGCGCGGGGCGCGCCGACTGAGCCTGCGAAGGAGGGCGGTGCCAGCTGGCACCGCGCCTCCCGTCCGTGTTCCGGTCCGGTCCTAGGACTCGATCTCGCCCTGCGGGGTCTCCGGCGCCTTCTCGAGCGTCGGCGCCCCGGCGAGGACCTCCTCGCGACCCGGCTGCCGCCCGGTCTCGAACTGGAACGTCCCCTCGGCGAAGTCGACCTTCACGTGGTCGCCGGCGTTGAGCTCACCCTGCAGGATGTGCTCGGACAGCTGGTCCTCGACCTCGTGCTGCATCGCGCGACGGAGCGGCCGGGCACCGAGTGCCGGGTCGAAGCCGACCTTGATGAGCTGCTCCTTGGCGGCGAGCGTGAGCTCCACCGTCATGTCGCGGTCGAGCAGGCGGTCCGCCAGGCGCTTCACGAACAGGTCCACGATCTGCAGCAGCTCGGACTGCGAGAGCTGCGGGAACACGATCGTGTCGTCGACGCGGTTCAGGAACTCGGGCTTGAAGTGCTTCTTGAGCTCCTCGTTCACCTTCGAGCGCATGCGGTCGTAGCCGACGGCCGAGTCACCCTCGACCTGGAAGCCCACCGGGCCACCGGCGATGCCCTGCGAACCGAGGTTCGTGGTCATGATGATGACGGTGTTCTTGAAGTCGACCACGCGGCCCTGACCATCGGTCAGGCGACCCTCTTCGAGGACCTGCAGCAGCGAGTTGAAGATGTCCGGGTGGGCCTTCTCGATCTCGTCGAACAGGACCACGGAGAACGGCTTGCGACGCACCTTCTCGGTCAGCTGGCCGCCCTCCTCGAAGCCGACGAACCCGGGAGGGGCACCGAACAGCCGCGAGACGGTGTGCTTCTCGCCGAACTCCGACATGTCGAGCGAGATCAGTGCGCCCTCGTCGTCGAACAGGAACTCCGCGAGGGCCTTGGCGAGCTCGGTCTTCCCGACGCCCGTGGGGCCGGCGAAGATGAACGAGCCGGAGGGACGGTTCGGGTCCTTCAGGCCGGCACGGGTGCGGCGGATCGTCTTGGAGAGGGCCGAGATGGCCTCTTCCTGGCCGATGACGCGCTCGTGCAGGGCCTTCTCCATGAAGACGAGACGCGAGGTCTCCTCTTCCGTGAGCTTGAAGACCGGGATGCCCGTGGCCTGCGCCAGGACCTCGGCGATGATGCCCTCGTCGACGGTGCCGGACGCGGCGACGTCACCCGCACGCCACTGCTTCTCGAGGCGGAGACGCTCGCCGAGGAGCTTCTTCTCCTCGTCGCGCAGGCTCGCGGCCTTCTCGAAGTCCTGCTCCTCGATCGCGGCTTCCTTCGACCCGCGGACCGTCGAGATCTTCTCGTCGAACTCGCGGAGCTCCGGCGGCGCCGACAGGATCGACAGGCGGAGACGTGCACCGGCCTCGTCGATCAGGTCGATGGCCTTGTCCGGCAGGAAGCGGTCCTGCACGTAGCGGTCCGCCAGGTTCGCCGCGGCGACGATCGCACCGTCGGTGATGGACACCTTGTGGAACGCCTCGTACTTGTCGCGGAGGCCCTTGAGGATGTTGATCGCGTGCGGCAGCGACGGCTCGTTCACCTGCACCGGCTGGAAGCGACGCTCGAGTGCGGCGTCCTTCTCGAAGTGCTTGCGGTACTCGTCGAGCGTGGTCGCACCGACCGTCTGCAGCTCACCGCGGGCGAGGAGCGGCTTGAGGATCGACGCGGCGTCGATCGCGCCCTCGGCAGCGCCGGCACCGACGAGCGTGTGGATCTCGTCGATGAAGACGATGATGTCGCCGCGGGTGCGGATCTCCTTCGTGACCTTCTTCAGGCGCTCCTCGAAGTCACCGCGGTAGCGGGACCCGGCGATGAGCGACCCGAGGTCGAGCGAGTAGAGCTGCTTGTCCTTCAGCGTCTCCGGAACGTCGCCCTTGACGATCGCCTGGGCGAGGCCCTCGACGACCGCGGTCTTGCCGACGCCCGGCTCACCGATCAGGACGGGGTTGTTCTTGGAGCGGCGGGAGAGGATCTGCATGACCCGCTCCATCTCCTTCTCGCGCCCGATGACCGGGTCGAGCTTGCCGTCGCGCGCGGCCTGGGTCAGGTTCCGACCGAACTGGTCGAGGACCTGCGACCCCTGCTGGGCGTTCTGCTGCGTCTCGCCGCCGACGGCGACCGCTTCCTTGCCCTGGTAGCCGGACAGGAGCTGGATGACCTGCTGGCGGACGCGGTTGAGGTCCGCGCCGAGCTTGACGAGCACCTGTGCTGCGACGCCCTCGCCCTCGCGGATGAGGCCGAGCAGGATGTGCTCGGTGCCGATGTAGTTGTGGCCGAGCTGCAGCGCCTCGCGCAGGGACAGCTCGAGCACCTTCTTGGCGCGCGGCGTGAACGGGATGTGCCCGGTCGGCTGCTGCTGCCCCTGCCCGATGATGTCCTGGACCTGCTCGCGGACGGCATCGAGCGAGATGCCGAGCGACTCCAGCGCCTTGGCGGCGACGCCCTCGCCCTCGTGGATGAGGCCGAGGAGGATGTGCTCGGTGCCGATGTAGTTGTGGTTGAGCATCTTCGCTTCTTCTTGAGCGAGGACGACAACACGACGGGCTCGGTCGGTGAATCTCTCGAACATGTGCTCTCCCTTGCCGGGCTCGTGGGAGCTCGGTGACGTACATCGAGACTAACCAGCGGACCCCCGGAGGGCTGCCCCTGTTCGCCGTGGGCGTGACCTCGCTTCGCCCAGTGGGCAGGCGGGGTGTGGTGGGTACCCTCGGGGCATGGAGCAGCCCGTCGTCGGCCTCGTCGTCCACCCCACCAAGAACGTGCAGGAGTCCGTCGCGACCCTGCAGCGGTGGAACGCCTCCGGACAGGGGCGGCTCGTCGCACGCCGCTCGGACGCGCAGCGCCTGGGCGGCGGGGTGGACGTGGTCGACGAGGACGACTTCACCGAGCAGATCGACCTCGTCGTGGCGCTCGGCGGGGACGGCACGATGCTCGGGGCGATGCGCCTCGTGGCCAAGCGCCCGGTGCCGGTGCTCGGCGTCAACTACGGCAACGTCGGGTTCCTCGTCGAGATCGAGCCGCCGGAGCTCGAGGCGGCGCTCGACCGGCTGTCCGCCGGCGAGTACCAGCTCGAGCCGCACCACGCGCTCGAGGCCCGGCTGTCCTGGAGCGGTGCACGGACCGACTACCTGGCGTTCAACGACCTCACCGTGGTGCGACGCCCCGGCGCCGGCCAGGTCTCCGCCGACCTGAGCGTCGGCGGGCTCGGCTACGGCTACTACCGCGCGGACGCCATCGTCGCCGCCACCCCGGCGGGGTCCACCGCGTACAACTACGCGGCCGGCGGTCCCGTGCTCTCCCCCGCGCTCTCCGGCTCCGTCGTGACCCCGGTGGCGCCGATGGCCGGGATCGACCGCGCCGTGGTGCTCGCCGCGCGGGAGCGCTACCGACTCGACATCGCCGAGGGCACGAGGAGCGCCGCACTCGAGGTCGACGGACTCGTCGTCGGCGAGGTCGCGACCGGGGCGCAGATCGACGTCCGGCTGCGGAAGGACGCCGCGAGCGTGGTCCGCCTGGACGCCGAGCGGCACGGACGCACCGGTCGGGTGAAGCTCAGCCTGCTCGACCTGCCCGTCCGCCCGGACCAGCTCATCGAGCTCATCCCCCAGGACCTGCGGCAGCGGCTGAACCGCGACCTCGAGGACGGCTGACGACCGGACGGCGGCCAGGACCCGTCGGCAGACAGACGAGTGGCCCGCCCAGGCAATGCCTGGACGGGCCGTCCCATCACCCCACCGGACCGCCTTCCCACAGGACGGCCCGGTTCCCCGTGCCGGCACTGACGCGCCGGCCGAAGCCTGCTGACCTCAGTCGGTCAGGTACAGCTGCATGTCCTGGCTCACGGCCTTCGCGAACAGGCGCAGCTTCGCACGGGACTCGACGCGGCTGACCGCCTGTCGGGTCGTGTGCACGATCTTCGAGATCTCGTCGAGCGTCATCGGCTTGTCGTCGTCCAGGCCGTAGCGCATCCGGATGACGTTCGCCTCGTCGCTCGGCAGCTCCGCGACGATCGAACGGATGTCGCGGTGCAGGAGCGTCGTCTCGGTGAGCTCGTTCGGGCTCGCGGCGTCCTCGTCCTCGATGAAGTCGCCGAGCTCGCTGTCGTCCGAGTCGCCGACCACGGTGTGGATCGAGACCGGCTCGTGCGAGCGGCCCTTCAGGTCGAGGAGCTCCTCGGTGCTCATGCTGAGCTCCGCGGCGACCTCGTCGGGCATCGGCGCACGGCCGAGGTCGACGGTCAGGTCGCGCTCGGTGCGCGAGATCTTGTTGATGAGCTCGACGGTGTGCACCGGGATGCGGATCGTCCGGGCCTTGTCGGCGAGACCACGCGAGATGGCCTGGCGGATCCACCAGGTGGCGTACGTCGAGAACTTGTAGCCCTGCGTGAAGTCGAACTTCTCGACGGCACGCACGAGGCCGAGGTTGCCCTCCTGGATGACGTCCATGAACGGCAGGCCGCGCTGCGAGTACCGCTTCGCGATGCTCACGACGAGGCGGAGGTTCGAGGTGATCATGCGCTCCTTGGCGCGCTCACCGTCGCGGACGAGCCAGCGCAGCTCGCGCTGCAGGGACTTGTCGATGCCCGGCTCCTTGGCGAGCTTCTCCTCGGCGAACAGGCCGACCTCGATGCGGCGGGCGATGTCCGCCTCTTCCTCGGCGGTGAGGAGCGAGAGGCGGCCGATGTGGCGCAGGTAGTCACCGACCTGGTCGACCGAGGCGCCGCGGACACCCGCGAGCTGCTCGTCGGCTTCGACCTCGGTGTCGAGCGTGGTGGTCTCCACCGCAGCGTCCGCGGTCTTCGCTGCTGCAGCCTTCTTGGTGCGGCGCGCGGTGGTGCCAGTGGTCGTCGTCTTCGGTGTTGCGGTCGCGATCGTCATGGTGACTCTCCCTGCGGTTCGACGGTGATGGCCTCGGTGGGGGGTGTTGACGAGTAAAGCGGTCCCGAGGTGTACCCCACAAACCGATCGGATCGATTCCCAGGGAACCTCGTGCTTCACCGCCGGAACTGTCCCCCACGGGGTACGTCCTGGTCGACAGCATGGTCCGCCTCGATGCCCGGGCGCAAGGGGATGTCGCCGTGTTTCCGCTGTTGCAGGGGTGTTTCATCGACGTTGCCGAGGGTGTACCCCGGCCGACCGCGTCCCGTGGACACGAAAACGGGGTACGTCGGCCGGGATCGGTTCGATCCGGCGTGACGTACCCCGAAGGAGGACGATCTGGGGCTCACCAGGAGGGCTCGAGCCACCCGTCCCGTCGCTTCGAGACCTCGAGGTCGGCGTCGCGGTCGAACTCGTCGTACTCGCTCTCGATGTCGCCGACGAGGCTGCGACCGGTGAAGACGTGCGTGGTGGACATGCCGACGATGCTCACGCCGCCGGGCGACGGCGCGGTGAACGGCCGGTGGCCGGGAGCGGACGGTCAGACGTCCACGTCGTCCTCGTCGAGGTCGTCGAGGTCGTCCTCGTCCTCCAGCCAGGACGCGTCGCGGACCGCGTCGGGCAGCACCGAGTGTCCGAAGGCGTCCTCGGCGTCGAGCTCTGCGGGATCCACCGCGTCAGTGCACCACCGACGGGTGAACGCGGGGTGAAGCGGCTACTCGGCCGAGGTCGGTGCCGGGGCGGGACGGCCGTGCTCGCGCTCGAAGCGGGCGCGCTCCTCGGCCTCGACCTTCGCGTAGGCCGCGCGCTCCGTCCGGTCGGCCCGCATGATCGCGCGCATGACGAACCAGAAGATGAGGCCGACGACGATCGTCGGCGTCACGGCGAAGATGATCCCGGTCACGACTCCCTGCGGCACCCGGCGATCATAACCCGGCCGACCGTGGGAGGCGCCGTGCGGGGCGGACCCGCACCGCGCCTCCAGGCCGGGTGGGACGTGACCGGTCCGCCTACTTGACCAGCGGGAACAGGATCGTCTCGCGGATGCCGAGCCCGGTGATCGCCATCAGGAGGCGGTCGATGCCCATACCCATGCCGCCCGACGGGGGCATGGCGTGCTCGAGGGCACGGAGGAACTCCTCGTCGACGCGCATCGCCTCGGGGTCGCCGCCCGCGGCGAGCTTCGCCTGCTCGACGAAGCGCTCACGCTGCACGACCGGGTCGACGAGCTCCGAGTAGGCCGTCGCGAGCTCGAAGCCGCGGACGTACAGGTCCCACTTCTCGACCACGCCGGGACGGGTGCGGTGCTGCCGCGTGAGGGGCGAGGTGTCGACCGGGAAGTTCATCACGAACGTCGGGGCGTACAGCTCGTCCCCGTTGAAGTGCTCCCACAGCTCCTCGACGTACTTGCCGTGCGTGGCGTGCGCGACTTCGACGCCCTCGGCGTCGGCGAGCGCCTGCAGCTCCGACAGCGGGGTCTCCGGAGTGATCTCGTGACCCGACGCCTCGGACAGGGACTCGTACATGTCCATGCGCGCCCAGTCGCCACCGAGGTCGTAGTCGGAACCGTCCGGCAGCGTGACGACGAGCGAGCCGCCCGTGACGGCCTTCGCGGCGTTCTGGACGAGCTCCTGCGTCAGGTCGGCCATCTGCTCGTAGTTGCCGTACGCCTGGTAGGCCTCGACCATCGCGAACTCGGGCGAGTGCGACGAGTCGGCGCCCTCGTTCCGGAAGTTGCGGTTGATCTCGAAGACGCGGTCGATGCCGCCGACGACCGCCCGCTTGAGGAACAGCTCGGGCGCGATGCGCAGGTACAGCTCGGTGTCGAACGCGTTCGAGTGCGTGACGAACGGGCGTGCGGAGGCGCCACCGTGCTGCGTCTGGAGCATCGGGGTCTCGACCTCGAGGTACTCGTGGCCGGTGAAGGTGCTGCGCAGGGACGCCATCACCGCGGCACGGGCACGGACGGTCGCGCGGGCCTGGTCGCGGACGATGAGGTCGAGGTACCGCTGACGGACCCGGGTCTCCTCGTTGAGCTCGTTGTGCAGGTTCGGCAGGGGCAAGATCGCCTTGGCCGCCATCGCCCAGTCGTCGACCATGATCGACAGCTCGCCGCGGCGCGAGGAGATCACGCGGCCGTGCACGAAGACGTGGTCGCCGAGGTCGACGAACTCCTTCCAGCGGGCCAGGGACTCGTCGCCGACCTCGGCCAGCGAGACCATGGCCTGGATGCGGGAGCCGTCGCCGGACTGCAGGGACGCGAAGCAGAGCTTGCCGGTGTTGCGGGAGAACACGATGCGGCCGGCGATGCCGACGACGTCCTGGGTCTCCTCGCCGGTCTCCAGGTGGGCGTACTGCTCACGGACCGCGGGGATCGTCGTCGTGATCGGGAGCTCGGCGGGGTAGGCGTCGATCCCGGCGTCGAGGAGCTTCGTCCGCTTGTCGAGCCGGACCTGTCGCTGCTCGCTGGTCTCCTCGGCGGACAGGGCTTCTGCGGCGGTCTCTTCGCTCATTGCTGGTGCGGCTCCGATGGGGTCGTGGGGGACGCTCCGATGGTACCCGGCGCTTCGCGCTCGGACGGGCGCCCGTCGGCGCGGGCGGCCGCACGGCGGGGCGGGCGGCCGCACGGCGGGGCGCGGGCGCTCGCCCTCGTCAGGGGGCCAGGCGCGCCTCGACCACGAAGTTGTCGCGGGACGGGCCGCCGTCCGGTCGTTCCAGGCAGGTGATGACCACGAGCCGCCCCGGGACGTCCGCCCACACCGTGGCGTCGCCGCTGATCGACGGCTTCGGCACCGTCCTGGTCCCGGTCACGACGTACCGTGCCCCCGCGACCTCGACGGCGTCGCCGACCCCCACCCGGGACGTGCCCGACGCCGTGTCGTACAGCGCGTTGCCCGGACCGACCCCGCCGCCGCGCAGGGAGTGCATCGCGACGAAGACCGTGCCGCGCTCCGGTGTCCGGACGCCGGTGCCGAGGTCCCGGATCCAGAACGCGTCCGTGAAGGTCGGCGGCTGGACCTCGTGGTCGACCGTGACGAGTGACCGCAGCGGGACGTCGAGCCCCACGGCCGGCACCCGGAACGCGTCGCCGTCCGCGGCCCGGACGGCCATCCGGCGCACGGCGGCCGGGGACGGTGCGAGTCCGGGGGCGGCGTCGACGCGGTTGCCCCGGAGGTCGGGGAGCGACGGGGTCGCCGGCGGACGCTCCCCCTGCTGGACGATCCCGACGACGCCGACCACGACGAGCACGCCGGCGACCAGGAGTGCAGCCGTCGTCGCGAGCCGCCGACCACGTCCCGGTCCGCCCGGGCCGCCGGGGCGGGTCATGCGGCGCGGTCCCCGAGCACGGCGCGCACCACCTCGTGCACCCGTTCCGCGGCGCGTCCGTCGCCGTAGGGGTTCACCGCGCGGCCCATCGCTCGGTACCGGTCGTCGTCGTCGAGGAGCGCGGCCAGTTCGGCCCGGACGACCGCGCGGTCGGTGCCGATCAGCCGCGAGGCGCCGGCCTCCAGCGCCTCGGGGCGCTCGGTGGTGTCCCGCGTCACGAGGACGGGGGTGCCGAGCGTGGGTGCCTCTTCCTGCACGCCGCCGGAGTCGGTCACGATGCAGTGCGCGACCTGCATCGCCCGGCAGAACGTCGGGTAGTCGAGGGGCGCGTCGACGAGGACGTGGTCGAGACCGGCGAACGCGGGCTCGATCGCCGCGCGGACGATCGGGTTCGGGTGCAGCGGCGCCCAGACGAACACGTCGTCGCGGTCGCGGACGGTGTCGGCGATGCCCGCGGCCGTGTCGGTGAGTCCGCTCTCCCACGACTCGCGGCGGTGACCCGTGACGAGCACCAGACGGCGTCCGGCGTCGAGCGCGGCCTGCACGGGCGCCGGGAGCGCCGGAGGCGTCGCGTCGAGGGTGTGCAGGAGCGCGTCGATCACGGTGTTGCCCGTCACGTGCACGGCCGCGGCGTCGGCGCCCTCGGCGAGCAGGCGATCGGCGGCACGCTGCGTCGGGGCGAAGTGGACCGAGGCGAGTTGCCCGATGACCCGGCGGTTCGCCTCCTCCGGCCAGGGCGACCACAGGTCCGCCGACCGCAGCCCGGCCTCGAGGTGTGCGACCTCGACGTGCGCGTAGTGGGCGGCGAGCGCCGTCACCGCGGCGGCCGAGGTGTCCCCGTGCACGAGCACCAGGTCCGGGCGACGTCGGGCGATGACCGCGCCGACCGCCGTCATCGTCCGGGTGGCGAGGGCGGTGAGGTCCTGCCCGAGCACCGCGACGTCGAGCCGCTCGTCCGGGTCGAAGCCGAAGGTCGCGTACACGGGCTCGAGGAGTCCGGCGTGCTGGCCGGTGTCGACGACCGTCGTGTCGATCGAGCGGTCGGCGCGAAGTCGTCGCACGACGGGGGCGACCTTGATGGCCTCCGGACGCGTCCCGAAGACGACCATGACGTGCGGGTTCACCGGTGACCTCCCGGTCCGGTCGGTCGGAGCGACGAGACGTGCCGGGGCTCCTGGTGGGTGGTGCGCCGGACCGGGCCGGTCCGACGCCGTGCGCCGCGGGCTGACCCACTGCGCGGGGTGGCGATCCGCCGGGCGAGGAGCGCGGCGGACAGCGGGATGCTGACGAGCAGGAGCATGTTCAGCAGGTCGGTGACCAGCAGGTGCTTGTAGATCTCCGACGCCCCCTCGGAGAGCATCACGGCCCAGAACTGCGCCCAGGTCGCGACCGCGGTCACGACGACCGTCGCCCCGAAGGCCGCGGCACGGTCGCCGAGCTGCCGCCGCCGGAACGCGAGGCCGAGGCCGAGCGCGAGGGCGACGATCTGCAGCAGGACGATCGCGGACGGCACGGTCCCGAGGAGCGCCGACACGACCACGACGACGGGGAACCGGTGCTCCTGTTGCCACGGCTCGGCACCGACGTCCGGCGGGTACGCACCGACGTAGCCGAGCACCGGCTGCGTCATCGCCTCGAGCCCGCGGTCGGCCATCCCGACCAGTCGGGCCGGGTGCGTCACGTAGAACAGGGCGATCCGGCCCTGGGAGACCTCCTCGGTGAACCGCGGGAAGTCCGGCCGGTGGACGGCCGCGTTCTCCGACGCCACCGTCGTGCCGCTGCTCGACGCCCAGTCGGCGGGCAGGCCGAACCAGCGGAGGTCGCCCTCGGGGTCCGGGCTGTGCGGGAGCATCTCGACGAAGACCGCGTTGTAGGTGTTGAGCAGCGTGAAGTGCCGCGGCTGGATCGCCGCGTACCCGACGGCGACCCCGGCGAGGGCGACCACGAGCGAGGCCCCGAGGAGACGGGGGACGACGCGGCCGCGGGGACGCGGGCGCCCGGCGCGCGGGTCCGGGTCGCCCCGCCGGCGGCGCGCCTGCGCGACCGGGTTGCCCCGTCCCCGGCGCGCCGGCAGCGGACGCCAGAGCAGCGCGAGTGCCGCGGCGGGCAGGAGGGCGACCATCTGGGTCTTCGCGGTGATCGTGAACACCGTCGCGAGCGAGAAGAGCAGCATCCCCAGCCACGTCGGGTCGCCCCGCCGCCACATCGCCAGCAGGCAGACGACCATGGCCAGGACCCCGAGGAAGCAGGCTGCCTCGGAGTACGGGGACACGAAGAACCGCGCGAAGACGCCGTCGCCGACGACCGCGACGACGAGGGCCGCGGCGATCAGCCGGAAGAGCGCACGTCCGGGCAGGAACGCCACGAAGAGCGCGACGAGCACCCCGAACACGAGCACGCAGACGATGCCGACGGCGCGGGTGTCGATGCCGGCGCCCCAGCCGAACAGCGGCGTCAGCACGACGGCCGGCCACACGAGCAGCATCTGGGACGACACGTAGGGTTCGCCGGACCCGCCTGCACCGCACGCCTCGCCCGCCCAGCGGTGCGGTACCCACTGCGTGAAGACGTACTGCGTGCTCGCGGCGTAGTCGTACGGGGCGGTGTTCGCGACCCCGAACGCGCACATCAGCCGCTGGCCGTCCCCCTGGTCCCCCATCCCGACGACGGTCGGGACGAACAGGTGCAGGAGCAGCACCGCGACGGCGAGGCACCCCGCGACGACGGCCGTGGCCCATCGGCCCCGCGGGTCCTCGGCCGGCCCACCCGGGGCGATCCACCGCCAGACGAGGAGCAGCCAGGCACTCGCGGCCCGCCGCGAGCCCCGGGTCGCCGGTGCCGACGGGGTGGCGACCGGGGCGGGGGCCGTGTCAACCACGGCTGGTCGGGAGGAACGCTCCCGTGGTGAGTCCGGCACGACTGTCTCCTCCGACGGCGCAGTGCAGTGAGTGGGTCCCGTTGGTCTGCTGCACGGCCACGCCGGTGACGAACGTGGTCGGGTAGTCCCCGACGAAGGGGGAGCACATCCGCTCGACGTCCTGCTGCGTCGGGTCCCCGGTCGTGACGTCGAGCCAGGCGTTCACGTCCTGGCTGCTGTGCGGTGCCGAGCAGGGCACGGCCGTCCCGAACGGCTCCCACGTGCCGTCCGGACGCGCCTGCTGCCGGTAGCACTGCCGGACGTCGGCGGACGAGCGGGTGGGGAGCACGCCCTCGAGCGAGCGGGTCACGGTGCGCGGTCCGCCACCGGTGCCGACGAGTCCCACGGCGCATGTGACCGCGCGGTCGCCGTCCGCCCACTCGGCAGCGGTCGGCCAGTACGCCCAGGTGGCGAGCGGGACGACTCCGTCGCGTTCCGCGGCCCCGACGAACGCCCGCGCCTGCTCGTACCCGCACAGCCGGCTCGTCAGCCGCTGCAGGACCTGCTGCGTCGGACGCTCCCGCTGGTCGGCCGGGGATCCGGTCAGCTCGGTGGTCGCGGACACCTGCAGCGTGTGCTCGTCGTCGCAGTCGACCGCGGGGGCGCCCAGGCTGACCGCGGTGACCTCGGCGAGGTAGCGGAGGTCGAAGCAGGTGCCGACAGGCGCCGGGGTCGAGGCGGCCGGCGGCTGACGGTCGAGCACCCCGCACCCCGCGGTGGCGGCGACGACCACGACGGCGGTGACCGCCCCGACGGCACGACCGAAGGTGCGGACCGTCGACGCTCCGAGCACCCGGCGCATCAGGCCCGCCGCCGCCCGGCGCGACGCACCCCGACGCCGGCGCCCGCGCCCGCCGCGTGTTCCGTGCCCGCGCGACGGGGCCCACCGTCGGCACGCCGTGCCCGGCCGTCGGCACGACGGGCCCCGGGACCGCGCGTCCGGTCCGGCGCGGTCCCCCGGCGCCGACCCCGGACCGACACGACGACCTGCAGCAGCACCGCCCCGGCGAACCCGAAGATCACGAACAGCGACCCGACGTACTCGTGCACGACGTCGAAGCCCGCCGTGCCCCAGCGCTGCAGCGCCACCGACGACCCGACGTACCGGATGACGTTGCAGGCCACGGCGATCGCCAGCGCCCCGAGGAGCGCGACGGCGGCTCGGCGGAACGGCACCGAGCCGAGCAGCATGAGCACGCCGCCGAGCGCGAGCAGCGGCACGAGCAGCACCACGGTCGAGCACATCGGCGTGATCTGGATGCCGTGCACGTCCTGCGTGCCGATGCCGAAGTAGATGACGTCGACGGCCGCGTTGGACCGTCCGTCCGTGAACTGTCCGACGACCCAGGCCGTGACCTCGGCCTCGACCACGCGGAAGGTCGGCTGGACGACGAGGAGCGCCGCGGCGAGCGCGAGGAGCAGCAGTCCGACGGCGCGGCGGGGGCCCGCGGACGAGACGACGGGGGCGGTGACGGCGTGCGACACGTCAGGCCTCCTTGGCGACGAACAGGTGGTCGGTCTCCGCGTTGCGACGGGTCTTCGCCCAGCCGTTGCGGGAGGTCAGGATGCGGGTGAAGGCCCGCGGCACGCAGACGTAGCTCTGGTACATGTAGATCCAGTAGCCGAGCGCCCACCCGAGCGTGGTGCCGATCCCCGTCCGCTCCCCGATGTGCCGGCGGTAGATGAGCGGCCACAGTGCGAACGGCGCGATGCCGGTGATGACGACGAGCGGCAGGAGCCACCAGGCCTCGGCGAACCAGGCCCAGAACGAGCCCTCGGAGACCGACCCCTGCGCGACCATCGCGACGAACACGGTCGGCCAGAGCAGGACACCGGCCATCTGCAGGTAGGGCTGGACCAGGAAGTAGCTCGCCTCGAGCGCCCCGGCGTTGGTGACGTGCGGCGAGGTGAAGATCCGCAGGAGGTACCGCGCGCACTGCATGCCGCCCTGGCACCACCGCGTGCGCTGCGTGAGCAGGCGTCGGGTGCCGGGGAGGGCCTCTTGTTCGACGTGCGTGTCGTGGAGGTACACGTTCCGGAACCCGGCGAGCATCACGTGCACGCCGAGCTCGTAGTCCTCGAGCAGCGATCCGTGCCACGGCGTCCGCTCGCCCTGCGCGATGGCATCGAGGGCGCTGAGCCGGGTGAACTGCCCGTTGCCGCCGAGCCCGACGGAGAGCGTCCGGCCGCGCAGGCACTGCATCGCGGCGATGGTCGTGCGGAACTCGATGTCCTGCATGCGGATCAGGTACCGGGACCACCAGCGGCCGAGCCGCCCCGGGGCCGCGCCGGCGGGGTCGCGGTCGTCGCGGTTCGACATCCACACCGCTGCCTGGCACGCGCCGGTCGCGGGGTTGCCGAACGCGTGGCGGCCGGCGGCCTGCCGGAGGGCGTTCTCGGCGAGGATCCCGTCCGCGTCGACGACCACGACGACGACCGCAGAACGGTCCGTCCCGGCCGGCAGCCACGCGTCGAGCTGGGCGTAGGCGGCGTTCAGCGCGTCGCCCTTGCCGGTGCGCGCGGTCGGACGGCGGCGCTGCACGAGGTGCACGTGCGGGTCGACCGCCGCCCGCTCGGCGATGATCGCCGCGGACCGGTCGTCGCTGTCGTCGTCGATGACCCAGACGTGCATCGCCGGGAACCGAGAGCGCATCCGTTCGATGGTCGCGCCGATCACGACCTCCTCGTCGCGGCAGGGCACGAACGCGTGCCAGGTGAACGCGTCGGCGTTGCCCTCGCGGTCCGGGCGGCGCCGGAGGAACGGCACGAGGATGGCGAGGACGTAGGCCAGGAAGACCACGAGCAGGACGAAGGCGAGGATCTGCGCGGACTCGGTTGCGGTCACGGTGGACGGCTCCAGGGGGTTCGAGTCCCGTGGCACCGCGTCGTGCTGCCGACGCGGTGCCACGGGAGGGGTCGACCGTGGTGAGGGGTCGACCGCAGGTGCCGGACGGGTCAGGGGCCCGTCGGCGAGGGCCGGTGGCCGCCCGAGGGAGGGCGACCACCGGTGGGGACCGCAGGGCACGCTGTCGTGCGACGGTTCCCCCGAGGGGTGCGGCACCGTCCCGACACGGTGTCGCACCCGAGCGGTGCGGCGGTGGTCCCGGCGCGCTACCCGAGCGGGCCCGAACGCTGCTGGCGTCGTCGGTAGAGCGTCCGGATGCCGATGAAGGCCACGATCGCGATGCCCACCGCCAGCAGGAGGAACGGGCCGAAGGTGGTCTGCGACCCGGCGACGACCGCGCCGCCGGTCAGCACCGCGGGGCCGACGATCCCGCTGCCGCTGCCGGTGTACATCAGCGCGCGACCGCGAGGGCCTGACGACGACGGACCACCGTGAGGGCGAACGCCGCGGCGACGAGCAGACCGACACCGCCCGCGATCCCGGCCGAGGCGGGGTTCACGATCGGGACGGCGGCACGGCCGGCGTTCGGACCGACGGTCGCCGAGGCGATGTCGACCGTGGTGAGCGCTCCGGCGTTCAGCAAGCCGACGCGGAGTGCCGTCTCGGTGAAGGCACCGTCGGCGCCGTTCGTCTTGACGTTGACGTTGAGCTGCGCCAGGGCGTCGATCGCGGTGCCGAGTGCCGGCTGCACGGTGTTCGTGAGCGTGGCGAGGAGGCCGGGGACCAACGACAGGTTCCCGATGCCGGGGAGTGCGTTGACGGTGCTCGTCACCTTGGCGACGACCGCGGCCGGCACGTACTGCAGCAGGTTGGTCCCGGCCGGCAGCTGGTTGAGGTCGCTCACCCCCGCCGCGGCGAGGATGTCGGCCAGCGTGACCTGCACCGTGCCGTCCGCGTTGATCGGGTTCGTCCCGCCCAGGACGAACAGCGGCGCGAGGGCGGTCCGCAGGGACGCGAGCGTCGGCGAGAGCACCGTCCCGCCGACCGTCAGGTCCAGCGTCGACAGGGTGTACTGCCCGCTCTGGTTGCCACTGACGTCCTGCGTGGCCGACGCGGCGAGCGCGCCGATGCGGGCGTCGAGGCTGACCGGCGCCGTGGCCGAACCGACGCGGAGCTGCGCGTTGCTGTTCGCGGCCGGAGCGCCGAGCGTGGACGGCGTGACCGTCACACCGGCACCGAGCAGGCTGGGTGCCTGACTGACCGCGCCGGAGAACGCCGCGGAGGACCCGTCCGCGTTCGCGACCGCGTACTGCCCGACCGCACCGAGCTGGATGATGCCGTTGTTGCCGAACAGGTTCACGCCACCGCTCTGCAGCCCCACGGACTGCAGGGCCGTGGCGTCGAGCGGGGTGTTCGCGACGACGTCCGCCGAACCGTCCGCGTTGACGGCCGATGCACCGCGGAGCGACGCGATCGAGTCGAGGGTGCCGGTGGTGAGCAGCGTGGTCGACACGAGCCGGCCGTTCGCCTGGGAGACCACGGGCGCTGCCTGCGCCGCGGTGGGGATGAGGAGGGTGAGCGCGACTCCGAGAGCGGTCGCCGAGGCGACCCCTGCGGAGGTCGCGGCAAGGGTGTGCCGCGTCATGGGGGAAACTCCATCTGATCTCTGGGTGAGGACCCGCCTGGTGAGAGCGAGCCGTGCGGATCCGCCTGGTGAGGACGGGTCCCGACCCGCTTCCGCTGGTGAGACGGAGCTGAGCCGATCTCGACGCTAGCAGGATGCACAGGGAGAGCACGACCCCCGGTCCGTGCCCCTCTTCGGGGGTCGACGGTCGGGTCCGCTACAGGGCGGCCTGTCCGTCGGCCGCCGCGAGCGCGTTGTCGACCGCTGACCGCACCAACGCACCGAGTACCCGGCCCGGCTGCTCGACGCCGATCCCGGAGAGCGTGCCGGCGGACTGGTCGACGATCGCGGTCGAGAACGACACCGCCGCACGCACGGCGTCGGCGTACGCGGGCCGGTCCTGCTCCGCGACGACGAAGGGCTCCGCTCCCATCTCGACGACCAGGGCCTGCGCGATCGGGAGCACGGGCGCCGGCGCGGTGACGGCGCAGTACGCGTCGCGGAGGCGCGTCAGGTCGACGCTCGTGCCCGTGAACGCCATCGCCGGGTGGATCGCGAGGGGGATCGCGCCGGCCGCGAGCGCCGGTGCGAGCACACCGACGCCGTGGTCCGGGCTGGTGTGCACGACGAGCTGCCCGGGCTGCCAGATCCCCGCGTCGGCGAGCCCCCGCACGAGTTCCGCCAGCTGGTCGTCGGGGACCGCGAGCAGGACGAGTTCGCTCCGCTCGACCAGGTCCGGGGTCGCCAGGACCGGGGCGCCCGGGAGCATCGCCTCGGCGCGGTCGCGTCCCGCGTCCGACACGGCCGTCACCCCGACGACCGCGTGCTCCGCGTTCGCGAGCGCTGCGCCGAGGACCGGTCCCACCTTCCCCGCGCCGACGACGCCGACCCCGAGTCGTCCCGCCCTCACCGTGCGGCTCCCGGTGTCGGGACGTCGTCCCAGCCGGGAGGCGCGGTGCGGCTCCCCGGGAACGCGTCGCCGGACGGGGTGGTCGCGCTGGTGCCCGACGTGGCGGGGCCGCGCCGTGCCTCCCGTTCGCGCCAGCGGTGTGAGGTGTCCGCCGCGGCCGCCTCGACCGCGCGGTGCGCGGTCTCCGACCACAGGCGCTGCGCGTCGCGCGCGTCGAGCGCGCCGACGCGCGCCGAGACCGGCCCGTGCACGGTGTGCACGTGTGCCGAGGCGAGCCGCAGCCAGCGCTCGAGGGGCCCCTGCTCGACCTTGACGCTCTGCACGCGGGGCAGCGGCACGATCACGAGCGACCGCCACACCGCACCGAGCCGGAGCAGCACCGCGCCCGGCACGAACCGGTAGCCGTTGCGGCGGAAGGACAGCGGGCGGAGCCACGCGCCCCGTCGGGGCGAGTGCACGAAGCCGCCGCGGTCGCCGGTCGTCGTGAGGCTCTCGTCGACGACGTCCACGGCCTCGGACGCGCCCTCGCGGAGTGCCGCGCGGGACGCCGACGGTCCGGCCACTGCCGTGCCGACGAGCCCGGGCAGGATGATGTCGAGGACCTGACGGACGTCCTCGGCCCGGCCCACCGGCAGCACGATCGACGATGCCTGCTGGTTGTTCGACGCACCGTTCCCGGCGTTCGTCGCCCGGTTGATGCGCACGTCCCACCACCCGAACGGCCGCCACAGCAGGGGCTGCGCCACGCTGACGGCGTGGATGCGTCCCGGCGGGAGCGTCTCGTTCGACGTGGAGACGAGCCCGAAGCCGATCCGGATGCCGTCTCGGGTGTCCGCGATCGTGTACTGCAGCGACCGGGAGAACTTCCGGACGTAGTACCCGCCCGCACCGATGACGGCGGGCAACAGGCCGAACAGGATCCCGTACTCGCCGGTGAGCGCGACGCTGACGATCATCGCGGCGACCGCCAGCAGGATGAACACCGTCGTGCCGGACAGCAGCATCGAGGCGATCAGCCGACCGGGGTGCACCTTCACGACGCGGGTTGCGTGCACGGCGCCCGGGTCGAGCTCGGGCGAGAACAGCTCCTCGACGCGGTCCTGCAGCGGGCCGTACGACGTGCGCTCCACCGCAGGGTCGTCGTCCTTCGCGCCGGAGGCGAGCACGAGGATGCGGGAGCGCAGGTCGTCCGCGGCCCGGGCCCCGAGGTACGCGAGCTGCACGTTCGCGTCGTTGCCGGCCTGGGCGATCTCGAGCTTCGCCGTGCCGACGATCCGCGGGATGATCGGCCGCGAGATGTTGATGCCCTGGATCCGGTCGAGCCGGGCCCGGCGGTTCGTGCGGAACAGGACGCCCGACCGCACCTCGACGATCTCGCCCGTGACACGGAACTCGTGCATCCGCCACGACAGGTAGAAGAGCCCGATCAGCACGATCAGCAGCACCACGATCCCGAGCAGCACCCACCCGACGGCGCCGTGCTCCCACACGTAGCGGACCGGGTCGCCGTCGTCCTGGGGACCTGCGCCGGGGATGACGAACTCGAGCAGCTGGTCGCGGAGGTTGTTCAGCACGTACCCGAGCACGACGATGAGCACGATGCCGCCCTTGAGGAGCGGTGTCAGCGGGTGCAGGCGGTGCCACTCGCCGTCGGTCAGGGGCGCTGCGGCGGCGGCGTCGCCCTTCGTGGGCGGTGCCGGTGGCGGTGGTCCGGGTCGGAAGGTCACGGTGCCCCCTACAGCCCGGCGCGACGGGTCTCGGCGAGCTCGACGAGCCGGTCGCGCAGCGCGTCGGCGTCGGCAGCGGGGATGCCCGGGATGCGGACGTTCGTCGAGGCGGCCGCCGTCACGAACTTCAGCTCGCTCAGGCCGAGCACGCGGTCGAGCGGGCCGCGGTTCACGTCGACGAGCTGCATCCGGCCGTACGGTACCGCGGTGAAGCGCTGCCACATCAGGCCGCGTCGGAGCACCAGGTCGTCGTCGCGCAGGGCGTACCCGATCGCACGGACCCGACGGGGCGTGAGGACCGCCGTCACGAGGGCGACCACGGCCACGACGATCGCGATGAGGCTCCACACCGTGCCGGCGGTCTGCCCGAAGCCGTCGTTCAGCACCGCGAACAGCACGCAGCCGGCGGTGAGCACGAGCCCGACGAGCACCGTGCTGACGAGTTCGGTCCAGACGAGCTTCGGCGACACCCGCGTCCACGTGGTCCCGGTCAGGCCGAGGCCCGGCTCGTCGAGTCGTTCCAGCGGCATCACGGCCTCCTGCGGTCGTCGGTCAGTTCGCCGTCGTGCCGCCCCTCGGCAGGTCGTCGTCGTCGTCACCCGGGGGTGGCGCGATGCACATGCGCTCGGCGACGATCGCGCACACCACGAGCACGGCACCGCCCCCGACCGCCACGGCGTTCGGCAGGACCGAGCCTAGCGGCGGCAGCGCGGAACGGGTCAGGACGTACACCAGGAGCCCCGCACCGAAGCCGCCGAACAGCGCGCCCGCGATGCTCGACGCCTTCGCGAGGACCACGACGCGCGTCGCGTAGAGCGGGTCGACGTTGCGCTGCCGGGACGCCCCGTCGCGTGCGTGCCGCCGCACCGGGCGGGCCATCAGCACGACGGCGACGCCGATCAGGGCGAGGGTCGCACCGAGCGGGGTGGACAGGAACAGCGTCGGCGCCTGGCGCGAGGCCAGGACCGCGTCGAGCGCGAACCCGGCGACGGCCGCCACGAGCGCGACGCTGACGAGGGTGGAGGCGCGGGTCGGCTTCACGCGGTCGGCTCCGGTGCGAGCGGCTCCGACCGGGAGGCGCGGGTCGGACGGGAGGCGCGGGTCGGCTCGTCGAACAGGCGCGGCTCGTCGACGCGCTCGGTGTCGTCGCCGACCGCTGCGAGCAGGTCGGCCACCGGTCCGACACCCGGCAGCACGGCGTCCGGGTCGGCGTCGAGCCACGGCGCGAGCACGAACGCCCGTTCCCCGGCGCGCGGGTGCGGCACCGTCAGGGTGGTCGTGTCGAGCACGAGGTCGTCGATCGCCACGACGTCGAGGTCGAGCGTCCGGTCGCCCCAGCGCACCTCGCGGGTGCGGCCGTGCTCGTCCTCGATCCCGTGCAGCGCGTCGAGGAGCTCCTGCGGGCCGAGGTCCGTGTCGACCACGACGACGCCGTTCCGGTACCGCGGCTTCGTCGTGTCGAGGCCGTCCAGGGTCAGCGCGACCGACTCGACCTCGCGGCTCGACGCGACCGGGCGGACGCCGGGCAGGTCGGCGATGGCCCGGGCGGCGGCGCGCAGGGTGCTCCCGCGGTCGCCGAGGTTCGCGCCGAGGGCGATGACCGCCCGGCTCACTCTTCTTCCTCGGACGGGACGGCACCGCCGCGGGTCCGCCGGATCGTGATCGACACGTCGCTGAACGGCACCGTGATCGGCGCCTGCGGCTTGTGCACGGTGACCTCGGTCGCCAGGGCCGCGCGGTGCGTCAGGACCGCGGCGGCGATGCGCTCGGCGACCGTCTCGATCAGGTCCACCGGGTCGCGTTCGATCTCGGCGACGACCTGCTCGGCGAGCACGCCGTAGTGCACGGTGTCGGCGAGGTCGTCGCTGCCGGAGGCCGTGCTCGCGTCGACCTCGACCGCGACGTCGACGACGAAGTCCTGGCCGTCCTGGCGCTCGTGGTCGAAGACGCCGTGGTGGCCCCGGGCGCGGACCCCGGTCAGTCGGATGGTGTCCCTCATGTACGTGCTGCCCTCCAGGCATCCCAGACGTCGAGCACGGCACGCGTCGGTGCCGGGTCGTGCACGCGGACCCCCCACGCGCCGCGTTCGGCGGCGAGGAGGCTGATCGCGGCGGTGGCGAGGTCGCGGTCCCGCGGCGGGGCACCGGCAGCGCTGCCGACCCCGTCCAGGAACCGCTTGCGGGAGGCGGCGACGAGCACCGGCAACCCGATCGAGGCGAAGCGTTCGTAGCCGGCCAGGATCTCCCAGTTCTGGACGCCCTGCTTGGCGAAGCCGAGGCCGGGGTCGATCACGACCTGCTCCTGCCGGACCCCGAGCACGATGAGCTCGGCGACGCGCAGCTCGACCTCGCGGCGGACCTCGTCGACGGCGTGCGCGTACTCGGCGTTCCGGTACATGCGGTCGCTGTGGCCGCGCCAGTGCATCACGACGAAGCCGACGCCGGTGTCCCGCACGACCCGCACCATGTCGTCGTCGGCGAGCCCGCCCGAGACGTCGTTGACGATCACGGCGCCGGCCTCGACCGCGCGCTCGGCGGTCGCGGCGTTCATCGTGTCGACGCTCACCGCGATGCCCTCGGACACGAGCTGGCGGACGACGGGCAGCACGCGCTGCTGCTCGACGTCCACGGGGACCCGCTCGGCGCCCGGTCGGGTCGACTCCCCGCCGACGTCGACCAGGTCGGCACCGTCCGCGACGAGCTGCCGGGCGTGGGCCACGGCGGCGTCGTACGCCTGGTGCAGCCCGCCGTCGCTGAACGAGTCGGGCGTGACGTTGAGGATGCCCATCACGCGCGTGCCGTCGGCGACCGTCCGTCCGGCCGCGGTCCGGTCGGCGCGCGTCGACGCGGTGACGATCTCGGGCACCGGAGCCGGCGCCCGGAGGTCGATCGCGACCGTCGGGGGCTCGGCGGCGGCCGCGCGGGCGGCGAGCTCGACGTCGCGCGCCGAGCTCGCCTCGGCGAGTCGGCGCGCGCGCCTCGTCGGCAGGTCGGTCATGCCGGCCTAGGCGGGGGCGATACCGGGGTTGCCGAACGGCCGACGGCGGGGCTTCGACGGCGACTCGGTGTCGCCCTGCTCCGCCGCGGTCGAGGCGGCCTTGCCCGGGAACTCGATCGCCGGCAGGTTCGAGACCGGCCGCTTGTCGCTCGAGAGCCACTGCGGGCGCTCGGGCAGCTTGCGGACGTCCTTGAAGATCTCGACGAGCTCCGGCGCGTCCAGCGTCTCCTTGTCGAGGAGCTCGCCGGCCAGGCGGTCGAGGATGTCGCGGTTCGCGTTGAGCACCTGGTAGGCCTCGTCGTGCGCGGCCTCGAGCAGCGCGCGGGTCTCGGCGTCGACGGTCTCGGCGATGTTCTCCGAGTAGTCGCGACCGCCGTTGCCGCCCATGTCGCGACCGACGAACGGCTCGCTCGACCCGGAGCCGAGCTTGACCGACCCGACCGCACGGCTCATGCCGTACTCGGTGACCATCTTGCGCGCGGTCGACGTGGCCTTCTCGATGTCGTTCGAGGCGCCGGTCGTCGGGTCGTGGAAGACGATCTCCTCGGCCACGCGGCCACCCATGGCGTACGTCAGCTGGTCGAGCAGCTCGTTGCGCGTCACGGAGTACTTGTCCTCGAGCGGGAGCACCATCGTGTAGCCGAGGGCGCGGCCGCGCGGCAGGATCGTGATCTTCGTGACCGGGTCGGTGTGCCGCATCGCCGCAGCCGCCAGGGCGTGGCCGCCCTCGTGGTAGGCGGTGATGAGCTTCTCCTGGTCGGACATGATCCGGGTGCGGCGCTGCGGGCCGGCCATCACGCGGTCGACGGCCTCGTCCAGGGCGCGGTTGTCGATGAGCTGCGCGTTCGAGCGGGCGGTCAGGAGCGCGGCCTCGTTGAGGACGTTCGCCAGGTCGGCGCCGGTGAACCCGGGCGTCTTGCGGGCGAGGAGCTCCAGGTCGACGCTCGCGGCGAGCGGCTTGCCCTTCGCGTGCACCTCGAGGATCTGCTTGCGCCCAGCGAGCGAGGGCGCGTCGACACCGATCTGGCGGTCGAAGCGGCCGGGGCGCAGGAGCGCGGGGTCCAGCACGTCGGGACGGTTCGTCGCGGCGATGAGGATGACGTTCGTCTTGCCGTCGAAGCCGTCCATCTCGACGAGCAGCTGGTTGAGCGTCTGCTCGCGCTCGTCGTTGCCGCCACCGATGCCGGCGCCGCGGTGGCGACCGACGGCGTCGATCTCGTCGATGAAGACGATCGCCGGGGCGTTCTGCTTCGCCTGGTCGAACAGGTCGCGGACGCGGCTGGCACCGACGCCGACGAACATCTCGACGAAGTCCGAACCGGAGATCGAGTAGAACGGCACACCGGCCTCACCCGCGACGGCGCGGGCGAGCAGGGTCTTGCCGGTCCCGGGAGGGCCGTACAGCAGCACGCCCTTCGGGATCTTCGCGCCGACGGCCTGGAACTTGGCCGGCTCCTGCAGGAACTCCTTGATCTCGTGGAGCTCCTCGATCGCCTCGTCCGAGCCGGCGACGTCCGCGAAGGAGACCTGCGGGTTCTCCTTGTTGTTCATCTTCGCGCGGGACTTGCCGAACTGCATGACCTTCGAGCCGCCGCCCTGGGCGCTCGAGAGCAGGAACCAGAAGAGGGCACCGATGATGAGGAAGGGCAGGATGATGCCGAGGAGCGACAGGAACCAGTTCCCCTGCTGCACGGTGTCGTTGTAGCCCTTGGGGAGGTTGGCGTCGTTGACGGCCTGGATGACCTCTTCGCCACGCGGCGTGGAGTAGTAGAACTGCTCCTTCGCGTTGCCGTCCTTGAGGGTGAGGTCCACGCGCTGCTCGGTGGAGTTCACCACCACGGAGGAGACCTTGCCGTCCGAGAGCTGCTCGAGACCCTTCTGGGTGTCGATCTGCTGGGTGCCGGACTGGCTGATCACGGCCCAGCCGATCCAGATCCCCACGATCGCGATCAGCACGTAGATGTACGGCCCGCGGAGGATGCGCTTGAAGTCCATGTGATCCGGGCACGGAGGCCCGACACCTTTCTCTGCCGGAGTTGCGTGGTCGTCAGCATACGGCCGCGACTCTGTGGCGGGGATGGGTGTCCTCTGCGGGCGAACTCCACACGCTCGACGAGTCGGCCGAGCGGGCCGACCGGACCGTCAGGAGTAGACGTGCGGCGCGAGCACGCCGATGCCGCGCAGGTTGCGGTAGCGCTCGTCGAAGTCCAGGCCGTACCCGACCACGAAGGCGTCCGGGATCTCGAAGCCGGCGTACTTCACGTCGACCTCGACCTTGGCGGCCTCGGGCTTGCGCAGCAGTGCGACGATCTCGACGCTCGCGGCCCCGCGGGACTCCAGGTTCTGCTTGAGCCACGAGAGCGTCAGGCCGGAGTCGATGATGTCCTCGACGATGATGACGTCGCGGCCGTGCAGGTCGGTGTCGAGGTCCTTGAGGATCCGCACCACACCGGACGACTTCGTGCCGGAGCCGTACGACGACACCGCCATCCAGTCCATGCGCGCCTGCATCTTGAGGTGCCGGGAGAAGTCGGCCATCACCATGACGGCGCCCTTCAGCACGCCGACGAGCAGCGGGTCCTTGCCCGCGTAGTCACGGTCGACCGCCGCGGCGAGGTCGGCGAGCTTCGCGTCGATCTGCTCGGGGGTGAAGAGCACTTCGGACAGGTCTGCCTGGACGTCGGAGAGTTCCACCGGTCCAGGGTAACCGTCACGGCGCGGCGCTGAACGCCAGCCGGTCGCCCTCCCGAGCGGCCTGCACCCCGGGCAGGTCGATCGGTCCCTGTCCACGCCAGTCGGTGACGAGCCGGCAGACCTCGAGCGTCTGGGTGCGCGACAGCGTGACGCCGAACTCCCCCTCGACCGCCAGCCGGACGAGTCGCTGCCGGAGCGCGGGCGGGTTCGCGAGGAGCCCCGACACCGACAGCGAGATGCCCGCCTCGGCGTGCTCGGCGAGGTCCTCCGCGAGCTCCTCGGCGAAGTGGTCGAGCGCTGCCGCGTCCTCGCGGAGCTGGTCGGCCGTTCGGGCGAGCGCCTCGGGCACCCCCGCGCCGAGCTCCCGCTCGAGGGCCGGCAGGAGCGTGTTCCGCACCCGCACCCGGGTGAACGCGGGGTCGTCGTTCTGCGGGTCGTCCCACGGGGCCAGTCCGGCGGCGACGCAGGCCTGGCGGGTGGTGTGCCGACGCACCGCGAGGAGCGGCCGGCCGTAGGCCGGTCCCTCCGCCCGCCGCACCAGCGGGGCCATGCCGGACAGGGCGTCCGGCCCGCTGCCGCGCAGCAGGCCGAGCAGCACGGTCTCGGCCTGGTCGTCGAGCGTGTGCCCGAACAGCACCAGGGGCGACCCGGTGGCGGTCGCGACGAGCGCGACGGCCGCGTGGCGCGCCTCCCGTGCGGCCGCTTCCGGACCACCGTCGGACCCGACCGCGACCCGACGGACGGTCACCGGCTCGAGTCCCAGCGACGACGCCTGCCGGGAGGCACGGGTCGCCACCGCCTCGCTGCCCGCCTGGAGCGCGTGGTCGACCACCACGGCGCCGGCCCGCAGGGCCTGCTTCGGCGCCTCGAACGCGGTCGCGGCCGCGAGGGCGAGGGAGTCCGCACCGCCGCTCAGCGCGACGGTCACGAGGTCACCGTCGCGCACGATCCCGTCCTGTCGGGCCTGCGCGAGCAGCCCGCGGACGGCGCGACGGGTCTCGGCGACGGCGGGGTCGAGCCGGGGGCGCGGAGCGTTCACCCGGTAACGTTAGCCGCGCTTTCGGAACCACCGACAGCCCGATCGACAAACCAGGAGTGCAGACATGGCCGCGTACGACGTCGTCGTCGAGATCCCCAAGGGCAGCCGCAACAAGTACGAGGTCGACCACGAGACCGGTCGCGTGTACCTCGACCGCGTGCTCTTCACGTCGTTCGTCTACCCGACCGACTACGGCTTCTTCGAGAAGACCCTGGCCGACGACGGCGACCCGGTGGACGCGCTCCTCCTGCTCGAGTACCCGACCTTCCCGGGTGTCGGCGTCAAGGTCCGCCCCGTCGGCGTCTTCAAGATGAGCGACGAGGCCGGCAACGACGCGAAGGTGCTGGTCGTCCCGGCGAAGGACCCGCGCTGGGCCCACGTCCAGGACATCGCGGACGTCCCGGAGCAGACCAAGGCCGAGATCGCGCACTTCTTCGAGCGCTACAAGGACCTCGAGCCGAACAAGTGGGTCAAGGCCGAGGGCTGGGGCGACGCCGCCGAGGCCGAGGCGATCGTGCAGGCCGGCCAGGCCGCGTACGTGCCCGCCGGTCACTGACCGCCCGACACCGACGACGACGCCCGCTCTCCGATCAGGAGGGCGGGCGTCGTCGTTCGTGTCGGGGTCTGCGCTCGGGCTCAGAGCGAGCCGGTCGGACGGGCGACGTACGGCAGGAGCTGGCTCGGGGTCCAGATCGCCCGCTCGAGCACGCCGCGCTGCGGGTTCGCGGCCTCGACCATCATCCCGCCGCCGGTGTAGATCGAGTCGTGGTAGGCGCCGCTCACCGAGCCGTTGCTCGAGTAGAACAGGATGTCGCCGGGCTGCCGCTGCGACAGCGGGACGAGCCGACCGATCGACTGGAAGTGGTTGTACTGCCAGACGACGTTGTGGCCGCCGGTCGCGACGCCCTGGGAGCCGTAGGCCATCATCACCAGGCCGGAGCAGTCCCAGACGTTCGGGCCCGCGCCGCCGAAGACGTAGGCGTCGCCGATCTGCGCGCGAGCGTAGGCGATGGCGCCGGCGGCCTTGGACGGGCTGCTCTGCACCGGGGTCGGCGCGGGAGCGGGAGCCGGGGCGGGCTTCGGCGCGGGAGCGGGCTTGGGGGCCGGTGCCGGAGCGGGGTTGCTCGGCTGGCTCGTGCTCGGCTGGTTCGAGCTGGGCTGGTTGCTGCTGGGCTGGTTGCTGCTGGGCTGGTTCGCGCTGGGCTGGTTGCTGCTCGGCTGGTTCGCGCTCGGCTGGTTCGCGCTGGGGCTCGTGCCGCCGGACGGGGTGTTCGACGACGGGCTGTTCGACGTGTTCGAGCCGCTCGACCGGCCACCGGTGGTCTCCGCCGCGAGCTGCGTCTCGGAGCGCTGCGCCTGCTGCGCGTTCCAGTACGCCGTCTCGACGTCGACGCTCGTGCCCTTCAGGAACGCGAGCTGTGCGAGCACCTCGGCCTGCTTCGACTGCTCCTGCTGCACGCGGGTCTGGGCGGAGCTCGCCGCGGAGTTCGCCGCGTCGAGGGCCCGCTCGGACGCCGCCGTCGCCTTCGCGAGCGCGGTCGTGGCCGAGGACTGCTGCGCGGCGAGGGCGTCGACCGTGTTCTGGTCGGCCTGGGCCTGCGCGAGCGCCGTCGCCGACCGCTCGGACAGCTGCGACATGGTGCCGACGCGGTACAGCAGGTCCTTCGAGTCCGACGAGTCGACGAGCATCGAGGTCGAGATGTTGCCGCCACCCGTGCGCGACAGCTCGACCATCAGCCCGGCGACCTGGCCCGCGGACTCCTTCGCCCGCTGCGCCGCGCGCTTCGACTGCGCCGTCAGGTCGTCGAGGGTGTCCTTCGCCTGCTGCTGCTCGGACGCTGCCACGGCGTACGCCTGCCCGGCTTGCATCTCGACCACCTGTGCCGCGTCCGCCGTGTCCTGCAGCGACTGCAGCCGACTCGACAGCTCGTCGACGGTCTGCTGCGCGTCGGCCGCGTCCGCCTTCGCCGCACGGACGTCGTCCCAGCTCGGCGTGGACGGCGCCGCGTGCGCGGGACCGACCACGACGATCGACAGGCCGATGCCGAGTGCTGCGACCATCGCGGTGCAGCCGGTGCGGGTGGCGGACTTCATGGTCAGTGCCTCTCGACGGCGCGCTCGTTCATACCGAGATCCCCCGCGCGGCCATGAAGGGGACCGGGTCGACGGCGGAGCCGTTCACCCGGGTCTCGAAGTGCAGGTGGCACCCGGTCGACCAACCGGTGGAGCCGATCTTCGCGATCTGCTGGCCGGCGGAGACGTGCTGCCCGACGGACACCAGGATGCCGCCGTCGACGATGTGCCCGTACGCGGTGGAGATCCCGCCGCCGTTGTCGAGCACGACCTCGTTGCCGTAGCCGCCGCCGTTGGCCGCGAACGTCACCGTGCCGTCGTGTGCGGCGTAGATCGGCGAGTAGCAGCCGGGCGCCAGGTCGACCCCGGCGTGCAGGGCGTGGGCGTGCGTGTAGGGGTCGACGCGCCAGCCGAACGGGCTGGTCTGGTAGCCGCCGGCGGGCCGGACCCAGCCGGACGAGGTCGGCGCACCGCCGCCGGAGCCGCCGGACCCGTTGCCCGAGCTGCCGCCCTGGTTCGCCGCGGCCTGCGCGGCTGCCGCCTGCCGGGCCTGCTCGGCTGCGATCGCCGCGAGCCGGGCCTTCTCGGCCGCGACGCCCTTCTGGTAGTCCGCCTCGACGTTCTGCTCGTTCGTCGTCAGGAGCGTCAGCTGCGCCTCGAGCCGCGTCTTGTTGTCGTTCTGGGCGTCGACCGCGGTCTGTGCGTCGTCCGAGGCCTGCTGCGCCTGCTTCGCCTTCGCCTGTGCTTCCTCGGCCAGGGCGCCGAGGGCCTGCTTCGCCGACTGCGCCTTGTCCGCCAGGCCCTGGGCGACGCCGCGGTCCTGGGTCGCCTGTGCGTAGATGCCGTCGGCCTGCTCGGTGAGCTTCGACATCGCGCCGAGCTCGTAGAGCAGGTCGCTCGACGAGGACGGGTGCGTGAAGATGTCCGTCGTCACGTCGTCGCCGCTCGCCCGACCGAGCTGGGCGGCGAGCTGGCCGGCCTGCGCCTCGGACTGCTTCGCGGTGCGCTCGGCCTCGTCCGCCTGGGACTGCAGCGTCTGGTGGGTGAGGGTCGCCTCGTCGAACTTCGTCTGCGCCGTCTGGTAGGCGGTGCCGGCGGCCTCGGCTTCCTTCTGGGCGGCGGACGCTTTGGTGGTGAGGTCGGCGAGGAGTCCCTTGATCTCGGTGACCTTCGCCTGCTGGGCGGCCTGCGATGCCTTCGCGGCCTGGACGTCGTCCCAGCTGGGGTAGCTCGTCGCGGACGCCGAGCTCGCGGGCGCCAGGGCGCCGAGCGCGCCGGCTGCGAGCGCGACGGCGACCGCGGCGGCGAGGACGCGGCGGCGGGGCGGGCGGGAGAACAGGGGTGCAGTCGTCATGAGTCTCGATTTCGTAACAGCGCGGCATGGCTCACGCACGTAACACTGTCAACAGACGCAACAGTAACAACAGGGGTCGCAGCAGGGACACCCCCGTGCGAGGGTGCCTGGCCGTCGACGATGCTCGCACTCCCCCGTTGGTCGGACCCGTCTCCACAGCGCGACACGCCGGGGATGCACGTTCCGGGGCACTCGATTTGTGCATCGCCCGGGGCATCCGTATGCTTGTCCATCGGTAGCGCACGGCGCAGCTTGCGGCCCTATCGTTTAGTGGCCTAGGACACCGCCCTTTCACGGCGGCAGCACGGGTTCGAATCCCGTTGGGGTCACTCCACGTGAGTGAGCAAGCAACCGAGCAACACCGAGAAGTACCCACAAGTACACATGGCCCTGTAGCGCAGTTGGTTAGCGTGCCGCCCTGTCACGGCGGAGGTCGCGGGTTCAAGTCCCGTCAGGGTCGCCACGGCTGGATAGCTCAGTTGGTAGAGCGTTCGACTGAAAATCGAAAGGTCCACGGATCGATGCCGTGTCCAGCCACGGTGAAGAGCCCCTCACGAGAGTGAGGGGCTCTTTTGCGTTCCCGGGGGCGTGCTCGAGGCTCGGCCTCGCAGCTCGGCGTGCCGCCGCACAACCGGAAACACGCCGCGCCGCGCAGTTCCGCGGTGTCGCGTGCTTCCGGTCGTGCTGAGCGCCGGAGACCCGCCGCTGGCCTAGGCCTCGCGGGTCTTCGGGCTGCTGTCGTTCGTCTTCGCCGGGTCGCGTTCGACGACCGAACCGAGGGCGTCGTCGATCCGGGACATCAGCTCCGCGGGGATCGTGACCCCGGCAGCGCCCGCGTTGTCGTGCACCTGCTCCGGCCGCGAGGCGCCGATGATGGCCGACGCGACGTTCTGGTTCTGCAGCACCCAGGCGACCGCGAGCTGCGCCATCGACAGGCTGAGCTCGTCCGCGATCGGCTTGAGCTCCTGCACCGCGGTCAGGACCTCGTCGTTCATGAAGCGCTCGATCATCTTCGCGCCGCCCTTGTCGTCCGTGGCGCGCGAGCCCTCCGGCAGCGGCTGCCCGGGCTGGTACTTGCCCGTCAGGACGCCCTGGGCGATCGGGGACCAGACGATCTGCGAGATGCCGAGCTCCTCGGACGTCGGGACGACCTCGCCCTCGATCACCCGCCAGAGCGCCGAGTACTGCGGCTGGTTCGAGATGAGCTGGAAGCCGAGGTCCTTCGCGAGGGCGTGCCCGGCGCGCAGCTGCTCGGCGGTCCACTCCGAGACGCCGACGTACAGGACCTTGCCCTGCCGGACGACGTCCGCGAAGGCCTGCATGGTCTCCTCGAGCGGGGTCTCGTGGTCGTACCGGTGCGCCTGGTACAGGTCGACGTAGTCGGTCTGCAGCCGCTCGAGGGAGCCGTCGATCGACTCGAGGATGTGCTTCCGGCTCAGGCCGGTGTCGTTGTGGCCCTTCGGACCCGTCGGCCCGAAGACCTTCGTGGCGATCTCCAGGGACTGCCGGCGCTCCCCCTTCAGGGCCTCGCCGAGGACGGTCTCGGCGCCGGTGTTCGCGTAGACGTCCGCGGTGTCGAAGGTCGAGATGCCGACGTCCAGGGCGGCCCGGACGCAGGCGATCGCCGCGTCGTTCTCGACCTGAGAGGCGTGGGTGAGCCAGTTGCCGTACGTGATCTCGGACACCTTGAGGCCCGAGTCGCCGAGGTAGCGGTACTCCATGTGCGTGTCACTCCTGTCGTGGAGCGCGTCGGTGCGCCCCGACCCGTGACGGTACGCGGCGGCCGAGGGGCAGGATCGCAGGAGCGCGGTGCACAGCGGCACCGCCGGGAGCGAAGGAGCATCCATGTCGGGACCGAGCGTGCTGTTCATCGGCGGCAGCGGCATCATCAGCGCCGCGTGCGTCCGCGAAGCCGTCGAGCAGGGGTTCGACGTGACCGTGCTCAACCGGGGCGAGACGGACAAGCGGCCGATCCCGGAGGCCGTGACGCGCCTCCAGGCCGACGTGTCGGACCGCACCGCGCTGGAAGGCGCGATCGGCGACCGACGGTGGGACGTCGTCGTCGACTTCGTGGCGTTCACGCCGGACCAGGTGCAGCGCGACGTCGAGGTCTTCACCGGGCGGACGCGGCAGTACGTCTTCATCTCGTCGGCCTCGGCGTACCAGACGCCCGCCACGCACCTGCCGATCACCGAGTCGACGCCGCTGAAGAACCCGTTCTGGCAGTACTCGCGGGACAAGATCGCGTGCGAGGACCTGCTCGTCGAGGCGTACCGCGAGGACGACTTCCCGATGACGATCATCCGCCCGTCGCACACCTACGACGAGACCCTCGTGCCGTTCTCGGGCGGGTGGACGGTCCTCGGGCGGATGCGTGCGGGCAAGCCGGTCGTGGTGTGCGGCGACGGCAGCTCGCTGTGGACGATCACGCACGCACGGGACTTCGCCGTCGGGTTCGTCGGGCTGCTCGACCGCGCCGAGGCGATCGGCGAGGCGTTCCACATCACGGGCGACGAGGCCCCGACCTGGGACCGGATCGCGCACGAGTTCGCGGCCGCTGCCGGGGTCGAGGACCTGGAGATCGTGCACGTGCCGTCCGATGCGATCGACGCGCTCGACGCGGACTGGGGTGCGAGCCTGCTCGGCGACAAGGCGAACACCTCGGTGTTCGACAACACGAAGGTGCAGACGCTGGTGCCGGAGTTCGCGCAGACGACGTCGATCCGGCAGGGTGCGCGCGAGATCGTCGCGTGGTTCGACGCGGACCCGTCGCGACAGGTGACGGACGAGCGGCTCGACGGCCTGATGGATCAGCTGGTGGAGCGCTGGCGGGTGCGCTGACGCCGGGACACCCGGAACGACGGACGGGAGGCACGTGGCGGATCCGCCACGTGCCTCCCGTCCGTCGGGTGGTCGCGTCGCGTCAGCGCGCGGCCAGCACCTCGCCGAGGGTCCCGATCGCGAGCCGGACCTCGTCGTCGGTGACGACGAGCGGCGGCGCGAAGCGGATGGTCGACCCGTGGGTGTCCTTCACGAGCACACCGCGGTCGGCCAGGTCGTGCGCGATCTCCTTGCCGGTGCCGAGCGCGGGGTCGATGTCGATCCCCGCCCAGAGCCCGGCCACGCGGTGCGCCACGACCCCGCGACCGGCGAGGTCGTCGAGCAGACCGCGCAGCAGCGGTTCGCCGGCGAGCGCCCGCTCCTGGAACGTGCCCTCGCCGAGCATCGCCACGACCTCGGTGCCGACGGCCGCCGCGAGCGGGTTGCCGCCGAACGTCGAGCCGTGCTCGCCCGGACGCAGGACGCCCAGGACGTCCCGGGAGCCGACGACCGCGGACACCGGGACGATGCCGCCGCCGAGCGCCTTGCCGAGGGTGACCAGGTCCGGCCGCACCCCGACGCGCTCGACGGCGAGGGTGTGCCCGGTGCGTCCGAGCCCGGACTGGATCTCGTCGGCGACGAACAGGGCGCCGAACTCGTCGCAGACCGCGCGCACGGCCGGCAGGTAGTCGGCGGGCGGGATGACGACCCCGCCCTCGCCCTGGATCGGCTCGAGCAGCACGGCGACGACGGTCTCGTCCATCGCCGCACGGAGGGCGGCCGCGTCGCCGTACGGCACCGTGCGGAAGCCGGGCGTGTACGGGCCGAAGTCGTTGCGGGCGTCGGGGTCGTCCGAGAACGAGACGATCGTCGTGGTGCGGCCGTGGAAGTTCCCGGACGCGACGACGATCGTGGCCTGTCCGGCCGGGACGCCCTTGACGCGGTAGCCCCAGGCGCGCGCGACCTTGATCGCCGACTCGACGGCCTCGGCCCCGGTGTTCATCGGGAGCACGAGCTCGGTACCGGTCAGTTCGGCGAGCGCCGACGCGAACGGGCCGAGCCGGTCGTTCACGAAGGCACGGCTCGTCAGGGTCACCCGGTCGAGCTGGGCCCGGGCGGCGTCGAGCAGCCGCGGGTTGCCGTGGCCGAAGTTCACCGCGGAGTACGCGGCGAGCCCGTCCAGGTAGCGCTTGCCGTCGACGTCCGTCACCCACGCACCGTCGCCGGACGCGATGACGACCGGGAGCGGGCTGTAGTTGTGGGCGAGGGAGCGGTCCTCGACGGCGAGTGCGGCCGAGGTGTTGGTCCCCGTCGCGGTGTGCATCAGGACCGCGCGACGGAGGTGTCGGTACCGACGGGGTGCAGGTCGAGCGTGCAGCACTTCACGCCGCCGCCCCCGAGCAGGAGCTCGGACAGGTCGACGCCGATCGGGTTGTAGCCCTTCTCGCGGAGCTGCTCGGCGAAGGTCGTGGCGCGCGACGCGATCACGACGTTGTAGCCGTCCGAGTACGAGTTCAGGCCGAGGATCGCCGCGTCCTCCTCGGTCGCGATGATCGCGTCGGGGAAGCGCTCGCGCAGGATCGCCAGCGAGGGCTCGTCGAACGCGCTCTCCAGGTACGCGATGTTCGAGCGGCCGGAGGCATCCGGCACCGGGTCGAGGATCGCGATCGCGGTGTCCAGGTGGTAGAAGTTCGGGTTCACGAGCTTCAGCGTGATGACCTGTCGGCCGGAGACCTTCGCGATCTCCTCGTGCGAGCTGCTGTCCGAACGGAAGCCCGTGCCGGCGAGGATGACGTCGTCGATGAGCAGGAAGTCCCCCTCGCCTTCGTTCGTCTCGACGGGCTCGGCGACGCGCAGGCCGGCGTCGCGGAACCAGTCCATGTACGCGGGGCCCTCGGGCTGGCGCTCGGGGTACTGGAACTTCGCGCCGTACGCGACACCGTCGAGCACGAAGCCGCCGTTCGCCGCGTAGACCATGTCCGGCAGGCCCTCGATCGGCTCGATGTACGAGATGTCGAAGCCGAGCTGCTCGTAGACGTCGACGAGGGACTGCCACTGCTCGACGGCCTTCGACGTGTCGGTCGGCTCCTCCGGGTGCATCCACGGGTTGATCCGGTAGCTGACCGTGTAGTGCGTCGGCTTGCACATCAGGATCGTGCGCTTCGTGGCGACACGGGCCGGTGCTGCCTGCGGTTCGGTTGCGGTGTTCGACATCAGTCCTCCTGGGACCGGGGCCCGAGCCTGCCAGGAACCACCACGGGTGAAGCACTCCGGCGAGACGCAGGCTCACTCACCGCAGCGGACCAGGTCGACGCCGGCTCGATCCTTGCACGAACCGTCCGATCGGTGCAGCAACGGTTCGATCACGCCCTGGCACCCGTTCGGGTGACGCACGATTCCTGCGTCGGACCCACCGGACTCGCAAGAACCGCGCGTACGATTGACGAACATGGATACGCTCGACCACCGCATCCTGGACCAGCTCCGGGAGAACGCCCGCGCCGGGTACGGCGACATCGGGTCGGTGGTCGGACTCTCGGCCTCCGCCGTGAAGCGCCGGGTGGACCGGCTCGTCGCGGACGGGGTGATCCAGGGCTTCACGATCAAGGTCGACCCCGCGGTGGAGGACCGCGGGACCGAGGCCTGGGTCGAGCTCTACTGCCGCGGCACGGTCTCCCCCGACGAGCTCCGCACGCTGCTCGACACCGTGCCCGAGGTCGTCGACGCCGGGACCGTCACGGGCAGCGCCGACGCCGTGGTGCACATGCGGTCGCGGGACCTGTCGGCCCTCGAGCTGGCGCTCGACCGCGTCCGCCTCGCACCGCAGGTCGACCACACCCGCAGTGCGATCGTCCTCTCGAAGCTCGTCAGCCGCGAGTCCGCGTAGGGTCGCGTCCGTGGGACGCGGGACGACGGCCGGGAGGCACGGGGCTGCGTCCGGCACGTCACCGGCGGCCCGCCACCTGGTCACCGCTGCGTCGGTCGCCTACCTCGCCAACTGCCTGTGGGGCACGGCGGTCGCCGTCCGCGTCATCCGGACGAAGAAGCTCCGCGTCGTCCACCACGGCCTGTTCGTCGTCACGGCGACCCTGACCGGCGTCGCCGCGACGACCCCGGTGTGGACCCGGGACCGCTCGGCGCTGTTCCTGCTCTCGGCACTCGTCCCGCTCGCCGTCGCCCCGCGCACGAACCCGCGCTCGCGAGCACACTGGAGAGTCGCGGTCGCCGCGGCACCGTCCTACCTGGGGGCGCTGCTCGCACGCGGGCGACCAGGAGGGTGATCCGTGGAGCTGTTCGAGGCGATCCGCCGCCGGCGCACGACGAACGGGGCGTTCCTGCCCGACCCGGTGTCCGAGGAGCACCAGCGGCTGCTCATGGAGCTCGCCGGACGGGCCCCCTCGCAGCTGAACAGTCAGCCGTGGCGGTTCGTCCTGGTCGAGGAGCGCCCGACGATCGAGCGCATCGCCGAGATCAGCGGCCGCTCGATGACCCGCACGATGGCCGAGGGGACGTTCTTCGAGCGGTACCGGCCGTACTTCCGGTTCTCGCAGGCCGAGATGGACGAGCGCCGCGACGGCATGCTCTTCGACAAGCTCCCCGGACCGCTGAAGCCCTTCACGAAGCAGGTGTTCACGAAGCGCGGCCAGTTGCTCATGAACACGCTGCGGGTGCCGCACACCCTGGGTGAGGAGAACCGCCGGCTCGTCGCGGGCTCACCGCTGCTGCTGGGCGTGCTGCTCGACCGGCACGAGTACCGGAAGGAGGAGCTGTCCGGCTTCTACTCGGTGTTCAGCATGGGCGCGGCGATGGAGAACGTCTGGCTCGCGACGACGGAGCTCGGCCTCGGGATCCAGTTCGTGTCGTTCCCGATGGAGACCCCCGGCGCCTGGGCGGAGATCGAGGGGCTCCTGCACGTGCCGGACTCGCTCGAGCTGATGGCCGTCTACCGGATCGGGTACCTGCCTCCTGAACGCCGCCGCCCCGCCATCGACTGGACGTCGAGCGAACGGAAGCGCGCCTCGCAGTACGTGTTCCGCGGGACCTGCGACACCCCGCAGCAGGGGTGGGACGACGTGCCCGTGGCGACCACCGCCGTGGACGGGAGCGACTCGTGACCGCCGGCCGGTCCGCCGGGGCGGAGCCGGGCCTCCAGGCCGTCGCCTCGGTCGCACCGGCCCTGCGGGGGCGACCGTGGATCTCGCAGGACTGGCTCGACGTCGTGTTCGTGCACTGGCGGGTCGACGTGTCGGCGGTCGCACCGCTGCTGCCGGCGGGTGCGCGGCCGGACACGATGGCGCTCGACGGCACCGACGACGGCACGACCACGTGGGTGGGTCTGATCGGCTTCCGGTTCACCGACACCCGCTTCCCGCCGCTCGGACCGCTCGGGCGGGCCGGCAGCGTCGGTGACTTCGTCGAGGTGAACGTCCGCGTCTACACGCGCGACGACCAGGGCCGACGCGGGGTCGCGTTCCTGTCGCTCGACGCGGGGAAGCTCCTGCCGACGGTCGGCGCGCGCGTCGCGACGGCGCTGCCGTACTGGTGGGCGCGCGCCGAGGTGCGGACCGGTGGCGGACGCGTCGGCTACGCGATGCGGCGGCACGGGACGCACCTGCGGTCGCTGTTCGAGGTCGAGGTCGGCGATGCCGTGGCGGAGCCGACCGCCCTCGAGACCTTCCTGACGGCGCGCTGGGGCATGCACGTGCGTCGGGCGGGGGCGACCCGGTACTGGCCGAACGAGCACGAGCCGTGGCCGCTGCACCGGGCGACGCTCCGGACGCTCCGGGACGACCTGGTCGCCGCGGCGGGGCTGCCGTTCGGGCTCACCGGGCTCGAGCCGGACTCGGTGCTGTACTCCCCCGGCGTGACGACCCGGTTCGGCCGGGGCCGCTGACGGGCCGCGCCGCACCGAGCGGACCGCGCAGCGGGGTGCCGCGCGCTGAGCGGGCCGCCCGGTGGGCATGAGTAGCGTCCGACCGGTGAACGACAGCGCGCACCAGCAGGACGTCCGACGCCGGGCGGGGTGGCTCCCGCAGGACCAGTCCGGGCTCGAGGGGTGGCTCCGCGGCCGCCGCGAGCGGCTGGACGAACGCGACCCCGACCGGGTCCTGCACCCGGCCGTCGCCGCGCTGCGGGACCTGGTCGAGGGCGACCCGCTGCTGCGCATGCAGGCGTCCGAGATGATCGCGCAGGTGCCGCAGGGCCGCGCGTACCGGGAACGGCACCTGCGCAGCTTCGACGAGTTGCTCATGCTCGTCGACGACGTCGTGACGACGGCGCCGGAGTACAGCGACGAGCAGATGGTGATGACGCCCCTCGACGGCGTGCTCGACTGGACGAAGGCCACGCCGGCCGGCTTCGCCTTCTACCGGGACCCGCGGGTCAACGCGGCGATCCGCGGCATCCTGCAGGGCTGGTGCACGTTCCTGGACAGCGAGAACTCGCTCCTCGTCCTGGTCGACGAGCCCTCGGGGTGGTTGAACGACTCCGCACGGCGGGCCCTCGGCATGGACCAGTTCGTGCACGACCCCGACGCCGAGCACTGGGGCTTCCCGTCGTGGAACGCGTTCTTCACGCGGGAGTTCAAGGAGGGTGCACGTCCCGTCGCGGCACCGGACGACGACGCCGTCGTGGTCAGCCCGTGCGAGGCGACGCCGTACCGGATCGCGAGCGGTGTCCACCGCCGTGACGACTTCTGGATCAAGGCCGAGCCGTACTCCGTCGAGGAGCTGCTCGCCGGCGACGAGTCCGTCGACCTGTTCGTCGACGGCACCGTGTGGCAGGCGTTCCTCAGCGCGCTCGAGTACCACCGCTGGCACAGCCCGGTGGCGGGGACGATCGTGCGCGCCTGGGTCGAGCCGGGCACCTACTACTCCGAGGCCGACTCGCAGGGCACCGACGCCGAGGAGCCGCAGCGGTCGCAGGGGTACCTCGCGCACGTGGCGACCCGGGCGATCGTGCTCGTCGAGGCGGACGACGCGGCGATCGGGACCGTCGCGGTGGTGTTCGTCGGGATGTCCGACGTGTCCTCGTGCGTGATCGGCGAGGGCGTCGAGGAGGGCGCGCACGTCGGCAAGGGCGACGAGCTCGGGTGGTTCCGGTTCGGCGGGTCGAGCGTCTGCGTGCTCTTCGGCCCCGGCGTCGTCGAGTCGTTCTCGCTCGGCGCGGTCCCGCAGGCCCCCGACGAGGAACCCGCCCTGCTGCACGTGCGGTCCCACCTGGCGACGGCCACGCGGCGCACGGACGAGCAGTAGCGCCCGGCCCGGCGCCGCGCGGACGGAGAGTCGCTCCGGTCCGGTCCCCACCGGGGTACGGCCCCTGGGTGGTCCCCCGTCGCGCGGTGCGTACAAGGGGAGCATGACGCGTGTGGCTGTGGTGACCGGAGGATCGGCGGGACCGGGACGGGCGACCGTCCGGGAACTCGCGGCACGCGGGTGGGACGTCGCCGTCCTGGCCCGTGGACGCGACGGGGTCGAGGCCGCGGTCGCCGAGGTCGAGGCCGCCGGTCGTCGGGGCCTGGCGCTCGTCGCCGACGTGTCCGACCGGCAGGCCGTCGAGGACGCCGCGGACCGGGTCGAGCAGGAGCTCGGGCCGATCGACCTGTGGGTGAACGGCGTCATGGTCGGGGTGTTCGGGAAGTTCCTGGACACCGCGGCCGAGGACTTCGAGCGCGCCCTGCACGTCACCTACCTCGGGTTCGTGAACGGCACCCGCGCAGCGCTGCGTCGCATGGTGCCCCGCGACCGCGGACACGTCGTGCAGGTCGGCTCGGCGCTGGGCTTCCGCGGCATCCCGCTGCAGGCCGCCTACTGCGGGGCGAAGCACGCGATCGTCGGGTTCACCGAGTCGGTGGTGTCCGAGCTCGAGCAGCAGGGCAGCAAGGTGGCGGTGTCCCGCGTGGACATGCCTGCGCTCAACACGATCCAGTTCCAGTGGGTGCAGTCGACGCTGCCGCACCTGGCGCAGCCGGTCGCACCGATCTACCAGCCCGAGGTCGGCGCCCGCGCGATCGCCACGGTCGCCGAGCGGCCCCGCCGACGGACCTGGGTGGGCGAGTCGACGGTCTACACGATCCTCGGCAACCGGATCAGCGGGCGCTTCGCCGACTGGTACGCGGCGAAGACCCTCCTCTCGGGGCAGCAGGCGCCGCAGAAGGACGGGAAGCAGATCGGGGTCAACCTGTACGAGCCGGTCCCGGGTGACCACGGCGCGCACGGGGTGTTCGACGACTCCGCGCACGCGCGGTCGCCGCAGACCTGGTGGGTGGAGCACCGCCGGCTCGGCAACGGCCTGCTCGGTGCCGCGCTCGGGATCGCCGGGGCGGTCGCCCTCGCGGCCGGACGTCGTCGATGAGCCGGTCGGCACGGGACGGTCGGGGAGTCGGGGTCGTGCGCGCAGGCGTCGGCGTCGCGCACCTGGTGCTCGCGGGACGACGCGGTGCGCCGCACCGGGTCCTGCACGGGGTGCTCGCCGTCCGACAGACCGGGCAGGCGGCGGTCACCGCACGGGTCGGTACGGCCGTCGCCCACACCGCCGGTGCGGTCGTGGACGTCCTGCACGGCGCGACGATGCTCCCGCTGCTCCTGCTCCCCCGGTTCCGCCGGTTCGCCCTCGGTCAGGCCGTGCTCGCGGTGCTGCTCGCGGTCGCGGAGGTCGCGTCGGTCGGACGCGGACGCCGCTGACGGCAGCGCGCCTTCCGCACAGGGCCACGCTCGCGCACGAGGGCACGGCGTAGCCTCCGGGGCATGAGCAACCACGACGAGGGCGTCCAGACCGAACCGGTGATGGACGGCGCGAACGAGGCCACGAACCACGAGAAGCTGCGCGGGCTGATCGAGCAGGTCGACCACGACCACCACGGCGAGGGCGCCGGCGCGATGGCCGACCACCTCCGCGACCGGATGGACGAGACCGGCGTCGAGGACGAGGACGGCGCAGCCACGGAAGACTGACGGCGCGCGTCCGTCGCGCTCCGGCCGCGTGTTCCGGACTGGAGGCACGGCTCACGTGACGCGCGCGCGGAACGTGCGCAGGGCCTCCAGTCGGTCGTCGTCGAGTCCTGACGACGCGACGAACCCGTCGACGTCGAACGCCGCCAGCGCCGCGCGGAACGCGTCGGCGGACGTCGTGCCGTGCTCCGCGCAGAGCGCGTCGATGCGCACCTGTTGGTCCGGCACCCCGAGCGTCGCCCACAGGGCGGCGAGGTCCGTGACGCTGACCAGGTGGTCGGCGACGATCGCCTCGGGCTCGACGTCGGCGATCGTCAGGAGGGCGAGCGCGACCACGCCCGTGCGGTCCCGGCCGGCGGCGCAGTGGAACAGCACGCCACCCGGGCCCGCGTCCGCGATCGCGGCGAGGGCGGCCCCGGTGCGCTCGGGCAGCTCGCGGAGGTGCGCGCCGTAGTACAGCGGCGTCGCGACGAGACCGTTCTCCCAGTAGCGGTCCCAGAACGCCGGGGCGTCGTCGCGACCGTCGTGGTCGATCGCGACCGTCGTGACCCAGGACGGCCGCGGGCGCTCGTCCCGTGCACGCTCGTCGGGCGCCCGGAGGTCGACGATCGTCCGGATCCCGGCGTCGTGCACCGCGCGCCAGCCCTCCGCCGTCAGCCGGTCGACGTTCTCGGAGCGGAACACGCGGCCGGTCGGGGTCGTCGTGCCGTCCCGTCGCGGCAGGCCGCCGAGGTCGCGGGCGTTCACGAGACCGTCGGCGACGAGCCGGCGCAGGTTCCCGGGCCGGGCGGGTCCGGACGCGTTAGACACGGAGCGCCGCGAAGGCCGGGTCGACGTCGCCGAAGCGGTGCGCGGTGATCGCGATCGACTGCTCCCGCAGGTAGTGCAGCATCTCGACGACGCCGGACTCGACGACCGGGGCGTCCACCACGTCGACGTCCACGCTCGCGCCGAGGGCTTCCTCGAGCGCGAGGGGATCGCCCCCGACGATCCGGATGCGGGCGCCCGGGCCGCCGAACGCCGCGGTCGTCGGGCGGTCCTGGCCCTCGGTCTGGGCGAGCACGGCCTCGAGCGCGTCCTGCGGCTCGTCGCCCGTGCTCCAGTCGCTGCGGAAGACGGCGCCGGACGCCGCACGGCCCAGGAAGTCCTCGTCGGACTCGACGAGGTGGTCGACGACGTCGAGCGGTGACCGGGGTCCGGCGAGCAGCTGGGTGAGGGGGCCGGGCAGGGGACGTGCCGTGCTCAGCAGGACGTGGGCGCGCGCCGAGGTCGCGGCGACGAGCGTCCGGACCAGGGCACCCGTCGGAGCACCCTCGGCGTGCCGGACGACGACCGACCGGGGACGCCAGCGGTGGACGTTCCGCTCGACGCCGAGGCCGGTCGGGTCCTGCGAGCGGCCGTACAGCGACTGACGGGCGCGCACGTCGCTCAGGGCGCCGGCGCGGACGTGGTCGAACTCCTCGAACGACAGGCCGCTGCGGGCCGCCTCGATGAGGGCCGTCACGCGCGACGGCAGCCCGGTGAGCTGGATGCTCTTGTGCACGCTGCGCGGGACGGACTCCCACCGGCCGAGCGTCGCGACGTCGAGCGGACCGCCGGTCTGGGCGCCGGGACCGACCGACGAGGCCTTCCAGCCGCCGGTCGGACGCCGACCCACGACGGCACCGGTGGTCCGACGGTTGACGACGAGTTCGCCGGCCTGGACCGACGCCACCCAGGTGCCGACCTCGTCGACGTCCAGCGAGTGGAGCCCGGCGACGAGCCCGGAGTCGGGGCCGTTCTGCACCGCGATCGCCTGCTCGAGGGTCTCGACGTGCAGGATCCCCAGGACGGGCGCCGCGGCCACGTCGTGGTGGAAGGCGCTGCCCGGACGGACCCCGTCGCGGATGCCCGGCGACCAGAGCCGCCCGGTGTCGTCGAGCGGGGCGGGCTGCACGAGCCACGACTCGCCCGGTCCGAGCTCGGTGAGCGCGCGGAGCACCGCACCGCTCGGCTCCGAGACGAGCGGACCGACCTGGGCGGTGGGGTCGTGCGGCCACGCGACCCGGAGCGTCCGGGTGGCGTCGACGAGCTGTCGGCGGAACCGCTCGCTCTCGACGACGGAGCCGACGAGCACGACGAGGGGCGCGGTGGCGCGGTCCTGGCCCGCCTGGCCGAACGCGGAGTGCACGACGTCCTGGGCCGCCTGGTCGAGGTCGGCGCTCGGCGTCACGACGACGGTGTTCCGGCTGCTCGTCGCCGCGGTGAGCGGCAGACCCGCCCGCCACCAGCGGAACGAGCGCGCGGTGTCGGTCGTCCCCGTCAGGAGCACGCGGTCGACGGTCGGGTGCGCCACGAGGTCACGGCCGAGCTGGTCGACGTCGAGGTCGACGAGCTGCAGCAGGGAGTGCGGGACCCCGGCGTCCCAGAGCACGTCGGCGAGCACCGCGCCGGAGCGTCCGGCTCGCGGCGAGGGCTTGAGGACGACACCGCTGCCCGCGGCCAGCGCGGCCGTGATGCCTGCTGCGGCGATCGCGACGGGCGCGGTCCAGCTCGGGACGACGACGGTCAGGCGCGGGGGCACGAAGCGGGCGCCGTCACCGTCGAGCCCGGCGAGGTGCCGTGCCCGGTCCGCCGCGTGGTGGGCGAGGTCGACCGCCCGGGTGACCTCGGTGTCCGCCTCGGTCAGGGTCTTGCCGGTCTCGGCGACGAGCACCTCGACCAGGTCCGCACGACGGGACGCGAGCTCGTGGCCGATCAGGTCGAGGAGTTCGGCGCGGTCCCCTGGATCCTGGCGACCCCAGTTCACGCCGGCCTGCGCGGTGCGCGCGACGATCCGCTCGAGCTTCGACCGGTCGGCGGTCCGGGCGCCGCGCAGGGTCTGCACCCCGAGCCGCGACGACGGCACCCGGCTCAGGACGTCGGCGGCCCACGCGCGGTTGCCCGGGGTCGAGGGATCGGTGTCGGCAGCGTTCTCGAAGGCCGTCCGGATCGTCGGGCTGCCCAGGGGCTGTCGGCGGTCCTGGGTGCGGTGGGTCGCGGGCACCGGCTCGTCGAGGGCGTCGAGGGCCTCGCGGTGCCGCGCGGTCTGCCGCTCCAGCGCGTCGGGGTCGACCGGCCCGGCGCCGATCGCGGCGACGAAGTGCTCGGGACCGGCGTTCTCCTGCAGGCGTCGGGCCAGGTACCCGATGGCCGCGTCGAAGTGGTCCGGCTGCACGACCGGCACGCCGAGCACGATCGGCCCGACGTCCTGGCGCACGGCGTCGGTCGTGCCCGTGCCCATCCCGAGCAGCATCGCGACCCGGACCCCGTCGGCCACCCCGCGCCGGCCGGCGAGCACCCACGCGGTCGCGAGGTCGAACAGGTTGTGACTGCCGACCTCGACCCGCACGGCGTCGATCCGCTCCGGCGTCAGGGCGGCGTCGAGCAGCCGGAGGTACGCGGTGTCGGTCTCGCGCTTGGATCCCCACGTGGCGAGCGGCCAGCCGCGCAGGACGGACTCGACCCGTTCGGTGGGGAGTTCGGCGCCCTTGACGAGCCGCACCGTGACGGGCGCGCCACCGCGTGCCCGACGCTCCTGCGCCCACGTCGTCAGGTCGTCGAGGGCCGCCGCGGTGTCCGGCAGGGCGGCCTGGAGCGTGATCCCGGCCTGCAGCCCGGTGAACTCGTCGCGGTCGAGCAGCGCCCGGAACACCGCGATCGTCAGGGCCTGGTCGGCGTGCAGGCCGGCCTGCAGGGTGACCGCGCCGGCGGGCCGACCGAGCGCCATCGGAGCGGCAGCCGCCCGGAACAGCGGCACGAGCCGGTCGACCGCGCGCTCGACGGTCCGGTCGGGGGCCCACGGCGCGAGCTGCGGCACGACGCTGCGCAGCGAGACCGCCACGCGGTCCACGTCCGGTCGTTCGAGCAGCTCCACGGTCGCCTGCAGCCGTCGGTCGCTCTCGGCGCTGCCGAGGACGGCGTCGCCGAGCAGGTCGACCTCGACCAGGGTGCCCGCGCCGCAGACCTTCGCCAGGGCGGACCCGAGCTTGGCGGGGGTCGCGTCGACGACGAGGTGTCCGGCGACGCGACGCAGGATCCGGCGCGCGGTCGGCACCACGGCCCACGGCGCCATGGTCGCGAAGCCGCCACCGAGGGTCACCGCGCCGCGGAGGTACCAGGCCAGGTCCTCCGGCACGTCCTGGCTGACCTGCTCGAGCACCCGTGCCGCGACCCGCGGGTCCTCCGGCCGGACCACCCGGTCGAGGAACCCGCGCGTGAAGGCGAGGCCCTGCTCGTCCCGGAGCACCTGGGCCAGTCGGGCTGCGCCGGCGTCGGGCTTGCGTCCCGCGGACGCCGCCGTCCACCGTCGCACCAGGGCGACGGCGTCGTCGGTGCAGTCCTGCAGTCGCGCGCTCGGCATGCCCCTGATCGTATGCCGAGCCGCCGACGCCACCTCGGAGCGTGCTGGACGTGCCGTGGAGGTCGTCCGGACGGATGATCCTGGTGGACGCCGACGCGCCGGTGGATACGCTGAGCGGCATGTCGACGGAGGGCAGCGGTGACCACGACTGGGCCACCTGGGACGCGTACCACGACGCCTGGCGACGGCTCGACCGGGCCCTCGACCGGGCGGTGCAGGAGGGGGCGGGGATCTCCGTCCCCGAGTTCGAGATCCTGATCGGCCTCCACCGCGACCCCGAGCACCGCCTGCGGGTCCGTGACATCTCGACGGGCATCGGCTGGGAGAAGTCGCGCGTCAGCCACCAGGTGACGCGCATGGTCGCGCGCGGTCTGGTCGTCCGCGCCGACTGCCCGCAGGACGGGCGCGGCAGCTGGGTGGAGATGACGCCGGACGGGCGGCGCGCGGTCCTCGCCGGGATCCGGGCGCACACGGGCGCGCTCGAGGAACTGTTCTGGAGGCCCGTGGGGACGGACGCGGACACGCTGCGGTCGGTCAGTGCGCGCCTGGACGAGGCCGTCGGCCCCGACGACCACGAGGGCTCCGCCGCCGATTGAACGGCACGACGAACGCTCCGGCGGTTTGTACATCAGTACTGCAGTTCTACGAGTCAACCACTACCGTCGTGATCGCGGAGTCCAGCGCACTCCGGTTCACCAGCGAAGGAGTTGCCCGTGTCGTTCCGCGCTGCGAGTGAGGGCCGAGCAGCAGTGAAGATCCTGACCGATCTCACGTTCTCGATCACGGTCGCGGGCCTCCTCCTCGCCTCGAGCTCAGCGATGTTCGCCGCCACGCTCGACACCCCTGCCCGCCCACTCGGTGTCCTCGCCTCCGGGGTCGCCGTCGGACTGAGCGGGATCTCCGTCGGCACGGTCGCGCGACTGCGTCACGCGCGCCGACACGGAGATCGGGCCCGCTAGCAACGACGACCCGCTCGATCGCGGGCCTCCCCGGCGCAGCCGGGGAGGCCCGCGATCCGTCAGAGGTGCACGTCGGCCAGGACGCCGGACTCCCCGCGGAGCCGGACCTCGACGGTCGCGATCTCGTCGCGGGGGATGTCGGTCGAGGCGGAGAGCCCGCGGGCCTCGGCGCCGGCGGCCGACCACGACGCCACGGTCTGCACGGTGCCGTCGGTGCGGACCACCACGAGGTCGTACATCACCGAGCCGTCCGACGACCACTGCTTGCCGCCGTACGAGCACCCCCAGTCGAAGCGCGTGCCCCACTGCTCCCCGCTGACCGCGAGGTCGACGTCGAGACCCTGCGAGCCGGTCATCGTGTATCGGTCCCCCGGGCCGGCGGCGGTCCGCGACGCACCGGCCTGGACGGTACCGCGCTCCCCCGCTGTCCCGACGGCGAGCCCGCCGAGCACGGCGGCGACGACCGCGAGCCCCGCGGTGGCCGCGACCCAGACCCGGCGACGACGACGACGGCGCCGGACGCGGTGCGCGACGGAGGCGAGGGTGCCCGCGGAACCGGTGTCGTGCCTCCCGTCCGGTTCGGCGATCTCGATCGCCTGGTCGGCGGGCAGCTTGCCCAGCAGGCCGGGCAGACCGACCAACTCGGCGACCGCTGCGGTGCAGCGGGGGCACGACTCCAGGTGCCGCTCGTACTCCAGGCGCTCGTCGGCGGGCAGGGAGCCCAGCACGTAGGCGGCGTCCCACTCGGCGTAGCGGTCGTGCGCGGTCGGGTCCACGCTCATCGGGTCACTCCTCGTTCCTGCAGGGCGAGCCGGAGGGCTCGCAGCCCGTAGTGCAGCCGCGACTTCGCGGTGCCCTCGGGGATGTCGTGTCGTCGGGCGATCTCGGGGACCGTGTGCCCCAACCAGTAGGCGTCGACCACCACGCGGCGGTGCTCGGCACTCAGCGATGCCAGTGCGTCGGCGACCACGATGCGGTCGAGGACGGCGTCGGTGCGGTCGGCCTCGGCACGGTCGACCGGGTGCTCGGAGCCCTGCTCGCGTCGGTTGCGGGCGGAGCGGGCGTCGTCGACGACCAGGTTGCGGGCGACCGTGAAGAGCCAGGCGCGTGCGCTGTCCGGCGCGAGCTCGAGGACGGCCGGGCGCTGCCACGCGCGGACCATGGTCTCCTGGACGACGTCCTCGACGATCGAGCCGTCCCGCGTCAGGTGCCGGACGTACCGCGTGAGTGCGTCACCGTGCTCGCGGTGCAGCGTCGCCAGCAGTTCGTCGGCGGGACGGCCCGTCATCGTCACTTCCCCAGGTCGAGGGAGAACTCGACGGAACCCTTGTCGTCGACGGTGACGAACCCGAGCGACGGGGCCTGGACGCCGTAGTCGGCGAAGGTGATCGGCACGCTGCCGACGACCTGGACGGTGCCGCCCTGGCCGACGGCGACCTGTGCGTCGGCGGTGACGGGCTTCTCGACGCCGTGCAGGTCCATCGTGCCGGTGAGGGTCACGTCCTGGGCGGTGCCGTCGAGCGCCTTCGAGACGTCGACGGGCTGGGTGAGCGTGAACGTCGCGGTGGGGAACTTGGCGGTCTCGAGTGCCTTGTCGCGGAAGTACGCGTCGCGGGCGGCCTCCGGCGTGCTGATCTTGCCGACCTGCACGGTGACCTCGGCCTTCGTGAGGGAACCGCCGGCGACCTCCGCCGTGCCCTCGACGTCCTTCGTGCGACCGACCACGTTCACATCATTCCCCTGCAGGACCTCGTGCACGCGGTAGCCCGCGTACGACGTGCCCTTGCTCGTCCAGGTGCCGTTCGCCTCGCTCGCGGTGAGCGACCCGGCGGCGCCGGACGCGCTCGCGCTGAGGGAGGGTGCGGCGGCGGCCTGGCCGTTGACCGTGTTCGCGTAGATGACCGGGCCGGCGATCGCGGCGGCGGCCCCGATGACGACGACGCCCGAGGCGATGCCGATGATGACCTTCGTACGTGTGCGGAGTCCCATACCCCGACGACGAGACGGGGCGCCGGATCGTTCAGATCTCGTCCGGTCGTACTGGGGACGTGCGACGACGGCCGGTCCCTTCCGGGGCCGGCCGTCGTTCGTGTGGTGCGGGAGTGTTACTTGATCTGTGCGGTGATGGTCGCGGTCCCGACGAGGAGACCACCCTTGACCGCGTCGGTCTTGAAGGTGCTGTTGAGCAGCTTCGCGGCGTCGTCGGAGACGTGGACCGTGGTGCCGGTCAGGATCGCGTTGTCACCCTCGAGCTGCAGCGGCTTGAGCGTGCCACCGTGCAGCGAGAACAGGTACGCGTTGGACGCGGCGACCTGCCCGTTGACCAGCACGTCACCGTAGAGCTTGGACGAACCCGGGTTCACCACGAAGTTCTCCAGCGTCACCGTCGTGTCACCGGCCTTGAGCGTCAGGCCCGAGTCGTCGTGGTCCAGCAGCCCCTGCACGTACGGGCGGTAGTTGCCGTCCGGCGACCAGTACGTCACCGAACCGGCCGTGATCGGGAACGACACCGACCCGTTCTCCAGCTTCGCGTTGCCCGACACACCCGGGGTCAGGCCCAGCGAGGTCAGCGCGTCGGTGAAGCCCTTGTCCAGCGCGACGGCGGTGTTGCCGCCCTTGACCTCCGGCACCGACGCGACCGGGCCGGGGATCTTCGACGAGGACGAGGAGACGGTGTGGACGGTGCCGTCGGCCTGCGCGGCGGACACACCGAACGCGGCGCCGCCGAGCACCAGGGCGCCCGTGGTGGCGAGGGTGATCGAGGTCTTCAGGCTCTTACGCATGAGTTCGTTCCTTTCGTGGTCGCGCTCGGCGCGATTTCCCTGTATGCGCGCCGAACACACCCCACATGGGGGTGGAGAACCAGCTGACTGCGGCTGGTGAGCGCTCCGGGGTTTTCCCGGCTGTTGCATCTAATTCGGGAGCCTACGGACATCGGTTTGGCCGAATTCAGCGACGTTACCGTTCTGTTACCAAACCGGGGGACGAAGGCGCTCGACGGCCGTGGCAAGGTCGAGGGGTGCAGCACACGAAGACCGCCGTCATCGCCGGGTGCGGGGACCTCGGGACCGAGGCCGGACTCCGCTTCGCCGACCAGGGGTACACGGTGGTCGGGCTCCGGCGCCGAGCCGAACGGATCCCGGCGCCGATCACCGGCCGGAGCGTCGATCTGCGACGGGAGGCGCCGACCATCGACGCGGACACGGCCGTCGTCGTCGTGGCGTTCGCCGCAGGCTCCCGTGACGTCGACGAGTACCGCGCGACCTACGTGGACGGGCTGCGGAACGTGCTCGACGGCGTCGAGGCGTCCGGGGCCTCGCCTCGGGTGGTCGTGGTGTCCTCGACCGCGGTGTACGACGAGTCCGACGGCGGCGAGGTGTCCGAGGAGACCCCGGCACGTGCGGGGACACCGACCGCGGGCGTACTGCTCGAGGCCGAGGAGTTGCTGCGCGCCCGACGCCAGGACGCCGTGCTCGTGCGGCTCTCCGGGATCTACGGACCCGGGCGGGAACGGTTGGTCGACCAGGTGCGGGACGGCTCCGCACGACTGGCCCCCGTCGCGGGCGGCTCACCGCACACGAACCGGATCCACCGGGACGACGCCGCCGCGGCGCTCGTGCACCTGGCGGCCGTCCCGGACCCGGCGCCGACGTACCTGGGGACCGACGACGAGCCGGTCCGGCTCGACGACGTCCTCGTGTTCCTGGCCGGCGAGCTCGGCGTGCCGGAGCCGCCGCGTGCCGAGGCGTCCGGGCGGCAGGCGGGCGGCGACAAGCGGCTGTCGAACGCGCTGCTGCGGTCGACGGGCTGGGAACCGCGGTACCCGACGTTCCGCGAGGGGTACCGCGCGGTGCTCGCGGGCGAGGGCGTCCGGCACCCCTGACGTCGCCGCAGCGACGCGCGTCGGTCGTCGCGACCGACGGGAGGCCGTGGCGACTCCGCCACGGGCCTCCCGTCCGTCAGGTCGCGCTCCGGCGATCAGTGCTCGTCGTAGTGGTCCCCGTGGCGAGCGTGGCGGTGGCCGTCGTGCACGAAGTCGACGTGGTCGCCGTGCTCGACGGTCTCGTGCTCACCGCCGTCCTGCTCGTGGTCGTGCGCCGCGACGTCGTGCTCGGCGACGCGGTGCTCGTCACCCTCGGCTCCGGGGGTGGTGTTCGGGTCGGTCATGGTTCCTCCTGAGATCGGTTCTCAACAGGAGGCTACGCCGTGCTCTGGCATCCGTCCGGGATCAGGCGGTGGTTCCCTGCAGCGCGATGGCCTTCCACACGTCGAACTGACGGTCGTTGCCGATCACCGGCTGACCCCAGGCCATGGTCGCGGCCTGGAGTTCCTCCTGGTTCTTGAGCCCCCGGAAGTACCCGGGGCCGACGACTGCGATGCCGCGGTTGGTGGACTGGATGAGCTTCATGGACTTCTCCTCGTGGTGGGTGCTTCGTGCTTCTCGGTGGAGCGGCTCAGGCCGCGACGGTGCCGCTCAACGCGATGGACTTCCAGACGTCGAACTGGCGGTCGTTGCCCTCGACCGCGGGCCCGGCGAGCGAGACGGCGCACGTCTCGAACTCCGCCGTCGGCAGGGCGCGGAAGTACCCGGCGCCGATGATGGCCGCGCCGCGGCCCGGTGACTTGATGAGCGTGAAGTCGTCGTCGCGCGGTGTGGCAGGCGCGGTCGATCCGTCCGACTTCGGGGCGCCGAGGATGTACGGTGCCGGATCGATGAACGTCGAGCTCGACCCGGTCGACAGGCCCAGGTGCAGGTGCGCACCGCTCGAGATGCCCGTCGACCCGACCTTGCCGATGTACTGACCCGCGGTCACCCGCTGCCCGACCTTCACAGCGATGGAGCTCTGGTGGCCGTACCAACTCATGTACCCGTCGTGCTGGATCCGGGTGAGGTTCCCGAAGGCCCATCCTGCGAGCGGCCCCGCGGTCACCACGGTGCCAGACGCCACCGCGTGGATCGGTGTGCCCGCACTCGCAGCGAAGTCGATGCCCTGGTGGTACGAGCTCCCACCTTCCACGGGCGGCACCCTCGGACCGAACTCGCTCGAGATCGGGTACGCCTGATCGAACGGGTACCGCCACGACGGAGCAGCCTGTGCCGAGGCTCCTCCGGTCACCGCACCACCGAGCGCCGCGACTCCCGCCGCTGCGCCCGCGTAGGCAAGGACCTGGCGCCGCGTCGGCCCCCTACCGAGTTCCGTGTCGTCCACGGTTCCCCTCTCCGGGGACGACCCCTTCGCCCCCGGAGCCGACGCTAGCGGCGCGGCCTGGCTCGCAGAAGTCGGCAGTCCGACGGACGAACCTGTACCCCCGCTCAGCCTCGGGTCTCAGTGGAACCGGTGGTCCTGGATCGTCATGCGCGGCCCGAACGCCGGCTTCCGGAAGCCCGAGCCCCCGATCAGCCGCACGACCCGCTCCCGGTGCCCACGCCAGGGTTCGAGGAGCTCGAGCATCCCGTCGTCGTCCACCGGCGCCCCGGTGAGCGCCCACCCGACGAGCGCCGGCACGTGGAAGTCCCCGACGCTCGGCGAGTCCGGGTCACCGTGCGCACGCTGCGCGGTCTCGGCAGCCGTCCACCGGCCGATCCCGGGCACCGACTGCAGCCGCTCGGCCACGACCGCTCCCCCGCGGCCGAGCCCGAGGGTCCGCTCGAGCGCCGGGGCGACCCGCATCGCCCGCATCACGGTCGCCGACCGACCGGGTTCGATGCCGGCCCGGTGCCACTCCCAGCTCGGGATCCGGGCCCACTGCTCCGCGGTCGGCTGCACGAACATGCCGTCGGGCGCCGGCCCGGGTGCGGGTTCACCGAATCGCCGCAGCAGGTACCGCCAGGCGCGCCAGGCCTGGCGCGAGGTCACCTTCTGCTCCATGACCGCCGGCACGAGCATCGCGACGACCGTGTTCGTGCGGAGCAGGCGGAGCCCCGGTTGGCGGTGGCGCGCCTCGGCCAGGAAGGGGTGCGCCCGTACGTCCAGGTCGGACCAGTCGTCGCCGCGGCCGAGCAGGTCCGGGGCGTGCTCGACCGCCCACCCGGCGCCGTCGCCCCACGCCGACACCGCGACGGCGTCCGCGCCCGCCCGCCGGACGAGCACCGAGGCCGCGCCGGTCGGCGTGCGCAGGGCGAGCCACGTGTCGGCGCCGACCACCTGGAAGGCGGGGTCGCCGGAGCCGCGCTGCAGGGGCCGGAGGGTCGCGCGGACGTCCAACGCGCCTCCAGGCCGGTAGACCGTGTCCACGCGACCGGCCGCAGCCGACGGGGCGGCGGCGACGGGAGACGGCAGGGACACACGGGGATGGTAATGCCACACCACCGTCGGACATGATGGGACCGTCCCCGCACCACCCGACAAGGGAGTCTCCATGCGCATCGGCATCCTCACCTCCGGAGGCGACTGCCCCGGCCTGAACGCGGTCATCCGCGGCATCGTGCTCAAGGGCATCGCGATCCACGGACACGAGTTCGTGGGGTTCCGCGACGGCTGGCGGGGCGTCGTCGACGGCGACATCGTGCCGCTCGGGCGCAAGGACATCCAGGGCATCGCGAAGCAGGGCGGGACCATCCTCGGCACGAGCCGGACGAACCCGTTCGAGGGGCCGAACGGCGGCGTCGAGAACATCACGGCGACGCTCGAGCGGCACGGCATCGACGCGATCGTCGCGATCGGCGGTGAGGGCACCCTCGCGGCCGCGAAGCGCCTGACCGACGCGGGGCTCAAGATCGTGGGCGTCCCGAAGACCGTCGACAACGACCTCGGCGCGACCGACTACACGTTCGGCTTCGACACGGCCGTCGCGATCGCGACCGAGGCGATGGACCGCCTGCGCACCACCGGCGAGTCGCACTCCCGCTGCATGGTCGCCGAGGTGATGGGCCGCCACGTCGGATGGATCGCGCTGCACTCCGGGATGGCCGCCGGCGCACACGCGATCCTCATCCCGGAGCAGAAGACGAGCATGGAACAGATCGCCGAGTGGGTGCGGTCGGCCTACGACCGTGGCCGCGCCCCGCTCGTCGTGGTCGCCGAGGGCTTCGTCCCCGACCACGAGGACAACGCGCACACCGAGCGCGGGCTCGACGCGTTCGGGCGGCCGCGGCTCGGCGGCATCGGGGAGCGCCTGGCGCCGATGATCGAGGAGCTGACGGGCATCGAGACGCGGGCGACGACCCTCGGGCACATCCAGCGCGGCGGGACGCCGACCGCGTACGACCGGGTGCTGTCGACCCGGCTCGGGCTCGCGGCGATCGACTCCGTCGTCGAGGGTCGCTGGGGCCGGATGGTCGCGCTGCAGGGGACGGACATCGTGCACGTCTCGTTCGAGGACGCGCTCGGGGAGCTCAAGACGGTGCCGCAGGACCGCTACGACGAGGCCGCGATCCTGTTCGGGTGAGCGGCGGGTGCCGTTCCGCGCGCGGGGTGCCGTTCCGCGCGTCGGAGGCCGATCCGCGCATGGTGGGGCGTTCCTTCCGGCCCACCACGCGCGGATCGTCCTCCCATCGCGGACGCGATGGGCCGGAACGACGGGTGATGGGCCGGAACGACGGGCGATCGGCCGGGACGACGGACTGGAGGATCGGGGTAGCGTCCGACGCATGACGCGCGCAGTCCTCGTCTCCCGTTCCACCCCGCCCGCCGTCACGCAGGTCGACGTGCCCGAACCCGACGAGGGCGAGGCCCTCGTCGACGTCACGTACTCGAGCGTGAACTACAAGGACGGCCTCGCCCTCGCCGGCAACCCCGGCGTCGCCCGGGTCGACCCGCTCGTCCCGGGCATCGACGTCGTCGGCACGGTGTCCGCGCTCGGCCCCGGGGTGCACGACGTCGCGATCGGGGACCGGGTCGTGTGCAACGGCGCGGGCCTCGGCGAGACGCGGCACGGCGGCTGGGCCGAGCACGCGGTCGTCCCGAGCGGGGCCCTCGTCGTGCTGCCGGACGGCATCGAGGACTCCTTCGCCGCCGCGATCGGCACGGCGGGCTTCACGGCGATGCTGTCGGTCCTCGCCCTCGAGCGTCTGGTCGCGCCGGACGACGGCCCGGTCCTGGTCACCGGCGCCTCGGGCGGGGTCGGCACGGTCGCGATCGCGCTGCTCGCGGCGCGTGGGTACCGGGTCACCGCCTCGACGGGGCGCACGACGAACGAGGCCTCGCTCCGCAGGCTCGGTGCGACCGAGGTCGTCGACCGGAGCACGTTCGCCGCGCTCGGCAAGCCCCTGCAGCGGGCGACGTGGGCGGGCGCGGTGGACAGCGTCGGCGGCGCGACCCTGGCGAACGTCCTCGCCGCGACCCGGTGGGGCGGCGCGGTCACGGCGTGCGGTCTGGCGCAGGACTCGGCGCTCCCGACGACCGTGATGCCCTTCATCCTCCGCGCGGTGTCGCTCCTCGGCATCAACTCCGTCGAGGCCCCGCTGCCCCTGCGGCAGCGGGCGTGGGACCGGCTCGCGACCGACCTCGACCCGGCGCTCCTGGCGGACGTCACACGAACGGTCGACCTCGAGCACGCGATCGGCGTCGGTGCGGACGTCGTCGCCGGGCGGGTGCACGGCCGGACGGTCGTCGACCTCCGCGCCTGAGCAGCGGCGGGGCGCGCGTCGATTCGGCTCGCGGGTGATTTGCCAAACGCTTGCGCACTGACACGCTAGGTTTGGTACACGGCACACACCGGATCCGTGAGGAGCACCATGCCCGTCCCCAAGTCGACCGTCGACAACTCGCCCCGCAAGCTCCTGCGGGACGTCGTGCTCGAGAAGATGCTCGCCGCGATCCAGGACGGCACCCTGCAGGCCGGCGAGCGCCTGAACGACGACGAGCTGGTCTCCTGGCTCGGCGTCAGCCGCACCCCCATCCGCGAGGCCATCGCGAAGCTCGTCGACTACGGCCTGGTGGAGATGGAGGCGAACCGCTACACCCGCGTCGCCTCGCCGACCCGCGAGCAGTTCGACGACGCGCTGCAGCTGTACTACGGCTACGCCGAGCTCGCCGCACGCTGGGCGGTCCCCCGTCTCGACGACGCCGCGTCGAAGAAGGCCCTGAAGCTCCTCGACGAGCTGGCCCGCCGCGCCGCCGCCGAGGACCCGAAGGTCTTCGCGACCCTCGACGAGCTCCTGCGCTTCTTCGTGGCGAACACCGGCAACGCGCTCATGGGGCAGCTCGGCGAGTCGCTCATCGTCCGCACCCAGTTCGTCATGCTCACCGAGCCGCAGTTCATGTTCTGGGACGCCGGCTCGGGCATCGACACCCTCGCCGCCGCGGTCCGCTCGAAGGACGGCGACGCCGCCGGCGCGGTCATCCGTGCCCTCGGCACGGCGCTGTTCGCCCACCTGCGCGAGGTCCGCACCCCAGCATGATGGGGGGCGTGACCGACGCCCTCCTCCACGCCACCGGTCTGCGCGTCACGCGCTCCGGCCGCGACCTGCTCCGCGACGTCGACCTGACGGTCCGGAGCGGCGAGCACTGGGCGCTGCTCGGGCCGAACGGCGCGGGCAAGTCGACGCTCCTCGCGGTCCTCGGTGCGACGAGCCACCCCTCCGCGGGCACCGTCGACGTGCTCGGCCGACGGCTCGGACGCGTCGACGTCCGGGAGCTCCGCGAGCACATCGGGCACGTCGACCCCCGACACCGGGTGACGTCGCCGCTGACCGTGCTCGAGGTCGTGCTCACCGGCGTCACCGGGACGACCGACCTGATGATGCGGTGGTCACCCACCGCCCAGCAGCTCGCCACCGCGCGGGGTCACGTCGCGGACGTCGGCCTGGAGGCACGGGTCGACGCACCCTGGCCCGTCCTGTCCCAGGGTGAGCGGGGTCGTGCACTCATCGCCCGCGCGCTGATGTCCGAGCCACGCCTGCTGCTCCTCGACGAGCCGGCCACGGGACTCGACGTCGCCGCACGGGAGCACCTGCTCGACACCGTCGACGCGCTCCGACTCCGGCGTCCCGGCCTCGGCAGCGTGATGGTCACCCACCACCTCGAGGACCTGCCGACGTCGACCTCGCACGCGATGCTGCTCCGGGACGGGGCCGTCGTGGCGCAGGGTCCCGCCGATCGGGTCATCACGTCCTCCGCGGTCTCGCACGCCTTCGACTTCCCGCTCGCCGTGGTGCGGACCGAGGGCCGCTGGCACGCCCGCCGGGCGGCCTGACCACCGATCCCGCCCCGGTGCCCCGCGAAACGCAACGTCGGCGAGGTCGCGCAGCGGTACGGCGCTGCGAGGAACCGCCGACGTTGCGTTCTGCGAGAGAGGGGCTACGCGGGAGCCGTCGCGGCAGCGGCCGCCTTCGCCGCTGCCGGCAGCGCCTCGAGCACGCGGCTGACGGCACGGTCGTCGTGCGCGGCCGTGACGAACCACGCCTCGAACACGCTCGGCGGCAGGGTCACGTCGGCGTCGAGCATCGCGTGGAAGAACGGCGCGTACCGGAAGGCCTCCTGCGCCCGGACGTCGTCGTAGTTCCGCGGCGCCTCGTCCAGGAACGCGAACGAGAACAGGTTCCCCGCGTGCTGCACGGTGTGCGCCACCCCCTCGGCGGACAGCGCGGCGCTCGTGGCCTCGGCGATCGTCGCCGCGGTCCGGTCCAGGTGCGCGTACACCTCGGGCGTCGCGGCCCGGAGCGTCGCGGTGCCGGCGGCGACGGCGAGCGGGTTCCCGGACAGCGTGCCCGCCTGGTACACGGGGCCGAGCGGGGCGAGGAAGTCCATGACCTCCCGACGGCCGCCGAGGGCCGCGAGGGGCATGCCCCCGCCGATGACCTTGCCGAACGTGACGAGGTCCGGCTTCCACCCGATGCCGTCCGGCACGGTGTTGGACGCCTCGAGCCCCCACCAGCCGGCGGGGCCGACCCGGAAGCCGGTGAGGACCTCGTCGACGATCAGCAGCGCGCCGTTCGCCTTCGTGATCTGCGCGAGCGCCCGGTTGAAGCCCCGCTCCGGGGCGAGGACGCCCATGTTCGCGGCGGCGGCCTCGACGATCACGGCGGCGATGCGCTCGGAGTGCTCGTCGAACGCACGGCGCACGGCGTCCAGGTCGTTGTACGGCAGCACGAGGGTCTGCGCGGCGGTCTCCGCGGTGATGCCCGCGCTGCCGGGGAGCGCGAGCGTCGCGACGCCCGAGCCCGCCTCGGCGAGCAGGGAGTCCGAGTGCCCGTGGTAGTGCCCGGCGAACTTCACGAGGAGGTCGCGGCCGGTGTACCCGCGCGCCAGACGGATGGCGGTCATCGTCGCCTCGGTGCCCGTGGACACCATGCGGAGCTTCTCGATCGGCCCGTCGCCGTCGACCTGCACCCGCTGCTTGACGAGCTCGGCGAGCTCGGTCTCCCCCGGGGTGGACGCCCCGAACGACAGCCCGCGGGACGCCGCCTGCTGCACGGCCTCGACCGTGCCGGGGTGCGCGTGCCCGAGGATCGCCGGGCCCCACGACGCGACGAGGTCGACGTACTCGCGCCCCTCGGCGTCGGTGACGTAGGCGCCCTTCGCGGCGGTCAGGAAGCGCGGGGTGCCCCCGACGGAGCCGTACGCGCGGACGGGCGAGTTCACGCCGCCGGGGATGCTGTTCTTCGCTCGAGCGAAGAGCTGGCCGTTCGCTCCGGACTGCGCTGCCGTGGTCGCCGTCGTGGTGGTCATTCGGGGGCCTTCCCGGTCGAGGCGACGCCGGACACCGCCGCGGTGCTGCCGGTCGTGCGCAGGCCGGCCTCCTGGTTGAGCTGGCGCGCGACGTCCACCGCGAAGTAGGTGAGGATCGCGTCGGCACCGGCACGCTTGATGCCGACGAGGGCCTCCATCGCCGCGGCGTCGCGGTCGATCCACCCGTTCTGGGCGGCTGCCGTGATCATCGCGTACTCGCCGGAGATCTGGTACGCCCACACGGGGACCTCGGAGACGTCGGCGGTGCGGGCGAGCACGTCGAGGTAGCTCATCGCGGGCTTCACCATGACGACGTCAGCGCCCTCCTCGATGTCGAGCAGGACCTCGCGGAGCCCCTGCCGACCGTCGGCGGCGTCGATCTGGTAGGTCCGGCGGTCGCCCTGCAGGGTCGACGCCACGGCCTCGCGGAAGGGCCCGTAGAACGCGCTCGCGTACTTCGCCGAGTACGCCAGGAGCGCGGTGCCGCTGTGCCCGGCGGTGTCGAGGGCGTCGCGGGCGGCGGCGATCTGGCCGTCCATCATGCCGCTCATGCAGACGAGCTCGGCGCCGGCCTCGGCCTGGGCCACCGCCATGTCGCGGTAGCGCAGGAGTGTCGCGTCGTTGTCGACGGAGCCGTCGGCCGCGAGCACACCGCAGTGGCCGTGGTCGGTGAACTCGTCGAGGCACAGGTCGGACTGCACGACGAGCGCGTCGCCCACCTCTTCCTTCGCGATGCGGATCGCGACGTTGAGGATGCCGTCGGGGTCGGTCGCGCCGGACCCCTCGGCGTCCTTCGTCGTCGGCACACCGAACAGGTTCACGCCGCCGACGCCCTGCTCCGCGGCCTCGTGCAGCGCGCGGCGGAACGAGTCGAGGGAGTGCTGCTGCACGCCCGGCATGCTCGAGATCGGGATCGCCGACGTCGTGCCCTCGCGGATGAACATCGGCAGCACGAGCTCGGCGGGGTGGAGCCGGGTCTCGGCGACGAGTCGTCGCATGGCGGGGGTGGCGCGCAGCCGACGGGGGCGGACCTGCGGGAAGCGTCCGGTCACGATGACCTTCCTGTTCTGGGGTTCGGGTGGAGGGTCTCGACGACGGCGTCGAGGAGGGCTGCTGCGGACCGACCGCGGGCGACGACCTGCACGGGCAGCCCGGCTGCACGGGCGGCGTCTGCGGTGGCGGGTCCGATGCACGCGACGAGCGTGCGGGGATCGAGGGGGGTCATCCGGCGGACGACCTGCTGGGCGACGCTCCCGCTCGTCACGAGCACGGCGTCGGGTGGCGGGACGAGCACGACCGGGTCGTCGCCCGTCCCCACGGTACGGTACGCGACCACGTCCGACACGTCGATGCCGCGGGCCCGCAGTCCGTCGACGACCGTGGGTGCGGCGATCTCGGAACGCGGGAACAGGACCGGCCCGGCGGTGTCCGGCAGTGCGGCCACCAGCCCCGCGGCGGACTCGTCGTCCGGCACCAGGTCGACGGGCCAGCCGGCCTCGCGGGCGGCGCGGGCGGTCGCCTCGCCGACGCAGGCCACGGCCACCCCGGCCGGGAGGCGCATGGTGCGTCCGGCGACCACACGGACGGCCGTCGCACTGGTCACCACGAGCCACGGGGCACCGGGCGCGACCCCGTCGTGACCGGTGCGGTCCGCGGGCCGCGCGCCGAGCCTCCTGTCCGGATCCGCCCCGAGGCGGGCGAGGGCCGCGTCGAGGGCTGCCGGGTCCGCCGGCGGTGCGTCCGTGATGAGCGGGACGACGACGGGCTCGAGCCCGCGTGCACGGGCCGCTGCGGCGACCTGGTCGCCCCACGCACCCCCGCGCGGGACGAGGACGACCGGGGGCCGTGCCTCGTCCGCGACGTGGGTGCTGTCGTCCGTGGTGACCGCCTACTCCGCGGGGGTGGCCAGGCCGGGCCCGGCCGAGTGGTCGCCGTCGGCCGGCTCTCGTGACACGGACGAGGCGAGGTCGGCCAGCTCGGCCGCACCGTTCTCGAGCAGCTCCGCGGCGACACGACCGGCGACCGCGAGGGCCTCGTCGAGCCGGTCCTGCGCCGAGCCGTCGAGGTGGGCGGCGTGCGACGCCGTGCGGTACTCGGACCCGTCCGGGCGGTAGACCGTCGCGGAGACGAGCAGCAGCTCGGCGTCCACGACCGCCGTCGCACCGATCGGGGCGGAGCAGCCGGCCTCGAGCTTCGCGAGGACCTCGCGCTCCGCCGTCACCGTCAGGCGCGTCGGGGCGTGGTCGAGCTTCCGGAGTGCGGCGAGCAGGTTCTCGTCCGTCTTCGCCGTGCTGGTCAACACCTCCGTCCGGATCTCGACCGCCAGCGCACCCTGTCCGGGCGCACTCGGCCAGAAGCCGAGGTCGAGGAGCTCCGTCGCGGCGTCCAGCCGGTCGATCCGACCGAGACCGGCGGCGGCGAGCACGACCGCGTCGAGGTCGTCCTCGACCCGGCCGAGCCGGGTGTCGATGTTCCCGCGGATGTCCACGACGTCCAGGTCCGGCCGCTTCGCCCGGAGCTGCGCGACCCGGCGGGGCGAGCCCGTGCCGACCTTCGCGCCCTCGGGCAGGGTGTCGATCGTCGCGGCGTTCCGGGCGACCAGGACGTCACGGGCGTCTGCACGCTTCGGCACCGACGCGATCGTCAGGCCGTCGTACGGCGCCGTCGGGAGGTCCTTGAGCGAGTGCACGAGCACGTCGACCTCGCCCGCGACGAGCGCCTCGCGCAGGGCGCTGGCGAACACGCCCGTGCCGCCGAGGCTCGCGAGCGACGCACGGTTCGTGTCGCCCTCGCTCGTCACCGTGACGAGCTCGACGGGCCGACCGGCGGCCTTCGCCAGCCGGTCGGCGACGTCCTGCGACTGCGCGACCGCGAGCCGGCTGGCGCGGGTGCCGAGCCGGATCGGGGCGGGGCCGTCGGACGCTGCCGAGCCGTCGGTCGTCGTCGGCGCGCTGTCCGCGTCCGTCACGGTGCGACGCCGGCCGCCGCGGGCTTGAACCCGGCGCGGACGTTCTCGCAGCAGCCCGGACGGCACACGTCGTACCAGGGGCCGATGTCGGTCAGGTGCGGGCGCTCGCTCGTCGGCGTGCCGTTGACGCGCTCGAGCACGAGGTCGACCAGGCCGGACACGTACGCCGGGTCCACACCGGGCGTCTGCGTGCGGAGCGACCAGAAGCCGAGCTCACCGGCGGTCTCGGTGGCCTCTTCGTCGAGGTCCCACATGACCTCCATGTGGTCGCTCACGAAGCCGAGCGGGACGATGAGCACGGCGCGGGTCGGGCCGCCCTGGAGCTCGTCGTTCATGTAGTCGTTGATGTCGGGCTCGAGCCACGGCTGCGACGGGGGGCCGGAGCGCGACTGGTAGACGAGCTTCCAGGCCGGCTTCGACGTTCCACGCAGGTGAGCGTGCTCGGGCTGCTCGAGCAGTTCGTTCCACGCCTGCTCGAGGACGACCTCGGCCACGGCGAGGTGCTGCGCCTCGTACGCGCCGTGGTCGTCGAACCCGCGGAAGTCCGGGCCGGACTTCGCGGCGTCCGAGGACGGGATGGAGTGCGTCGAGAACAGGACGTGCAGCTCGGTGGCGACGTCGAGTCCGTCGTTCTCGGCGATCGCGCGGGCCATGCCGTCGCGGACGCCGTCGACGAACGGCCGGACGAAGCCCGGGTGGTCGAAGAACTGGCGGACCTTGTCGACCTGGATCGTGTCGATCAGACCGGTCTCGGTGAGCACCCGGGCGTAGTCCTCGCGGTACTGGCGGCAGCTCGAGAACGACGAGTAGGCGCTCGTGGCGATCGCGATGAGCTTCGTGAAGCCCTTGTCGGCGGCCTCGGTGAAGGCCTCTTCGAGGTAGGGCGCCCAGTTCCGGTTGCCCCACAGCACGGGCAGGTCGATGCCGCGCTGCGCGAGCTCGGCCTCGAGCGCCGCCTTGAGGGCACGGTTCTGCGCGTTGATCGGGCTGACACCGCCGAAGTGCCGGTAGTGGTGCGCGACCTCCTCCAGCCGCTCGTCCGGGATCCCGCGGCCGCGGGTGACGTTGCGGAGGAACGGGATGACGTCGTCCTGGCCCTCGGGACCACCGAAGCCGGCCAGCAGGATCGCGTCGTACGCGGTCGGGACCTCGACGTGCTCGGGGCCGTCGGCCGCGGCGGGCGTCGCGGCGAGGACCGTGCCCCGCCCGTTCGAGATCTGACTGGTGTCGGTCACGACAGCACCTCCGGCAGTTCGGCGGTCGTCACCCGACGACCGGTGAAGAAGGGGACCTCTTCGCGCACGTGCAGGCGCGCCTCGGTGTAGCGCAGGTCGCGCATCAGGTCCACGAGGTCGACGAGCTCCGGGCTCTCGAGCGGCAGGATCCACTCGTAGTCGCTCAGGGCGAACGTCGCGATGGTGTTGGTGAGCACCCGGCGGTACTTCGCGCCGGCGATGCCGTGGTCGCGGAGCATCTTCGAGCGCTCCTCCTCCGGCAGGAGGTACCACTCGAACGACCGGACGAACGGGTACACCGTGATCCAGGCCTCGGGGTCCTTGCCACGCAGGAACGCGGGGGTGTGGCGCTTGTTGAACTCGGCTTCGCGGTGCATGGCCATGACGTGCCAGACCGGCTCGGCGTCCTGGAACAGCCCCGTGCGACGGACCTCGCGCAGGACCGCCTGGATCGCCTGGGCGTCGTCACCGTGCAGCCAGATCATGACGTCGGCGTCCGCGCGGAAACCGGACACGTCGTAGAACCCGCGGATCGTGACACCGCGCTCGGCAGCAGCGGCCACCACTGCGTCGAGTTCGGCGACGGCGTCGTCACCCGGACGGTGGACCGGGCCGAGCGGCCGGCGGAAGACCGCCCACAGGGCGTACGCCGTCAAGAGGTTCGGGTCGATGCCCGAGGAAGGGTCTGTCTCGTGTGCGGGGGACTGCACGTCGGAGCTCATGGGTCCTTGTCCTGTCGGTTGCCTGGGTCGTGGCTGCGCGCCGCGTCCGGAGGACCACCGATGGGGCGGTCTACCGCCGTCGGAGCACCGCTACGACGATACTCCCGACCACTGCCACACCGGCTGCGAGCCCCGCCAGGTAGGGCACGGGCTTCTCGTCGATCCCCCGCTTGACCTTCGACGCGGCGATGCCGAGCTGCTTCGGGACGTTGAGCTTGTCCTCGATCGCGTCGAGGGTCTCGAAGAGCTGGTCGCGGTCCGCCTGGACGCGCTTCGCCAGGTCGTCGTGCTGGTCCGTCACGGTTCCTCCGTCGGGGTGCTGGTCGCGGTCGTGCTCGTCAGGACCGGATGCCGGGTCGGCTCGAGGGCTTGTTGCCCATGCCCTTCACCGCGTTGATGTCGTCCTTGACGCTGTCGATCGTGCGCTTCGGGGTGAGCGGCAACGCCTTCTGGAAGCGCTTCCACCCGATCAGTCCGAGGATCGCGGCGACGATCAGCATGACGACGGCGACGATCAGCGCGGCGAGCCACGCCGGCATCACGACGGCCAGGCCCATCACTGCCGCGGTCAGCAGGACGCCGATCGCGTAGAGCAGGACGACCAGGGCCCCGATGAGCAGCCCGGCGGCGAGGCCGATGATCTTTGCCTTGCCGATGAGCTCGGCCTTGAGCAGGTCGATCTCGCCCTTGACCAGGTTCTTGACGAGCTTCGGGACGTCCCCGACCAGACCGAACAGCGAGCGGGACCCACGGGAGCGGGTGTCGCTCATGAGGTGTGGGCGTCCTTCTTCTGACCGACCTTGCGGACGACCTTCTTCGTCTGCTCGCCGACGAACTCGGCGACGTCCGGGGTCTTGTCCTGGATGAAGTCCTCGGCGACGTGCACGCCCTTCTGGACCCCGTTGCTGTTCCAGATCTTGCCGCTGACGGTCTTGATCTGCTCGTACCGCGCCCGTCCGGCTCGCGATCCCAGGACGTACCCGAGTGCGGCGCCGGCGACGAACAGGAGCTTGCCTCGCATGTGCGAATCCTCCGTGGTTTCGGTGTGCGGTGGTCATGCGCCGAACGGAATACGTCCGGCATCCCACCACAGTAGCCCTCGGGGGGTCCCCGGTCCGCTCAGGATCCCAGGACGCGCTCAGCGGACGCCCGGGCCGCCGCCACGATGCCCGCGAGTCCGCGGCCGCTCGAGGCCTCGCCGATGCCCTCGACGCCCTCGGCCAGACCGGCCGCCGTCAGGTCCGGCCCGTACCAGCGGACGCGGGCCGCGCCGGCCACCCGGTCCGGGGTCACCGGCACGCCGAGCAGGGCGGTGGCGTCGCGGGTGGCGCGGGTCCCGACCGCGTCGTCCGGGTCGACCGGGAGGCTCGTGGCCACGCCCGCCGGGTCCGTCGCGTCGTCGTGCGGTGCGGTCGCGTAGCTGAGGCGCAGGACGTGGCGCCCGCCGGCTGCCTCGGCGAGCCACGGCCACTTCGCGGTCGCGTGCGTCAGGGCCTTCGCGCTGACGCCGTCGGCCTCCGGGTGCACGAGCATCCCGGTGCCGCGCGGCGCGGCGTCGAGCTCGGGCTGGTCGACGACGAGCGTGACGAGCTCGATGCCGGTGCGGTCGGGAGCGGCGGTCCGCATCGGGTCGGCGGTGGACGACAGCACGACCTGCGCAGGGATCCGCTCGCGGGTGCCGCTGGCGGTGACGACCTCGACCGCGTGCCGCTCGACCGTGGTCGCCCGGGTGCGCATCCGGACCTCGACGCCGTACGTCTCGGTGTCCGCCACGAGTTCGTCGACGAGCCGGACGATGCCGCCGCGGATGCCCTGGACCGCGGAGCCGGCGGCGGCACGGGAGCGCAGGGCCAGCACGGCGCGGGCGAGGGACCCCTCGCGCTGCAGGGCCGCGCGGAGCCCGGGGGCGACGCGGTCGGGGTCGAGCTGGTCCGGGTGGGTCGAGTACACGCCGCCCGCGACCGGCACCACCAGGTCGTCGAGCACGCGCTCGCCCATGCGCTTCCGGACCAGGGCGCCGAGCGACGTCGCCTTCGCACCCACCGGGGACGGCAGCAGCGAGTCCATCTGCGCGCGGAAGCCCCCGCCCTGGCCGATCACCGCGGTGACGTCGGCGGCCATCGGGGTCCCGGGGATGCCGAGGAACCCGGTCTGCGGGATCGGGGCCGTGCGGCCGTCGCGGGTCATCAGCCAGGCGCCGCGGGGGTCGGGCGTCACGACGTCGTTGCCCAGGCCGAGCTCGGTCGCGAGCCGCGCGACGGCGTCGGTCCGGGTCGCGAACGACTCCGCGCCCATGTCGAGGTCGAGTCCCGCGACCGTGTGCCTGCGGAGCATCCCGCCCAGTCGGTCCCCCGCCTCGACGAGCACCACGTGCGCGCCGCCCTTCGCGAGGTCCCGGGCGGCGACCAGGCCGGCGACCCCGCCGCCGACCACGACGACGTCGGTCACGCGGCGGTCTCCTCGCCGTCACCAGCGCCGTCGGCCGCGCCGCTCCCGAGCGAGTGGACCAGCTCGACGACGCGGGTCAGCACGGTCGGGTCGGTCTCCGGCGGGACACCGTGCCCGAGGTTCACGACGTGCGACCGGGCCGCCCCGCCGCGGCGGACGACGTCGCGCACGTGGGCCTCGAGCACCGGCCACGGGGCCGCCAGCATCGCGGGGTCGACGTTGCCCTGCACGGTCACACCGGGGCCGACGCGGCGGACGGCCTCGTCCAGGGGCACGCGCCAGTCGACGCCGACCGCGTCCACCGCGAGCGTGTCCGCAGGGTCGCCCATCGTCGTCATCTCGTGCAGGACCTCGCCGCTGCCGACGCCGAAGTGGATCCGCGGGACCCCGAGGTCGGCCACGTGTGCCAGGGCCGTGGCGGAGTGCGGTGCGACCGAGGCGACGTAGTCCGCACGCGAGAGCGAACCGACCCACGAGTCGAACAGCTGCGCGGCGGACGCTCCGGCGGTGACCTGCGCCCGGAGGAACGCCCCGGAGACGCCCGCTGCCCAGTCGAGCAGGCGGGCCCAGGTCTCGGGCTCGGCGTGCATCATCGTGCGGGCGCGGATGTGGTCCTTCGACGGGCCGCCCTCGACCAGGTAGGCGGCGAGCGTGAAGGGCGCCCCGGCGAACCCGATGAGGGGCTTCTCGCCGAGCTCCGCCACGGTCCGCTGCACGGCCTCGGTGATCGGTGCGAGCGCCGCCGGGTCGAGCGGCTCGAGGGCGTCCACGTCGGCCGCGGTGCGGATCGGCGAACCGAGCACCGGACCGCGACCGGGGACGATCTCGACGTCGACCCCCGCGAGCTTGATCGGCACCACGATGTCGCTGAAGAAGATGCCGGCGTCGACCCCGTGGCGGCGCACCGGCTGCAGGGTGATCTCGGACGCGAGCGCCGGGTCGAGGCACGCGTCGAGCATCGCGGTGCCGACCCGCAGCTCCCGGTACTCGGGCAGCGACCGACCGGCCTGCCGCATGAACCACACCGGGAGCGTCTCCGGCCGGTCCCCGCGGAGCGCCCTGACGAGCGGCGACCCCGAGGTCCGACCGGTCACGAGCGGATGGGAGTCGGGCAGCGCAGGGGTGGTGGCGTCGGTCACCGGACGATTCTCCCATCGGTCGCGGGGCTGTCCATGAGCACGCGGTCAGCGAACAGCCCGCGCAGCGATCGCGGGTTACGATGGAAGACGTGCTCATCTGTCTCACGGCGTCGCACCGCAACGCCAGCTTCGATCTCCTGGAGCGACTGAGCATCGGCGCACCGACCGCCGCGAGCCGTCTGGTGACGGACTCCGACGTGCTCGACGGAGCCGTCGTCCTCGCCACCTGCAACCGCTTCGAGGCCTACCTCGACATCGCGGGCGACGACCGCGACTCCGCCGTGTCGGCCACCGTCGACGCCGTCGCGACCGCGAGCGACCTCGTGCCCGCCGAGGTCGCCGAGTCCGTCCAGGTCCTGGGCGGCGGGGACGTCGTGCAGCACCTGTTCGCCGTCTCGAGCGGGCTGGAGTCCGTCGTCGTCGGCGAGACCGAGATCTCCGGCCAGGTCCGACGCGCGCTCGAGGACGCCCGCGCGAACGGCACCACGACCTCCGAGCTCGAGCGGCTCTTCCAGGAGGCCGCGCACACCTCCCGCGGCGTCAAGACCCGCACCCGCATCGGCGCCGCCGGACGCTCGCTCGTCCGCCTCGGCCTCGAGCTCGCCTCCTCGCGCATCACCGACTGGGCGCACACCCGCGTGCTGCTCGTCGGCACCGGCAGCTACGCCGCCACGACGATCGCCGCCCTGCGCGACCGCGGTGCCGCGAACATCCAGGTCTTCTCGCCGTCCGGCCGTGCGCCGTGGTTCGCCGCCAAGCACGACCTGGTCGCCGCCACCGACCTCCGCGGTGCGATCGCGTCGAGCGACGTCGTCATCACGTGCACCTCGAGCGAGGTCCCGGTCGTCGAACCGACCGACCTCGACGACGGGCAGCGCCGCATCGTCATCGACCTCGGTCTCCCCCGGAACGTCGACCCCGACACCGCGGACGTCGACGGTGTCGAGCTCCTCGACCTCGAGACGATCAGCATCCACGCGCCGATCGCCGAGCTGAACGCCGAGTCCGAGGCACGCCAGATGGTGGACGACGCCGTGTCGCGCTTCCGTGCCCAGGCGCTCGAGCAGTCCACGACCCCGGCGCTCGTCGCGTTCCGGAAGCACGTCTTCGACATCCTCGACGACGAGATCGAGCGGGCGAAGCGACGCGACGCCGACCCGGAGTCCGTCGAGCAGACCGAGCGCGCACTCCGGCACCTCGTCGGCGTCCTGCTGCACCGCCCGTCCGTCCGCGCCCGCGAGCTCGGCCGTGCCGGTCGCGGCGAGGAGTTCGTGGGCGCCCTCGACGCCCTCTACGGCGTCCACCCCGAACCCGAGGCCGAGCTGCCGTCCCCCGTCGTCCCGCTGGCCGACCGGACCGCACCCGGGTCGGACCGGACCGACGAGGCGGACGCGAGCTGAGCCTCCTGTCCGGCCCGCACACGCTGCGCGTGAGCGCGGTGCTGCTCGTCCGTGACCGGCGCGTCCTGATGGTGCGTGCGCGCGGACGCGACGTCCTCTACCTGCCCGGCGGCAAGGCGGAGCCGCACGAGACCGACGTCCAGGCCGCGCTGCGCGAGGCCGAAGAGGAGATCGCGGTGCGGCTCACCGCCGCCGACCTCGAGCCCTTCGGAACCGTCACCGAGCCGGCGCACGGACAGGCTCCAGGGACGATCGTCGCGATGGCGCTCTTCCTGGTCCGGCCGGGAGGCGCGTCGGACACCGCCTCGCCGGTCGCCTCCGCAGAGGTGGACGAGGTGGAGTGGGTCACGTCCGCGGACGCGGACCGGTGCCCGCCGGCGGGCATCGAGACGCTCCGCCGGCTGGTCATCGCCGACCTGGTCGACTGAGCCCGACCGCTGCGGGCTACTGGTCCTTGTCGGTGTAGTGCCCCGCTGCCTCACCCAGGGTCGGCTCGGCCTCGCCCGGGATGTCGGACTCGACGTACTCGCCCTCGTCGCGGCCGTCACCGGCGCCCTGGGGTCGGGTCTCGCCGGGGATGTCGCTCGACACGAACTCACCGGCGGGTTCGTTCGTCGTGACGCGCTCGTCACCGGGGATGTCGCTGTCGACGAACGCTCCGGCGCGGGGCTCGACGCCGTCCGCGCGGCCCTCGTCGCCGCGTGCCTGTTCGTGCTTGCCTGCCATGTCCGACCTCCGTCGCTCGTGTGGCGTGGCTGGTGCCTCGTCGTCGCGAGCATGCTCGGCGCGGCTGGACGCCGCCCGAGACCCGTCCCCGCGTCGAGGGTCAGGCAGCGGTCACCGGGATCGTGACCCAGTCGCCGCCCCACGACGAGTGCGGACCGACGGTCTGCTTGACGAAGACCTGGTCACCTGCGTGCAGACCGGCCAGGACGGCGGAGTAGTGGCCGCCGGCGTCGCCGGTCAGCCAGCGCTCCTCACCGTTCGGGAGCGAGACCCAGAGCGCGCCGTCCGGCTGCGCCTGGACGGACAGCTCCGCCTCGGGGCCGCGCTGGACCGCCGTGCCCTCGGGGACGTACGCGTGGGCCAGGAACTCGAGGCGCACGGCTGCGCGCTCGGTCCCCGCCGCGCCGTCGACCTTGATCCAGGCGATGCCGCCCCCCACCGACGCGGCGTCCGCAGTGCAGGTGATCGTTCCGCCGGCCTCGACCTCTCCCGAACAGATGTCGCGTCCCCCGAAGGACATCGTGTAGTGACCCGCCACGGTGCTCGTCGCCGTGATCTCGGGCACTCGGTCGTGGGTGGTCCACTCCAGCGGACCGGTCTTGACGGCACCGGACACCGTGGTGATCGCGACGGGCTCGCTCGCAGGGGCCGGGTCGCCCCAGGCGAACGCAGACGTCGGGACGGCGACGGTGGCGAGCGTCGCGGCGCCGGCCAGGGCGAGGGCGGCGCGACGGATGGGCTGCTTCACGGTGATCCTCCTCAGGATGTTCACGGTCGGCGACCATGCTGGCCGAGCGCGGCTGTCGATATTCCGTATGTCAAGTGATCCAGAGGACGGAGCAGCTGGACGCTCCCCGAGATCCGTCCCCCGGGCCGGGTGTTGCGTTGCGGCATGCAGCGCAACGTGAAGACGATCGTCGTGTCCACCGTCACGGGTCTGCTCGCCCTGGGCGTCCTCGCCGGGTGCTCGTCCGGCGGGAACGCCGCGCCGACCGCGACCAGGACGGTCACGGCGACGGCGAGCGCACCTGCCGCGACGCCGACCTCGGGCGGGTCCGGTGGAACAGACGGTTCCGGCGGATCGTCGGCGGCCGCGGGGTCCTCGGGTTCAGCGGACACCGCTGGCTCGTCGGGGTCCTCCGGCTCGTCCGGGTCCTCGACCGACGGGTCGACCTGTCCGGCGTCGTCGCTCGCCGGCGGCACCGAGGCCGGCAGCGGTGGTGCCGCCGGGAGCACGATCATCCACATCACCCTGCGGAACACCGGCTCGACGACGTGCACGCTCCAGGGCTGGCCGGGCGTCTCGTTCGTGGGCGACGGCGACGGGACGCAGATCGGGGCCGCCGCGGCGCTCGACCAATCGTCCGCGCACCCCATGGTGACGCTCCGGCCGGGCCAGATCGCGGTCGCGCCGTTGAAGATCGCGAACGCGGAGGACTTCTCGAACGCGGCCTGCTCGCCGGTCGCCGCGGACGGGTTCCGCGTCTACCCGCCGGGGTCGAAGGAGTCGCTGTACGTACCGGCCCGCGGCTACACCGCCTGCGCCGAGTCGAGCGCAGCCTTGCTCGACGTCCAGGGGCTCGTGCCCGAGGGTCAGGCGGCCGACTGAGCCCCACCCGCCGATCTGTCACGATGGCCGGGTGACGTCGATCTCCTCGGAACGGCCGACGACCGACGAACTCGTCGACCTGTACGACGCCGTCGGCTGGACGGCGTACACGCGTGACCCGGCGGTCCTGCGTCGTGCGGTCGACGGCTCGCACCGCGTGCTCGCCGCGCGGGATGACGACGGCGTCCTCGTCGGACTCGTGCGCGTCGTGTCGGACGGCGCCACGATCGCGTACGTGCAGGACCTGCTGGTCCGCCCGGCGGCGCAGCGGACCGGTGTGGGCGGGGCGCTGCTCGACGCGGTGCTCGAGCGGTACGGGCACGTCCGGCAGACCGTGCTGCTCACGGACGCCGAGCCGGGACAGCGCGCGTTCTACGAGTCCCGCGGGTTCACCGAGGCACACGACGTCGAGCCGTCGTCGCTCCGGGCGTTCGTCCTGCTGCGCTGAACCCCTGCGGGCGGTCGGCGATCAGCGGTAGGACGGGGCGTGCACGACCTCGAGCACCTCGGTACCGAGTGTCCGGAGCGCCTCCACCACGCCGAGGCGTCGCTGGAGCGAGTCGTCGTCGAACGTCACGGTGACGGCGTAGCTCACCGACGACCCCGGCCCGCGGAGGATGCCGGCCTCCGCCCGCACCCCCGTCGACGACCCCGTGACGACGACCGCCTGCAGGCCGTGGTCGAGCGCCCGGTGCGCCAGGGGGTCGAGGCCGAACGAGCCTGCGACGAGGGACAGGTCGCTCGCGAGGGACAGCCAGCCGAGCACCCGGTTCGACACGGCCTCGTCGACGACCTCGCCGAGCGCCAGACCCCGCATCAGCCAGGCGAGCTCGCCGGTGGGCGCCACCGAGGCGTCCGGGGCGTCGTCAGGACCACGACGGTCCCGCACGCGGTCGATCAGGGCGGTCCGCTCGATCCCGAGCCCCTCGGCCCGCTCGCGCACGGCGTCGATGCCGACCGTGGAGAGCAGCGCGTTCATCGCCCAGGAGTCGGCCGTCGCCCCGACGAGCGTCGCGAGGTCGGGGACCTGCATGGTCGGCTCCTGCAGGAACTGCCAGAGGCCAGCACCCGTGGCGGTGTCCCGCGCCATGCGCTGCAGCCGGTCACCGTGCAGGCGGCCGTCCTCGAGCTGCGCAGCGGTCTCGATGAGGAGCAGGACGCGTCCGAGGCTCGCCACGGGCTGCACGAGCGTGTCGTCCACCGCCAGCAGGGCCTTGCCGGTCGAGGTGTCGATGACGGACGCACTGACGGACGCACCGTCCCGGGCCAGCGCACCCAGTGCCTCCAGGCCGGCCGCGAACCGCTCGTCCGCACCACCGCGGTGCCGTCCGCGCGCACGGACGCCGACCGCGGCGTCGACGTGCTGTCGACGCCGCGGACGGCGTGTGGAACCCGGTTCGGAGGACGCGGACGCGTCCGGTTCGGTCATCACCAGATCGCGACGCGCTCTGCCGGGTCGAGGTACATGGCGTCCTGCTCGGTCACGCCGAAGGCTTCGTAGAAGCCGTCGATGTTCCGCACGACCTGGTTGCAGCGGAACTCCGTGGGCGAGTGCGGGTCGATCGAGAGCAGTCGTGCTGCCTCTTCCGGGCGGATCGCCATCCGCCAGGCCTGGGCCCAGCTGAGGAAGAACCGCTCGGCGCCGCTGAGGCCGTCGACCACGGGCGGCTCCTGGCCGTCGAGGGACAGCAGGTACGCCTTCCACGCGATCGACAGCCCGCCGAGGTCGCCGATGTTCTCGCCGATGGTGAGCGCGCCGTTGACGTGGCCGTCCGGGACCTCGGTCGGGACGAGGGCGTCGTACTGCGCGATGAGTGCCTTCGTGCGGTCCTCGAACGCGGCACGGTCGGCCTCGGTCCACCAGTTCTGCAGGCGGCCGTCACCGTCGTACTGCGAGCCCTGGTCGTCGAAGCCGTGCCCGATCTCGTGGCCGATGACGGCGCCGATCGCGCCGTAGTTCGCGGCGGCGTCGCGGTTCGCGTCGAAGAACGGGAACTGCAGGATCGCCGCGGGGAACACGATCTCGTTGAAGCCCGGGTTGTAGTACGCGTTGATGGTCTGCGGGGTCATGAACCACTCGTCGCGGTCGATCGGCTGACCGATCTTGCCGAGCTCGCGGTCCACCTGGAAGGACGCGACCGCGCGGACGTTCCCGAGCAGGTCGGTCGGGTCGACGGCCAGCGCCGAGTAGTCGCGCCACTTCACCGGGTAGCCGATCTTCGGCGTGAACTTGTCGAGCTTGTCGAGCGCCCGGGCGCGGGTCTCGTCGGTCATCCAGTCGAGCGCGGTGATGCTCTGGCGGTAGGCCTCGACCAGGTTGGCGACGAGGTCGTCCATCTTCGCCTTGGACGTCTCGTCGAAGTGCTCCTGCACGTAGATCCGCCCGACGGCCTCGCCCATCGCACCCTCGACCAGGGAGACGCCGCGCTTCCAGCGCTCGCGCTGCTTCGGCGCACCGGTGAGGGCCGTGCCGTAGAACGAGAAGTTCGTCGCGGACAGCGCGCTCGTCAGGTAGGCCGCGGACCCGCGGACGACCTGCCAGCGCAGCCAGTCCTTCCACGCCTCGACCGGCTCGCGGTGCAGGAGCGCGACCAGCCCCGTGATGAACGAGGGCTCCCGCACGACGACCGTCTCGAAGGCGCCGGCCGGGGCGTCGATGGCGTCCACCCAGTGCTGCAGGTCGGTGCCGTGGGCGAGTCCGGCGATCTCCGCCCAGGGCTTCTTGTTGTAGGTCTTCTGGCTGTCGCGGGTCGTCACGTTGTCCCAGTGCTCCGCGGCGAGCGCCGTCTCGAGCGCGATCACGTGGTCGGTCCGCTCGGCCGCGTCGTCGAAGCCCGCGAGCGGGAACATCGCGGCGACGAACTCGCGGTACTTCGCGCGGATGTCGGCGAACCGGTCCTCGCGGTAGTACGACTCGTCGGGCAGCCCGAGGCCGGACTGCTCGAGGAACACCACGTACGACTCGGGGTCGCCCGGGTCGTTGTCGACGAAGAGCTGCAGGAACCCGGGCAGCCCGAGCCGTTCGAAGCGGCCGACCATGCGGACGACGTCCTCGACGGAGGCGACCGCGTCGACCTCGGCGAGCAGGGGCTCGATCGGCTCCGTGCCGAGCGACTCCAGGTGCTGCTCGTCGGTGAAGGACGTGTAGAGGTCCCCGACCTTCCGCTCCTCGGTCCCCGGAGCGGCCTGCTGGGAGCGCTCGACGATCGCGCGGACGGCTTCCTCGGCGGCCTCGGCCAGCACCGTGAACGAGCCGTACCGCGCCTTGTCGTCGGGGATGGGCGTCGCGTCGATCCACGAGCCGTTCACGTGCCGGTACAGGTCGTCCTGCGGTCGGACCGCGGGGTCGAGCTCGTCGGTCGTGATCCCGGAGCCGAGGGCTCCCGAGGTCTGCGTGGTCCCCGTGCTCGGGTTCCCTGGCGTGGGTGCGACGTCCGTCATGCGTCCACGATAGCCACCACCACCGGCTCGGCACCCGGTCGGTGTCCACCCCTGTGGACGACCGCACAGGGTGCCGGCGGCCCGGTACGGTCATCGCATGGGACTCGGCTGGAAGCTGCACGGGGACGGCGCGACCGTCTCCGCCTCGACGATCGTTGCGCCGGACGAGCGCCTGAGCTGGGGGCGGACGATCGGCCTCGGTGTCCAGCACGTCGTCGCGATGTTCGGCGCGACCTTCCTGGTCCCGCTGCTGACCGGCTTCCCGCCGTCCACGACACTGCTCTTCAGCGGTGTCGGGACCCTCCTCTTCCTGCTCATCACGGGCAACCGGCTGCCGAGCTACCTCGGCTCGTCGTTCGCCTTCATCGCGCCGATCGCGGCCGCGACGAAGATCGGCGGCATCCCCCTCGCCCTGTCCGGCATCATCGTCGTCGGCGCCCTGCTCGCGCTCGTCGGCCTCGTGGTGCACCTGGCCGGCGCGGGCTGGATCGACCGGCTCATGCCACCGGTGGTCTCCGGTGCGATCGTCGCCCTGATCGGGTTCAACCTGGCGCCGGCCGCCCGCGACAACTTCACGAAGGCACCCCTGACCGCGGTGGTCACCCTCGCGGCGATCATCCTGGTGACCGTCCTGTTCAAGGGGCTCGTCGGACGCCTGTCGATCGTGATCGGTGTCGTCGTCGGGTACGTCGTGGCCGCGCTGTCGGGGCAGGTCGACCTGTCGAAGGTGTCCGAGGTCCCCTGGGTCGGCCTGCCGACCTTCACCGCGCCGGCCTTCGACCCCGGGCAGCTCGCCGTGTACCTGGGCTTCGTGCCCGTCGTCCTCGCGCTCGTGGCCGAGAACGTCGGTCACGTGAAGGGCGTCGGGCAGCTGACCGGCCGCGACCTCACGCCGCTGACCGGACGCGCGCTCATGGCGGACGGCCTCTCGACGGTGCTCGCCGGCGTCGGAGGCGGTTCGGCCACGACGACCTACGGCGAGAACATCGGCGTCATGGCCGCCACGCGGGTCTTCTCCACCGCCGCGTACTGGGTCGCGGGCATCGTCGCGATCCTGCTCGGGCTGTCGCCGAAGGTCGGGATGGTCATCTCGTCGGTCCCGGCCGGCGTGCTCGGCGGTGCGACCACGGCGCTGTACGGCCTGATCGGCGTCATCGGCATCCGCATCTGGGTCGAGAACAAGGTGGACTTCGCCAAGCCGAAGAACCAGCTGACCGCGGGCATCGCCCTGATCATGGGCATCGCCGACTTCACGTTCTCGTTCGGTGGCGCCACCTTCGGCGGCATCATCGTCGGCACCGTCGCGGCGATCGTCGTCTACCACCTGATGGACCTGGTCGGCCGGGCACGCGGCACGGAACAGGTCGCGCCGAAGGCCTCGGACGCGGCGCACGCCGCGACCGGTGCGGTCCCGGCGGAGCC